>NZ_JAWIRX010000002.1:0-353418 GCF_036319965.1 Stenotrophomonas sp. SMYL41 | reverse complement strand
CACTACCCCGGCTGTTTCCCCACATGCGAAGCTTCACGCATGCTGACCCTGCACCGCGGCAGCCACCACGGGTTGCATGTCGCCCCGCGCTGGCCCTCCCGCCATATCCAGATCGACGCAGAGGTGCTGCAACGCCTGCTCGAGGCACAGGCACTGCTGCCTGCCGAACTGCGCCTGCTGCTCACCCGGGGCTTCGAGCCCCGCCACAGCCGCCTCGGCGGCTTCCGGCGCCTGGTGCGGCGGCTCGGTATCACCCTCTTCCGCACCTGCTATCCGCAACGGCACGATGAAGTCGATGCCATTTTCGGCGCCAACGGCCACGATATCGATGGCCGTCATATCGATGTCTCACTGGTACTGCGCGGCAAGCGACTGCGGCTGCTGCCGCTGGGCGTGTTCACCCCGCCGCGCTGGCAGGATCGTCGCGTCGCCCGCCATGCAGAAGCGATCGCGCGGGTGAAGCACGGCCTGCAGCACTGCGGCTTCGAGCTGCACCACAACCCCACCGAAGCCCTGCAGATCCACTGCGACTATCGCCCGCGCTGATCCCGCGTCCGCGCAGGTGTGCCATGCCCATCTATAGATGCAAATGATTCTCTTTTGCTGTAAGGTGCAGCCGCTGCCCTTGCCGCCGCGGGCTGTTCCCTTTCCCAGTTGTCGCCCGCCCCGTGTCCACGCCTGTCGAACCGACGGATGTCGCGCAGCTGTGCGCGGCCCATTACCGGCCGCTGCACGCCCATGTCCGCCGCAAACTCCCGCAACGCTGCGACGCCGATGACGTCGTCCAGGAAACCTGGCTGCGCGTCGTCAAAGTCGCCGCCAGTGGCCTGCTGAGCAATGGCCGCGCTTACCTGTACCGCGTCGCCCACAATCTGATCGCCGATCATTACCGGCAGCGCCAACGCCGGCGCGAAGAGGCCCTGGATGAGGCGCAACTGCACGCCATCGCCGATCCTGCCCCCCTGCCGGAGCAGCGCCTGCTCGACAACGAGCAGCTGCGCCACCTCGACGCTGTCATTGCCGCGCTGCCTCCGCGCTCGCGCCAGGTATTCCTGCTGGCACGGGTGGAGCAGATGGCACTGGCCGAGATCGGCCGCCAGCTGGGCATCAGCCGGCAGACCGCGCACGGCCATCTGCTGCGTGCGCTGGTTGCGCTGCAGCAGGTACCCGGCGCATGAGCCAGGATGCGATCGCGCGCGAGGCTGCGCGTTGGTGGCTGGACGGCCACGACGGCGGCCGCGACGAGCGCGCCTTCAACCAGTGGTACCACGCTGACTACCGCCACGCCGCGCAGTACCAGCATCTGCAGGCGCTCTGGCAGGCCGGTGATGCGACGCCCAGCCTGCAGCGGCACCAGCGCAAGCGGCAGCGCCGACGATTGCGCGACGCCGGCACTGCCGTGCTGCTGCTCTGTGCCTTGGGCCTGTATACCCGCCAGGCCGCGCCACCAGCCGCCCAGGTAATGCGCACGGCGTCGGGCGAGATCCGCGAAGAAGTCCTGCCGGATGGCTCGCACGTGCTGCTCTCGCCCGGCAGCGAAGTCCATGTCCGCATCGATGCACAGCGCCGCCAGCTGCAGCTGCAGCATGGCCAGGCCTGGTTCAAGGTAGCCGCCGATGCGCAGCATCCGTTCCAGGTGCATACGGCGCACGGCACGGTCACCGCGCTCGGCACCGCCTTCGACCTTGCCGTGCAGCACAACGACAGCGTGGTCACCGTCACCGAGCATCGCGTCCGCGTGGACAGCGGCAGCCGCAGTGAACAGGCCATCGAAGGGCAGCAGCTGCGCTTCGATGGACAGGCAGCGACCGTCGGCCTGGCTCCCAGCCAGAGCGCGCTGGCCTGGCGCGAACGTCGCCTGCATTGGGTCTCCACGCCCTTGGCCGAGGTCACCCAGGACCTGGATCGCTGGCATGGCGGCCATACCTGGATCATCGGCGCACACCTCCGCCAGCAGCCGGTCACCCTGCTCGGCAGCGCTGACGGTGCGGCGCGCAGCCGGGACCAGCTGGCCACGCAGCTGCATGTGCGCGTGCTCCGCCTCGGCGCGGGCGTGCAGGTCTGGCTGCCACCACGCAGGGGACATCGCGATGCACCCTGACATCGGCCCTGCCGCTGCGTCTACCCAGGATGACGACGCGCTGCGTCAGCCCCTGGAGCCCCCGATGCTGTTTCACCGCCCCCTTGTCCTCGCCCTGTCACTGGCCTGCGCCAGTCCGCTTCCGCTGTTGTCCGCCAGCGCTCATGCGCAGGCCGCCACCCGCCACTTCGATCTTCCTGCACAACCGCTGGCCAGCGCACTGGACGCCTACAGCCGGTTGACCGGTGTCGACCTGGTGATCGGCGCGGCTCTGCCGGGCGGCCAGACAGCGCCGGCGCTGCGCGGACAGTTCGACGATGCTCAGGCCCTGTCGCGCCTGCTGGCGGGCAGCGGCCTGCGCCCCCGCTTCATCGACCCACGCCGCGCCACGCTGGAACCGGCGCCGGCCGAACCCGCCGATGGCAGCCGTCGAACCGGCCCTCTGCGCGTGCAGGGTGATACCGCGAACGGTCATTCTCCCGGTGCGGGCGCCAGTCAGTATGTGCCAGCCACGCGCGATGGCTTCGCGCCGGCGGTCGGCAGCGAGCGCGTGGCAATGGCCGAACGCCAGGACGGCAACAGCCTGCTGCGTTCGATGCCCGGCACCCACAGTTTCCATTCGCGCAGCCAGCCCGGCCTGCAGGTCAACATCCGCGGCATGACCGGCGCTGGCCGGGTCAACACAATGATCGACGGTGTCACCCAGACCTTCCGCAACAATGCCGGGCATGGCTCGGGCGGCCCGTTCGCCTATGTCGACCCCTTCCTGCTGGCCGGCGTGGACGTGCAGCGCGGCGCGGTGGCCGGCGGTGATGGCGCCGGCACGCTGGCCGGCAGTGCCAACTTCCGCACGCTGGACATCGACGACCTGCTCGGCGAAGGCCGCGACTGGGGCCTGCGCGCGGGCTATCGCCATGGCAACAACGGCTACGGCAGTGGCCGCACCTTCGCCGGTGCCTGGCGCCACAGCGAGGACGGTGGTGACCGCCAGTTCGGCCTGCTGGCCGCCGCCAGCAGCAGTCGCAGCAGCGAGTACGCCACCGCACGCGGGCAGAAGAACAAGGCCGACCCCGGCAGCCAGCAGCCCAGCAGCTGGCTGTTGAAAGCACGCCTGCAGCCCAGTGACCAGCATCGGCTCGACCTGAGCCACATGCGATACGAAAACGACTTCTACCACAACTACCCGTGGCAGATTTCCGCGCGTAACCAGCGCGCGAGTTACCACTACACGCCCTACACGCCGTGGATCGACCTGCGCGCGACCTTCGCCAGCAACAAGACCCGGCTGTTCTATCCGCCGGTGGAGGACTCCAGCTACATCGGCCGCCGCACCCACAGCAGCCTGAGCAGCTGGACCCTCGACAACACCAGCCGCTTCGACATCGGCGCGCTGCAGGCGCGCTGGAACACCGGCATCAAGCACCAGTCGGACATCTACGTGGCCGATACCCCGGTTCTGCGCGGCGCCAACCCCCAGGGCCGCAGCCAGCTGGACAGTGTGTTCAGTACGCTGGAACTGCAGTACGACGTCTACGCGCTGACCGCAGGCCTGCGCCAGGATCGCTATGGCATCCGTGGCCACGTCCCGGTGTGCTCGGATGTCCCCGGCCAGTGCGCAGAGATCAACGGCGGCGGCATCGACGTGCGCCGCACCCAGCACGCGCTCAGCCCCAGCCTGGCGGTTTCGTGGCAGGCCACCGGCTGGCTGCAGCTGTTCGCCGAAGTCTCGCGCACATCGCGGCCGCCGCGCGTGCAGGAGATGTTCTTCGAGAAAATCCCGCTGGAAGGCATGAGCGATGCCGACGGCGTGGGCGCCAACCCGTTCCTGCGCCGTGAGCGCTCGCGAAACCTGCAGTTCGGCGCCAACCTCAGCACCGACTCGCTGCTGGTTGACGGCGACCTGGCCCAGCTGCGCGTCACCCGCTTCGACAACCGCATCCGCGACTACATCAAGCCGCAATACCTGCTGATCGTGCATCCGCCGGAAGTGGAGCCATTCGTGGTGCCGATCGATAGCGATCCGCAGCTCACTGCCTGGACCGATGCGCTGGACGTGGACGACTTCAGCACCACCACGCGCTGGATGAACCACCCGGGCGTGGTGCGCATGCGCGGTATCGAGCTGGAAGCGCACTACGCCAGCGAGCACTACCACGCCACGCTGAGCTGGACCCGCTCGCGCACCAGCGCGCCGCCCATCGAGTTCGTCAACCTTGAAGACATCACCGCCCTGCCCGACCGCTACTGGACGTTGGACGTGGGCGGCCGCTGGTGGCAGCAGCGCGTACAGGCCGGCCTGCGCGCCGAGTACTCCGGCCCGACCGAGGAAGGCTACGACTTCTTCCAGACCCGCAAGACCGGCGGCACCGGCGTGCTGCTGGACTTCTACGCCAGCTTCAAGCCCCAGGCCAACACCACCCTGTGGCTGAACATCGAAAACCTGCAGAACAAGGCCTATGACAACAATGCCTCGATCGACAGCATCTTCAGCCCGATCCTGGACCGCGGCAACGGCCGTGGCCGCACCGTCTCGATGGGCGTCAATGTGGCGTTCTAGCCGGCGCTGGTGGCCGCTGTGCCTGCTTGCGCTGGCGTCGATGGCCAGCGCGCAGCCGATGCCCGGCAAGGTGCTCGACCTCGCCAGCGGCCAGAGCCTGGACGAAGCGGCGTTCGTGAAGCGCGCAGCGAACGCCCCGCGGCTGCTGTTGGGCGAACGCCACGACCTGGCCGGTGACCACGCCGCCCAGCGCTGGCTGCTGCAGTCTCTGCAGCAGCAGCGTCCACAAGGCGCGCTGGTGCTGGAGATGATCGCCAGCGAACGCCAGCCGCGCCTGCAGCGGGTACAGCGCTGGCTGGCCAAGGGCAACCATGCCGACGGTGCGCGCCTGCAGGAGCTGCTGGGCTGGGATACACGATGGCCATGGACCGCCTATGGCGGGCTGGTGCAGGACGCCACCGCCGCCGGCATCCCCCTGTTCGGCGGGAATCTCGCGCGCGCCGAGGTCAACGCGCACCTTGCGTCCGCTGATGCAGTGCGGTTCCCGGTGGCCGCTGCCCGCCAACGCCTGTCGGCCGTGGTGCTGGCCCAGCACGCGGACGCAGCACCGATGCTGGAAGGGATGCTGGCCGTGCAACAGGCCCGCGACAGGCGCATGGCACAGGTAATGACCGAGGCACCTGCACCCGCGCTGCTGGTGGCCGGTCGCTGGCATGTACTGCGCGGTACCGGCGTGCCGGGCTACCTGCCAGCGGACACACCGGCGCTGGTGATCGCACTGGCCTCGCCGGGTGAAACCGTCGAGGCGGCCGACGCCGACCTGCTATGGGTGCTGGACGATGAGTGAGCGCGGCCAACACTGGCAGGCGGTCGCCATCAGCATCGGCCTGCACCTGTTGCCCCTGCTGCTGTTGGTGCACTGGGTGGCCGCGCCGCCGCTGCTGCCGCCGCCTGAGCAGGACGTGCGCATCAGCCTGCGCCTGCTGGCGCCGGCGACACCGCCCCAGCCAGTGGAAGAACGCCAGGCAGACACCCCGAGCCAGGCGCAGCAGGCGCGCGCATCGCAACCCACCCGGTCACCGTCGCCGCCCCCGCCCACCGCTGCGCGCGAAGGCGACCTCGCCGCCAGCGAACACGGTGGCACTGGCCGGCAACCGCTGCCGGTCGCCACGCCTGCGGCCGTGACCGATGCAAGTCCCGCACCGGCATCGATCACGGCCGCGCCGCCCGCTCCCGACGCACCACCGGCAGACTTCCAGGCCGGCGCCGCCAGCGACCAGTGGGAAGCCCGCCTGATGGCGCGGCTGGAGCGTTACCGCTACTACCCCGCCGCCGCACGTTCACGCCGGCAGCAGGGTACGGCCTGGGTCAGGGCCAGCATCGACCGCGAAGGTCGGCTGCTGGCGCTGCGGTTGGAGCAGTCCAGTGGCCAGCCGATGCTCGACGCCGCCGCGCTGCAGACATTCCGTCGTGCGCAGCCGCTGCCGCCCATTCCCGATGAACTGAAGGCACCGCAGGAACTGGTGGTGCCGGTCGAGTACTACCTGCGCTAGGCCGTGTAAGCCTCCGCCTCGATCTCGAACAGCATGCCGTCCAGCGCCAGCCGTGGCACAGGGATCAGTGTGCAGGTCGGTGCAGCACGGTTCGGCCAACGCTGCCGCACCTGCCGGGCGATGATGCCCAGCCGGTCCTCGTCGTGGTCGACCACCAGGATGCGCAACCGTGCGACATCAGCCAGGCTGGCCTGCGCCGAGCGCAACGCAATCTGCAGGTTGTCCAGTGCCTGCTCGACCTGTTCCTCGAAACCGGGGGAGAGATGACCATCGGCATCCTCACCGCCCTGCCCGGCGATATGGATTACCCGCGCCGGCAGGCGAACGACGGCCACGTGCGAGTACCCGTTGGCCGAAGGGTCGTATAGCCCGGGAGGATTGAACAGTTCCAGCAGGCCATGGCCGCGGTCCGGGGTGGTCAGCAGGTTCATGCCGCATGCCTCGTGGGGGATGCGAGGCAGTCTGCAACCTAAACTCGGGTTGAGGTCAAACAGCGTCCGTGCAACAGATCGGTTCGCCACGCGCAACGATCACGTCCACGCCGGATCCGCCGTGAAATCGATGGTCAACCAGAACGTACTGCCGCGGGCATCCAGCCGCACCGCGATCTCATCGCGCATCGCATCGACTTCGCCCACCGACCCCAGCGGCGTGGTCGGGTCAGCCAGCACATGGATCTCGATGAAGCGCATCCGCCCCATCTTCGCCACATGGCTGGTGAAACCGGCATAGCCACGCTCGGCCACGAACGCCTGCATCACCTGCTGCACGCGCCGGTCCAGATCATCCGGTGCCACCTGCAGCACTTCGCGCATGGCCTTCCACGCGCTGCGCGCCGGCACCGGCAGCACCGCAAGGCTGATCAGCGCCAGCACGATCGAATCCAGGTACGGCACCCAGTGGTGCCACTCACCGCCGTGCAGGACCAGCGCCAACACGAAGGCCAGCACCACCGCCAGGCTCATCAACCCACCCAGCAGCCAGCCGCGCACATCCAACCACAAAAGAGCGGAGCGCAGATGCCGCGCCTGCTGCGCGACGAACGCCGCCATCGCCAGGTTGCTGGCACTCAGCAGCGCCGCCCACCACAGCGCTGGCCCGAACTTCACCTCGTGCCCGCCCGTGGTCAGGCCGATCACGGCGTTGGCCAGCGCATACACGCAGGCCAGCGACAGGATCACACCGCCCAGTGCCTCGACCATCGGCTCCAGGTGCCAGTAGCCGTACTGGAAGCGCGGGCTCTGTTCCCGCGCCACCAGCCGCAGCACCGACAACGACACCAGGGTCAGGGCGACGTCGACCAGGCTGTACACGCCGTCGAACAGGATGGCCTGTGATCCCACCAGCAGGCCACCGCCGAAGCCGGCCGCGCTCACCGCCAGGGTGACCCCGATCGAGAACTTCAGGATGCGTTGCTCGCGCGCGGTATCCATCGTTCGCCGAAGCGCCGACCGTTGCGGGTCAGGCCTTCAGCACCTCCACCTTGTACGAAACCGCATCCCCCTCCTGCTCGATGATGAGCCCGTGCACGTCCGATTCGAAGCCCGGGAAGCGGGCGTTCTGCTCACGGGCGATGCGCAGCGACTGGATGATCGGCTCGTCGCTGTCGCCGAAGCGCTCGCCCGGCATGATGGTCGGGATGCCCGGCGGGTACGGCACCAGCATGGTCGCAGCGACGCGACCACTGAGCAGCTCGATGTCGACCCGCTCGATCTCGCCCTTCACCAGGTGGTTGTAGGCATCGGCCGGGGTCATCACCGGGGTCGGTAGATCCACGTACATCTCGCGCATCACCTTGGCCACGGCAAATTCCTGGTTGAACGCATGCAGCGCGTCGCACAGGTCACGCAGGCCCCAGCCGGCGTAGGCATTCGGATAATCGGCGGCCAGCGTCGGCAGTGCCTGGCTCAGCGGCGCATTGCGATCGTAGAGCTCCTTGAACGCCATCAGCTCGGTGACCAGGGTGCTCCACTTGCCCTTGGTGATGCCCATCGAGAACAGGAACAGCACCGAGTACAGGTTGGTCTTTTCCACGGTGATGCCGCGGCCCCACAGGAACTTGCTCAGCACTGCCGCCGGGATGCCCAGCTTGCCCATGCTGCCGTCCATCGCCAGGCCCGGGGTCAGCAGGGTCACCTTGACCGGGTCGATCAGCACATAGTCATCAACCAGGTTCTCGAAGCCGTGCCAGTGCGCATCCGGCTGCAGGTACCACTCCTCGCGCTTGGCCACCAGCGGTGCTGGCGTATCGCCCTTGTCCAGGCTGCGCTCGAGCTTGGTGGGCTGCCACACGCTGAACCACCAGTCATCGCGGCCGAGATCATCGCGCACGTGCAGCATCGCGCGGCGGAAGGCGATGGCCTCGTCGTGCATTTCCTGTACCAGCGAACGGCCGGCATCGCCCTCCATCATCTTCGAGGCAACGTCACAGGCCGCGATCACCCCGTAGTGCGGGCTGGTCGAGGTATGCATCATGAACGACTCGTTGAAGCGCTCGGCATCCAGGTTGCGCTGCGCCGAATTGCGTACGTGGATCATCGATGCCTGCGAGAACGCCGCCAGCAGCTTGTGGGTCGAATGCGTGGTGAAGATGATCGCATCCTGCTCACGCGGCTTGCCCTTGGCCATGCCGTAGTGGTTCTCGTAGAACGGATGGAACGCGGCGTAGGCGTACCAGGCTTCGTCGAAATGCAGGAAGTCGACCGCGCTGCCGATCTCATCGGCAATCTTCTCGGCGTTGTAGCACAGGCCGTCGTAGGTCGAATTGGTCACCACCGCGATGCGCGGCTTGGAACCGGCCCTGTAGGCCTGGCTGGCCAACGGATTGGCGGCGATGCGCTGCTGCAGCGACTCCGGCGTGAACTGATCCAGGCTGATCGGACCGATGATGCCGTGCGCGTTGCGGCTGGGGGTGAAGTACACCGGCACCGCACCAGTCATGATCAGCGCGTGCAGCAGCGACTTGTGGCAGTTTCGATCGACGAACACCACGTCGCCACGCGCCACCGTGCCATGCCAGACGATCTTGTTGGCGGTGGAGGTGCCGTTGGTGACGAAGAAGGTATGGTCGGCACCAAAGTTGCGCGCGGCTTCGTTCTCGGCGTCCTTGATCGGGCCGGTGTGATCGAGCAGCGAGCCCAGCTCCGGCACCGAGATCGACAGGTCGCTGCGCAGGGTATTCTCGCCGTAGAACTGGTGGAATGCGCGGCCGACCGGCGATTTGGTGAACGCCACGCCGCCGGCATGGCCGGGCGTGTGCCAGGAGTAGTTGGACTCGGCCGCATGATGGATCAGCGCCTTGAAGAACGGTGGCAACAGGTTCTTCATGTAGTCTTCGGCCGCGCGCATCACCTGCCGCGAGATGAAGCTCTTGGTGTCCTCGAACAGGAAGATGAAGCCATGGATGTACTTGAGCAGCTTGCTCGGCACCTTCTCGATGGTGCGGCGCTCGCCGTACAGGAACACCGGCAGGTTGGCGCGGCGTGCGCTCTGCTCGCGCAGGAAGGCAGTCAGGCGCTGGAACTCGCCATCCACTTCTTCGCTGCCGTCGATCGAGATCAGCACTGCCGAGGCCGCCACGTAGGTGCGGGCACCAGCACGGGCATCATCGAGGTTCAGGCCGCACAGCACGCGCTGGCCATTGCCGCGCAGCTCTTCCACCAGGGCGCGGATCAGGATGCCGCCGATGCGCGGCGACTCGTAGTCGTTGTCGATGACAATGACCGGATAGTCCAGGGACTTGAAGTACACGTTGATTCTCCTTGTCGAACTCAGGAACGCTGGGCGCCGGCGCTGATGGCCGAGGCCTCACGGGCGCGCTGCCGCTGCTGGCGGCGCTCCTCGCTGAAGAAGGGATAGAACACGGTGATGAACAGCACGAACAGGAAGGCGTACTGCACGATGGTTCCCGACGAGCCGTAGATCGCCCACAGGCAGTACACGACGGTCAGGCTGGTCAGGGTCCAGAACGCACCGGTGTGGACCAGGGTGTGCGACCGCTCGACCACGAAGTAGCACGCCACGCACGAGTAGATGTAGGGCAGCAGGGTCAGCACCACGGCCGCCGACGTGATCACGTCGAACTGGGCCGACGCGGTTTCCGAGGTGGAGGTGACCAGCACCGCCAGGGTCATCAGCACGGCCACGATCAGCACGCCCTTGACCGGCACGTCATCCTTGTTGGTCTTGCTGAAGATGCTCGGGAACAGGCCATCATCGGAGGCCGCCTTCGCACTCTGCGCAGTCAACAGGATCCAGCCACCCAGCGAACCGGCGGCACCGATGAAGGCGCACAGGCTGACCAGCGCACCGCCCCAGCCACCGACCGCCTTGGCCGCGGCCAGCGCGAAGGGCGCGTCGGATACCTGCAGTTCCGAGTTCGGCACCATGCCCATGATCACCGAAGAACTGGCGATGTAGGCGATGGCGGCCAGGAACACACCGGCCAGCGTGGCGCGGGCCACGTTCTTTTCCGGGTTCTCCACCACGCCAGCCGTCACCGAGGCCGACTCGACACCGATGAAGGCCCACAGGGTCAGTGCTGCAGCGCTGGAGATCGCGCCGAAGTTGGACTCGCCCGACACGTTGTAGGCGCCCTTGAAGATGTCGGCATCGAAGAAGAACCAGCCGAAGATGGCGATGCCCAGGATCGGCACCAGCGCAAAGCTGGTGGTGACCGTCTGCACCCGGCTGACGAACGCCGGGCCGATCATGTTGGCGAAGCTCAGTGCCCACACCAGCACCAGCACCGCGATGCAGCGCACCAGTGGCTCGGACAGGATCGGGAAGAAATAGCTGAAGTAGCCCACCGCCGCGATCGGAATGGCGACGTTGCCGATCCAGTTGGCGAACCAGTAGATGGTATTGGTCTGGAAGCCCATGTAGGGTCCGAACCAGTCACGCGCGTAGGCGTAGGGGCCACCCGCCTTCGGTGCCAGCTTGCCCAGCTTGGCGAACACGAAGGCCAGCAGCAGCGCACCCGCGGTAGTGATCAGCCAGCCCCAGATCGAGGCGGTACCGATCTTGGCCAGGCTGGAAGGCAGCAGGAACACGCCTGAGCCCATCATGTTGCCGGCGACGAGGAAGGTGGCTCCGACCACCCCGATTTTCTTTGCTTCTGCCATGACAATCTCCAGTACTGGCATGAGCCCGGTGCAGCCGGGCGTGGGGACGGGTTACGCTGGCATACGACCGCTGGCGCCTATTTGATGAAGTTGTATTGCAGGCTGCCCTGCACCCGGACCGTGTCGCCGCGCGCACCGCCCTGCTGTTCAAGGCGGCCGTACAGCAGCTCCATGCCCATCGTCCACGAAGGCGCCGGGCTCCAGATCAGGTTGAAGACGCCGTAGCGGCTCTGCCGGAATGCGTCGGCCGCCAGTGCGGCATTCCGCTCCAGGGTCAGCTGGCCGAAGATCACGTTCGAACGCCACAGCCCGGACCAGTAGTGGGTGTAGCCGACGAAGCCGCCGTGCAGATCCAGCGCATCGAGGCGGCCATCGGTACCGACTACCGCGTCCAGCCCGGAGCCGGTCAGGTCGGCGGTGTAGCGGCTGAGACCACGCCCACCCAAGACACCGAACAGCAGCAGATCGCGCTCACCCACGGACGCCGATCCACTCACCTGCAGACCGCCGGCCACGCGCCGGTCGCGCACGCCATCGCCGTCATAGGCCAGGCTTCGTGCCACTGCGCCGAGCTGCAGGTGGCCCCAGTCACGCTCCATGCGCGCGGTCACCGTCACATCAGGCAACCGGTTTACCGCGCCCCGCTCATCGGTGGCACCAGCAAGTTCGGTCTTCGGATCTTCGGCAGCGACAGTCAGGATGTTGCCCTTGCCTATTGCGAAGCTGTGGTGGATGCCCGCCACCAGCAGGTATCCGGCACCGCCGGGCCCTGCGAAATCCAGCGTATCGGGCAGGCTGTCCGGGTCCATGAAGCTGGAATAGCCGTAGCCGGCATAGGTATTGCCGAGCTGGCCATAGGCATGGCGCAGGCGGAATTCGTAGCCGTCACTGCTACCGAAGAAGTCATTCTCCAGGTAGAAGCGTAGGTTGCCGTGCGTGGTCGGACGTCGCGCCTCGAAGCTGAAGCGGGTCTGCTTGGCATGGATGTTGAAATTGGAGACGTCACGATGGCGACCGCCCACCGGCATCGATGAAGGAATGAACTGGTCCTCGTCGCCGGCTGCACGCGAATCGGCGATGGCATCCAGCTTGGCGTAGCCGCCGATGCGGATCATCGTGTCAGTGCCGGGAATGGCGAAGAAGCCCTTCAGGTCCGGATCGGTCGGGCCGGCCGCACTGTCCGGTCGCGACGCAGCGGTGGACGGGTCGGCCACTGATTCGCGCTGCGGCAGCACCGGCTGCGCCACGCCCGGCACCTGGGTGGGATGCAGCAGGTTGGCGCTGCTGGCGGCTGCAGCCATCGGCGGCGGCACCTGCGCCCTGGCCGCTACGGCCCCCTCACGCTGCTCCAGCCGATCCAGGCGCTGCTGCATCCCTTCCAGCGCCTGGCGCATGGCAGCGATCTCCTTTCGCAACGCCTGCGCATCTTCCTGACCATCCTGCTGCGCATACGCTGGCGTGATCGCCAGTGCGGTCAAGCAGGCCAGACTCAGTACCGCCACGCGCATTGCATCCTCCCTGGACGAACACTTGATTCGCGCTGACGGGACGCACGCATGTGCCACCCCGGCCTCGCGCCGCCGTTGCTGGAAATGCGGATACTGCGTCGACGACAACGGACAGCCTGCGCATGACAGGCAACAGGACCGTGACACTGCCCTGCCTGTACCGATGTCGACTCCATCAAGGCCGCACTGCCAGAGAGGTGGCGACCGCAGCGGTCTGGGTAACAAGCATAGGGTGAGAGTGTCGTGAATGGCTGAGCCGACCGACCCCGATCAGGGCCTGGCGAGCGCGGCATCCATCGCGCATTGACGCTGTATTCCATGCGTCACAGGCTAATCCGCCTGTCGTTTTTGGCCTTGATTGGAATCAAGGCACGAGGCTTGATGTCAGTCACTATTCAGACGTGACGACGAACAGATGATGCGCAGGCCGCACATCGATCCTGATCACGGAAAGCAACAGGCCCGCATGCTGCCATGCGGGCCCGTGGGTCATTCCGATGAGAGGCGCGACTCAGCGCGGGCCCAGCACCGTCTGCAGGTCAGCGCCCTGCGGCAAGCCGGCGCGACGCTGCACCTGGCCCTGCGCGTCCTGGAACAGGATGCCCGGCGTGCCCTGGAAGCCCATCTCGATCATCAGCACCTGGTTGGCGTCGAGCTTGCCAGCGATCTCGCGACTGATGTTCGGCAGCGCCTTGATGCCACCACGATCAAAATCGTGCTCGTTCTGCAGCAGCGCCGCGCTCGGGTCACGGGCAGCGAGGATGGCCGCCGCCTTGGCCGGGCTGTCCTCGCGGATGACGCCGACCATGATGTGACGCAACTGCACCTTGCCGGCGTCGACCCACGGCCGTGCTGCTTCCCAGAACTTGTGACAGTAGGGGCAGTTGGCATCGCTGAAGGTATAGACCACGCGCGGCGCATCGGCCTTGCCGTCACGCACCCATGCACTGGCTTCCAGCTTGGTCCACATCTTGGCCGACATCGGTGCAGCGACCAGCTTTTCCACCGCCTCGGCGGCCACATCATTGCCTTCGGCATCGAACAGGCTGCCTACCAGCACGTGCTTGCCGTCGGCGGTGACGTAGGCTGCGGCCGGCTGCTGCCCGCCCACCACGCCAGCGAAGCCACGCAGGCCGCCCGGTGCATCGAACTCGGCAACGACTTCGAAGCCGTGCTTCTCGATGCCTTTCAGCACCGCAGGACGGTCACCTTTGGCCGCGGACGTCGGAGCACTCGCAACCGGTGCTGCCGCCGTCTTGCCCGGTGGGGTCTGGGCCTGGCTGCAGGCGGCCAATGCCAGCATGACCGGCAGCAACAGCACCGCCGGAGCGATGCGCAGGGAAGTGGACAACATGGGAACTCCGTAGTGAGATGCCCGGGCAGGCTACCGCAGCCGGCGCAGTTTGTGTTCAAGACCGGCCGCAGTCAGTTCGCCCAGGTGCAGTTCACGCAGGCGCCCGTCGGCATCGAAGAAGAGCGTGGAAGGATAGGCCTGCACGCCTAGCACGGTTGAAGCGGCAGCGTCATCGTCCAGCAACACGTTGCCCAGCACCAGTCGTTCGCTGGCGAGGAAACCCTGGACCTCATCCAGGGTTTCGCCCTGGTTGAGGAACACAAACTGCACCTCGGTATACGTCTGCTGTGCGGATGCCAGCACCGGCATTTCGCGTCGGCAGGGGCCACACCAGCTGGCCCAGAGATTCAGTACCACCGGTTTGCCCCGGAACTGCTGCAGGTCGATCACGCGCCCCTGCAGATCGGCCACGTTCACCGCCGGCAGCGGCATCCGCTGTGCCTGCCATGCCGCCAGCAGGTGGCTACCCGCCGCCCAGAGCACCACGCCCGCCAGCGCCCCCGCCAGCACCGGCGCACGCAATGCATGCCATGGCCTCAGCCGCCAGACACCCCATGCCAGGCCTGCAACCAGCGCGACCGTGAGGTGATACCCACCATCGGCGATCTGCAGGATGCTCCAGGGGGCCTCACGATAGAGCGCGAAGTTCAAGGCCACGAAGCTGATGCGTCCGCATAGCAGGCCGATCAGCAACATGTCCAAGACCATGCTTGCCGCGGAAGGCACTGCCATCCCGTCCTTCCGACGCGGCCACAGATGTGCCACCGCCATGGCCAGCAGCACGCACATCAGGATCAACACCACCGGCATCGGCACCGGCCCAACACTCGACATCAGCCCACCTGTTCCAACATCCGTTGCCTGCATGGTCGAGGCGTCGCGCCCAGGTTGCAAGCGCGACGCCCACCGCAGGCATCAGGCCGCGCTGCGCGGCATCTGCATGCCAGGCACCGGTTGCAGCCCGCGCAGGCTGCCCGCCACCGATGACAACAGCGGCCGCTCGCGCCGCTTGTTGTTGACCAGCCGACGATAGTTGGCCGGCGTCATTCCGACGATGCGCAGGAACAGGCGGCGGAAGGCGCTCTGGTCGGCGTAGCCCACGCCCCAGGCCACTTCATCGATCCCCGCCCCCTGCTGCAGCAGCGTCTGCGCCTTGGCGATACGCAACCGCTGGCAATACTCGATAGGACGCAGCCCCGTGGCCTTCAGGAAGCGCCGCTGCAGGGTCCGCGGCTCCAGTCCGGAAACCTCACAGATCGCGCCGAGCGTGGCGCCGCGCGCAGCCGTGGTATGCAGCCAGCGCTGCGCCTTCAGCACATCACGATCACCGTGAGCGAAGTTGGCACTGAAGCGCTCCAGATCCTGCTGGATGGCTGCCGGCACCGTGATTCCCAGCTGCTGCGCCACGGAACTCGCCACCCCCTGGCCATACAGCCGATACAGCAGTCGCAGGCCGAGGAAACGCCACGCCTGGGAACCGGCCACCGTCAGCAGGTCGCCATCATCGACCAGCGCGCGCTCACTGGGTACCCAGCTGGCAGCTTGCCCCTGCAGGCCGGGATGGCGCCCGAGGTCCGGCCCACTGACCGTGCGCCCGGCCAGCAGACCGGCACGCGCGAGCATGCTGACACCATCGCTGGCCGCCGCCAGCAGACTGCCACCGTCGTAGTGCGCGCGCAGCCAATCCAGCAGGACCTCATCGGCACGCAGGCAGACGCCTTGGCTGATCTGGCCAGGCACGGCGATTACAGCGGGAATGTCTGCCTCGAGCATCTCCGCGCCGGCGATGCGATGCACGCCGGTCTGGCTGGCCGGCACGATCCAGCGGGTCACCAGGACACGCTTGAACGGACGGCGCTGTTGCTGGGCAAGCCGGTTGGCCACATGTGCCATTTCAGTCAGCACGGAGGCGGCCGATGGGTCGCCTCCCGGGTACTCGACCACCGCGACCTCGACGAATCCTTCGTTTCTGAATCCTTCCACAGACCATCTCCTCGGTTCGTTGCAGGCCATCCAGCGGCCGGTTCAGGCGCAGGGTAGGAACTGCCTCGAGGGTGGGGCTATGAAGAAAGTTGCAAAGTGCGCTGAATGCGCCCTCATCGGCGGGGCCTTGACCCTGGACCAGACTCAAGGCTTCACAATGGCCGGCGGCATCTGCAGGAATCCCCCATGAACATTGGTCAACTGGCGCGCCAGGCCGGCGTACCGATCGATACGGTGCGCTACTACGAGCGCCAGCAGTTGCTGCCCACGGCGGCACGCTCAGCCGGGGGCTACCGCATCTTCGGCGAGCAGGACCTGCGCAGGCTGCGCTTCATCCGCCGTGCCAAAACGCTGGGTTTCAGCCTGGAAGAAATCGCCGAACTGCTGGCGCTCAGTGACCGCCACCCGCAGGACATGGGCAGCGTGCGCGACACGGCGCAGGCCCGACTGAGGGACATCGCGCAGCGCATGGCCGAACTGCAGCGCATGCACACCGCGCTTTCGCAGCTGGTCGACGCCTGCCCCGGCCACGGCACACTGGATCAATGCCCCATCCTGGCGGCACTGACCGACGACGCCCCCTGAGTACGGACGACCACCATCCGCCTCGCAACGCGCGTGAAGAAAAGTGCAACAAATGCTTGCCAACCCCCTGGGGCAAGGCTATTATTTCGCTCCTCAGCGACGTGGGGCCATAGCTCAGCTGGGAGAGCGCCTGCATGGCATGCAGGAGGTCAGCGGTTCGATCCCGCTTGGCTCCACCAATCTTTCGGCATTAGGCCGCCGAAAGGTCGCTAAAGAACATTGATGAGAATTGCGTCCCCATCGTCTAGAGGCCTAGGACATCACCCTTTCACGGTGGCGACCGGGGTTCGAATCCCCGTGGGGACGCCACTCATCACGAACAACGAGGACCCGGCCGATAACCGGGTCTTTTTTGTTCACCGCCTACCGGCATTCAGGTTGTGGCGTTGCGGGTCCCCTGCCTTGGTGGCAGCGGTTGAACCGGAACGAAAAAAGTTCTGAAAAAGCTTCCACAAACGTGAACACGCAGGTATGATAGGCGGCTCGGCAACACGGGGCCATAGCTCAGCTGGGAGAGCGCCTGCATGGCATGCAGGAGGTCAGCGGTTCGATCCCGCTTGGCTCCACCACTTTCGACAGTAGGCCGTCGAAGGTTCGACAACTTGAAGTTTTCGTGCGTCCCCATCGTCTAGAGGCCTAGGACATCACCCTTTCACGGTGGCGACCGGGGTTCGAATCCCCGTGGGGACGCCAGTTTCAAAACGGACTCTGCTCCCGGCAGATCATCCGGAGTTTCATTGGGGCCATAGCTCAGCTGGGAGAGCGCCTGCATGGCATGCAGGAGGTCAGCGGTTCGATCCCGCTTGGCTCCACCACTTCGACATTAGGCCGTCGAAGGTTCTACAACTTGAAGTTTTCGTGCGTCCCCATCGTCTAGAGGCCTAGGACATCACCCTTTCACGGTGGCGACCGGGGTTCGAATCCCCGTGGGGACGCCAATTCTTGGAAACCCCGGCTTCGGCCGGGGTTTTTCTTTGCCCGCGATTCCTGGGAAGGCCCTATCCACGCATGGCGTGGATCTACTGCAGGTCCCCGGTAGATCCACGCCATCGTGGATGGCTTCACCCCGATTACGGCTCAGAACCGCCGATACATCCCGATCGATGCTGGTGCCGTGGGTGCGAAACCAAACTGGGCGTACAACCGATGCGCCTCGCCATCGGCCAGCAGGCTGACGTACGCCGATGGCGGCAGGTTGGCCTGCATCCAGCCATCCAGGCGCCGCATCACCTCCTTGCCCAGTCCCTGCCCCTGCAGCCGCGGCAGCACCGCGATATCGCAGACCTGCAGATGGCAACCGCCATCGCCGACGATGCGCCCCATTGCCACCAGCTCACTGCCCTGGTACGCACAGACACCAAACAGCGTGTTGGGCAGTGCGCGCGCAGCTGCTTCCCGGGTCTTGGCGCTGAGGCCGGCCAGTACACGCAGCTGGCAGTAGTCCTCGACCGTGGGCACGGCTTCGCGGAACTGGCAGGCGATGGAATCGTTCATGCGGTATCTCCCTGTAGGTCGGGCTATCCTGCCGCATCCACGTCGCAGCTGCTGCGACCCAGGCCCTCCACAGTCCCATGTGCTATTCCGCCCTTATCCGCGCTGACTACGCCAAGCTGGTACGCGAGTTCGGCGCCATCCTGTCGCTGGAAGAGTTCGCCGAACTGTACGCACACGATCCGGGCAAGAAGCGGCCGAAGACCCCGAAGGCGATGGATGACGGATTCGCCGGCGCGCGTACCGAACAGGGACGGGACATCGTGACGAAGATCCAGCAATGGCATGCGCAGGAGCGGCAGGCACTGGAGGCCGAACTGGCCCGGCAACGCGAACGACGCGATATCGCCCATGCCACGCTGGCCACCCGGCCCACGCAGAAGGCACGCCATGACCTGCGCGTGGCCGGCAACCGCATCGAGCGCGCGCAGGCCCGACTGGAGGACCTGCATCGGGTGCAGTTGCTGCCGCGCGACAACCGCATCTTCCCTGGCACCTACGCGCCGGTGATGGTCAGCGAGAACGGCCAGCGCGTGATCAAGCCGATGCGCTACCAGTGCCGGCTGCCGGACAAGCCGGCGCGCAACGACGTGCTGTACCCCGGCACCTACAATGCGCGGCGCGACAGCCTGGAGGGCTACTGGCGGGGTGCGTTCGGACTGCGCCACGGCGTGGTAGTGGTGCAGGCGTTCTACGAGCACGTGCCACGCCACGCCATCGCCGGCCGCACCCTCGGTGCCGACGAAAAGGAACAGGACGTGGTGCTCGAATTCCGTCCCGTTCCGCCCCGCGACCTGCTGCTGGCGTGCCTCTGGGCGGAATGGGAAGGACCGGAAGGCCGCCTGCTGTCGTTTGCCACGATCACCGACGCACCTTCCAGCGACGTCGCCGCGGCCGGGCATGACCGCGGCGTGGTACCGATCCGCAGGGAACACCTCGACGCCTGGCTCAATCCCGACCCGGATGACCTGGCGCGCCAGTACCAGATCCTCGATGACCGCGAGGAGATCCGTTACGTGTACGAGGAAGCGGGCTGAGCGCCAGGCGCAATTGAAAAACCCCGCCTGGGCGGGGTTCCTGGTTCAGGGGTTGCCGCCGCACATCGCCTCTTCGCAGAAGGCCTGTTCCTGCAGGCATTGCTCAACTTCACCGCCGCGCGCGATGCAGCTCTTGTAGAGCTGGAAACAGGGCTGGCCGCACCATGCGGCAGACGCCGTACCACCGAAGACCGCCATCGAAAGGACACCCGCAGCAACCATGCGCTTGATCCACTTCTGCATGCCACTCTCCTTGTAGGCCTGAGCATTCAGGCCCCAGCAGCATACCCCCGCCGGTGCACGGCGAGCGGCTCAGGCCTGGACGCTGGAGCGGCCAACCGCACGCGCCAGCGCCCGCGACAGATCGGCTGACAGGTACGGCTTGACCAGCAACAGACCCGCCAACATCGGCGCCGGCAGCTGCTCGGCCAGCATTCCGGTGGCCAGCACGAACGGAATGCCACGTGCCGAAAGCGCTGCGGCCACCGGCTCACTGGTCTCGTTGCGGGCCAACCGGTAGTCCAGCAGGGCCACGTCCGGGGTGCTCTGCTCGAGCAGCTGCAGGGCTTCGGACACGCTCGCTGCGAGCCCGACCACGGTCGCACCGGCATGCACCAGCTGCATCTGCAGCAGGGCTGCACTCATTTCGTCGTTCTCGACCACCAGCACCCTCAGGTCCTGCAACACTGTCATCAGCTACCCCCTCCTGGAGGCAATTGCACACTGGGAGTATAGCTACCAAGGAGCCAATGCCGACAGGAACCGCCCTGATAGGCCCTCCTACTATGCATCTCCCGCCGACCTCGGTTACACTCGCACGCTGCCTGCCGGTGTGGCGGAATGGTATACGCAGCTGACTCAAAATCAGCCGGGGGTAACCCCATGAAGGTTCGAGTCCTTTCACCGGCACCACTGCATCAAAGGCCAGGTCCCCGACCTGGCCTTTTGCATTTTCAGGGCCGGGGCGCCGACACTGGCGACGATGCCAACGCCCGCCCTGCCCACGCTCCCTGCAACGCTGCCCGCACGGCTGCGTCCACTGCACGTGGATGATGCTGCCGCCTGGTCCCGCTATCTCTCGCTGCCGGGCGTGACCGGGCACACCAGCTGGGGCGACGTTTCCGAAATGGCACTGCGACGCCAGATCGCCAGTTACCTGCCCACGGCAACGGACCAGCGCTGGGCGCTGGTGAACGCCGACGACCAGCTGATCGGCACCGTTGGCCTGAACGGAATCGACCTGTCGCATGGCCGCGGCGAACTCGCCTATGATCTCGATCCGCGCTGGCAGGGTCAGGGACTGGCCACGCACGCAGCACGCGCGGTGCTCGAATGAGGCCGTGCCGCACACGCCCTGGTCCGTATCCAGGCGACCGTCCTGGACAGCAACGCCCGCTCGATCGCCGTGCTGGAACGCCTCGGCATGCAGCGCGAAGGCCTGCTGCGCGCTTACCGGCGGGTTCGGGGACAGCCCCGTGACTTCTGGATGTATGCCCAGGTGGAAGGCTCTGCGTCACCTCGATGACACACAACTGCGATCTACGGCAAGGTTTAAAATAGACGTAGCTCACACTTTTCTTGCCAGCCTCACCTACTTCTGCCTATCGTGATCCCAGCCGGAGCTGGGGGCGGGGGAATGCATGACGTTGCGTGCGGCACTGTTTTTCCTGGTCACGCACGCGCTCGTCATTACCTTTGTCGGCCCGCAGGACCCGATCGGCTCCTACCTGATGCTGATCACCGCCCCACTGCTGGCCGCACTGGCCTGCGTGCGGCGTGCACGTGACAGCCATCAGGCGGCCTGCAAATGGCGGACGCTGGGCGCTGCGGTCGGCTTGTTCTCGCTGGCCCTGCTGGCCCTGCTGTACCGCAATGTGGCCGGCCTCGATCCTGCGCAGATGACCGTACCTTCACTGGTTCTGTACGTGTTCTACCGGATTCCCCTGACCTACGTGGCCGCCAGCCCAGGCGGTGGCAACCGCTACATCCGCGCGGTGGACCTGCTGATCATCGGGTTGCTGTGGCTGTTGTACTACGGGCACACGCGGGCGATGGCGCACTTCAATACCGCCCTGTGGACGCAGTGCCTGAACACCATGAGCAGCGTGCAGAACAGCCTGGTGTTCTGCTTCGCACTGATCCGCTTCCTGGCCGAGGACAATGCCGACCGCCGTGACTTCTTCCGCACGTTGACGATCTACGCGCTGGGCTACTTCCTGTTGGCGTTCTACATCAGTACCTGGCAGCCGCAGGTACCCGATGGTGGCTGGGGGGACCTGCTGATCAGCGGGCTGTTCGTGCTGTTGGCCGTGCTGGCCGGCAGCCTGCACCGCCCACCAGCAGTGGCTGTGCCGCGCAACCTTCGCCGCATCGTCGATGCCAGCGCGCCACTGATGCTGCCGTTGCTGCTGATGATGGTGGCGCTGCTGGTCGCACGCCTGCAGCCGACCCTGGCCTCGGTCGGTTTCATCGGTGCCCTGCTCGGCTACGCGCTACGCAGCGTGCTGACCCAGGCCCAGATCCAGCGCGAGCGCGACGAACTGGCGCTGCTGGCCCGGCGCGATCCGCTGACCGGCCTGGGCAACCGCCGCAACTTCGATGAATCGCTCGTCAGCGCGCGCGGTCGCGCTCGCCGCCAGGGCATGGGGCTGGCGGTGCTGATGATCGACATCGACCACTTCAAGCGACTCAATGACACCTACGGGCACCCGGAAGGTGATCGCCGCCTGCAGGCGGTCGCCGCGATCCTCGAGGGCTGCCTGCAACGCGGTGATGACCTGCTGGCCCGCTATGGCGGCGAGGAATTCATCGCTGCCCTGCCCGCGCCCGACGCAGCCCACGCCTTGGACCTGGGCGAGCGCCTGCGCGCCGCCGTGGAAGCCGCCGCGCTGCCCGCCGCCGAGGCTTACGTGACCATCAGCATCGGCGTGGCCTGGCAGGCCGCACATGAGCAGGCCGACCCGCGCGGCCTGGTCGACCGCGCCGACCAGGCCCTGTACCGCGCCAAGCATGCCGGCCGCAACTGCGTGCAGGCTGCCCCGGGCCTCGAGACCGGGAAACAGCCCTCCGACCGCTTGGCCTAGACCGCGCGCAGCACCGCCGCACCATGCATATGCCCAGCCCCGCCCTGCACGCGGAAGCTGGCCACGGTCTGCAGCAGCTGCGCCGACTGTTCTTCCATGCTGCGCGCCGCGGCGGAGGCTTCCTCTACCAGCGCGGCGTTCTGCTGCGTGCCCTGGTCGATCAGGTCGACGGCATGGTTCATCTGCTGGATGTCGTCGCTCTGCTGCTGTGCTGCCGTGCTGATCTCGGACATCAGGTCACTGACCCGGCGCACGTTGACCACGATCTCGTCCATGGTACGGCCGGCGCTCTCAACCTGCGCCGTGCCGGCGCCCACATTGGCAACCGATGCATCGATCAGCTGCTTGATCTCCTTGGCTGCGCTGGCCGAACGCTGCGACAGCTCGCGGATCTCGGTAGCAACCACGGCGAAGCCACGCCCGTGTTCACCTGCTCGCGCCGCCTCCACCGCCGCGTTCAACGCAAGGATGTTGGTCTGGAAGGCGATGCCGTCGATCACACCGATGATGTCGACGATGCGCCGCGAGGACGCGTTGATCACCGCCATGGTCTCGACCACTTCGTGCACCACGTTGCCGCCGCGCGCGGCGACATCAGCGGCGCCTCCGGCCAGCTGGCTGGCCTGCCGTGCGTTGGTCGCGGTGCGCTGCACGGTCTCGGCCAGGCCCTTCATCGACACCGCGGTCTCCTCCAGCGACGCTGCCTGCTGCTCGGTGCGCTGCGACAGATCGCTGTTGCCCTGCGCGATCTCGGTTGCACCGACCGCGATGGTGTCGGCGGCGAACTTGATCTGACCGATGATCGCGGCCATCGCCTCGACCAGCGAATTCACGCCTTCGCACAGCTCGGCGATCGGCCCGCGCTTGTCGGTGGTGGCCACGCGCTGGGTCAGATCACCCTGCTTGGCGGCAGCCACCACCTCGCGGGTCTGCGCCACGGCACGCTGCATGGCCTGGTTCTCATGCACCTGCGCGGTGATGTCGGTGGCGTACTTGACGACCTTGAACGGCTTTCCGTTGAGGTCCAGGATCGGGTTGTAGGACGCCTGGATCCAGACCTCGCGCCCGCCCTTGCCAAGGCGCCGGTACTGGCCGGCATCGTATTCGCCACGGCCGAGCTTCTCCCAGAACTGGCGATACTCGATGCTGCCGCGATGCTCGGGCTCGACAAACAACGAATGGTGCTGCCCGCGCACTTCGTCCAGGCTGTAACCGGTGGCGGCCAGGAAGTTGTCGTTGGCCGACAGGATGCGGCCATCCATGCTGAACTCGATCACGGCCTGCGACTTGTCGATGGCAGCCAGCTGGCCGGCCGAGTCGGCCGCCTGCAGCTTCTGCGCGGTGATGTCAGTGGCGAACTTGACTACCTTGTACGGACGCCCCTGACGGTCCAGCACCGGGTTGTACGAGGCCTGGATCCAGATCTCGCGCTGGTTCTTGCCGAAACGCCGGTACTGGCCAGCGTCATATTCGCCACGTCCCAGCCGCGCCCAGAAGTCACGGTATTCGGCGCTGCGCGCCTGCTCGGGATCGACGAACAGGGAATGGTGCTTTCCCTGGATATCCTCCAGCCGGTAGCCCATCGCCTGCAGGAAGTTGTCGTTGGCCTGCAGGATGGTGCCATCGAGGGCGAACTCGATGACCGCCTGCACGCGATGCAGCGCCGCGACCTGGGCTTCAAGTTCGGCGCGGTCGGTTGCCATCGACTCGGTGCCGGTCCGCTGCTGCGGGGCAAGGGCACCCAGCAGCGCGCGCCACGGCGACCAACGGGTATGCAGTTCGGCCGGCGCCTGCGCGTCCGCCGTGAAGCCTGGAATGAGCATTGTCTGATCCTCGGTGTCCGGTAAGCGGTTGCGATCCGACGGGCGGGATGCCCGGCGGCAACTTCGGTTGCTTGGGACTGCAGGTGCCCGCAGGCACCCCTCGAGCAGCTGGCAAGAACGTCTGGTGCGGGTCCGATCAGCATTGGGGAGCGGCGGAACACACTGCGCGGACCGCCCATCGGGGCAGTCTGGGGTCCTGCGGCGGGTGGCTGGAGCGGGATCCAGAGGGAGTATCGGCGATGCCGTCGGCCGCTTTAGCGGGATTCCGCGACGTCCGTCGCAACTCCGTACATTGCAGACGGAATGTGGTCGACGATTGCCGTGTACTTCACGTTCCGCTCATGTGCCACAACCTGCCCACCAAGGGACTCAGGCCCTCCCCCGCCACCGGGTAGCGGAATGCAGCAATGCCTGAGCATTGAATAAAGCATCGCTCAGCAGAAGGATGCAGCTCAAGGCAGAAAGGTTTACATGACCAATGCGGGATTCCCCAGCAGGAAAAAGCGAACAGCATGAAGGTCCCGCAGGACGCTCATCGACATGGAGATCGCATGTTCCCTCGCATTGCCACCCTTCTCTTCCTGGCCATGTGCAGCAACAGCGCGCTGGCCACCGACACAGCCTATCGACCGGCCTTCCACCCAGACCGGTTGAAGGGCCCCCCAGCCGGGCGCCCGAACGAAGTGCTGGTACTGGGCACCACCCATTTATCCGGCCTTCCCACGTCCTTCCAGCCGGCCTCGCTTGAGCCATTGCTGCAGCGACTGGTCGCCTGGAAACCCGAGCTGATCGCTACCGAAGACCTGTCCGGCCTCCAGTGCGATTTCATGCGCCGTTATCCGGCCCGCTATGCGGAGAGCGTGGCCACCTACTGCTTCGACACCACCGCTGCGCAGGTTGCGACGGGACTGGACGTGCCTGCGGCGAACACCCAGGCCGAGCGCCTGCTCGCAACCTGGCCGAACAACCCGACGCCCGCACAACGTCGTCGGCTCGCCGCGCTGTTCCTGGCAGCAGGCGAACGCGGCTCAGCGCAGGTGCAGTGGCTGCGCCTGCCTGCGTCCGAGCGCAAGGACGGTGATGGATTGACTCCGGCGCTGGTCGAGATCCTCGACAAGGGCCTGGTTCGCCGCAATGAAACCCATCTGATCGCCGCCGAAGTCGCCGCCCGCCTCGGGCATGAGCGCCTGTGGGCCGTGGACGACCACACGGCCGATTCCCCCACACCCGCCGAGGATGAAGCGGCGGCGAGCGCGGCCATCACCGGTGCCTGGAACAACGCCCATACCCAGGCACGCAAGGACGCGGATAAACGCTTGTTGGCCGATCTGGACAAGCCCGGGGGTGTCATGGCGCTGTACAGGGCGTACAACAGTCCCACGGTAGCGATGACCGCTTACCAGAGCGATTTCGGCGCGACGCTCGTCGAGCCCTCGCCAAAAGCCTTCGGCAGGATGTATGTGGGCTACTGGGAAACGCGCAACCTGCGCATGGTCGCCAACATCCGCGATGTGCTGGGCCTGCATCCGGGCCGCCGCATGCTGGCCATCGTCGGCGTCTCGCACAAGGGCTACTACGAGGCTTACCTCAACCAGATGCACGATGTGCGTCTGGTGAATTCGGACAATGTATTGCGTTGACGGTGAAGTGCCGGCCGGGCGCCGGCACTATCATCGGATGCCTCCCCTGCACGGACTAGCACATGCTGAAGGTGATCGCCGAAGACTTCATTTACCCCGAAGCCCTGAACCACGTCCTGCCGCTGTACCGGGAACTGGTCGCCTGCACGCAGCGCGAGCCACTGTGCATCAGCTATGAGCTGTTCGTTGACGAGAAGGATCCTGGGCACTTCGTCTTCATCGAGCTGTGGCCCGACCACGGCGCCCTCGACGCCCACTGCGTCAGCGAGCACTTCCAGCGTCTGGTGCCGCAGATCAATGCCTTCCAACGCGCGCCCTGCCGGTTCGTACTGATGAAGCCCGCTGCGCTGTAGATCATCCAGCGGTGGGCTGGCGCGGCGGCCGGCGGGAACGCCACAGCACCGCGCTTGCTGCCAACGTGCAGGCCAGCGTCAGCACCAGCAACGTCACCGCGCCGCCCTGCAGCACTGGCAGCAACGCCTTCGCATGCAAGTCGTCGCGCAGTTGTTCCAGGCGCAGCCAGCTGGCCAGCGCCAGGCACCAGCCAACCATGGCAGGCGCATAGGCGGCAACGACGTTTCGATTCCAGGCCATCATCGTCAGATCTCTTGTCCGGGGGAGGGGCGATTGTTCCGCCCTGCCCTCTCACGGACTGAGACGGGCCGGAGTGCCCCGCCGGGCATGGGCCGATGTCACCGCTCCAATCCAACGCCCAGTGCCCCATCGGCACCGCGCTGGCTCCCGGTGGTGCGGACCGGTTCAGCCCGGTTCGCCGTCGTCACCCGGACTTTCGGACAGCTCGCCCTGTACCTGCACGTTGTTGCGGCCCATCGCCTTGGCCCGGTAGCACTGGGCATCAGCCGCAGCCACCGCCTGGTCCACGCTCATGCCGCTGGCCAACGGCGCGATACCAATGCTGGCACCGACCCGCAGCCGGTCCTGGTCCCACGGAATCGACAGGGAGGCCAGCGTGTGCAGCAGTTCACCACCGATACGGGCCGCACGACGTGGCGTGCAACCGGACAGGATCACCGCGAATTCGTCCCCCCCCAGCCGCGCCACCACGTCCGAATCGCGCACGCCATGGCGCAGCACGCTGGCCACCGCCCATAGCACGGCATCACCGGCCAGATGGCCCCAGGTGTCGTTGACCGGCTTGAAGCGGTCCAGATCGATGTACATCAGCGAGGCTGCCTGGCCGGTGCGCTCGACGCGGGTGATCGCCTGCTGCAGGTGCACCTCGAAGCCGCGGCGGTTGCTCAGCTCAGTCAACGGATCGATCTCGGCCAGGTGCCGGGCTTCGCGCTGGCGCGCGCGCTGCTGGGTGTCGTCGCGCAGCACCCAGACTGCACCGCGCACATGGCCTTCATCATCGCGCAGCCAGGCGCGGGTCAGGTCCACCGGTACCGTTGCCGTGCCCAGCCGCAGCAGCAGGTCGGCGTGCAGGTCCACCGCATTGCTCTCCGGGTCCAGCAGCACTGACACATCCAATACCGAGCCGGGCGCGTACTCGGTGGTCAACGCCAGCACGTCCTGCACCTTGTGTCCGGCCAGCGACAACGCGCCATCCCCGGCCAGGGTACGCACCGCGGCCGCGTTGGCGTAGTCGATGCGGCCATCAAGGCTGACGCTGAGCACCAGGTCAGCCACCGCATCCAGGGTGATGCGGCTGCGTTGTTCACTCTCGAACAGGCGCTGCTCGCTGCTGCGCTGGGCGGTGATGTCCTGGATCTGCGACACGAAATGCAGCGGTTCGCCATGCTCGTTGCGCACCAGCGACACCGACAGCCGGGCCCATATGATGCGGCCGTCGCGGTCGAGATAGCGCTTTTCCAGGTGGTAGTGGCTGCGCCGTCCGTCCAGCAGGTCCCGCACCAGGGCCAGGTCGGCCTGCAGGTCATCGGGATGGGTCAGGCGCTGGAAATCGACCTGCAGCAGCTCTTCGCGCGGGTAACCCAGGATCCGGCACAGTGCGTCGTTGACATCCAGCCAGCGCCCCTCCAGCGAGACCAGGGCCATGCCCAGCGCGGCAGACGTGAACGCCCCGGCGAACTTCTCCGCCGAAAGCCGCGCCTCCGCGCGCGCCTGCAGGATTTCGGTAATGTCGATGGCCATGCCGACATAGCCGATGCGCGCGCCTTCGGCGCCATCCATGCGGCTGATCGACAGGCGCACCTGCCGTGGCTGGCCGTCCTTGCGCAGCAACATCCACTGCCGCGAATAGGTCTGTCCGTCGGCGCGTGCACTGAGCGCTTCGAACACGTCAGGAAGATTGCCATGGGCATCGGCCAGCGGTCGCATCCATGCCTTCAGCTCATCCGGATCGTGGAAGGCATCGAGCCGCCGTTGGCCGACCACCTCCGCCGCGCTGTAGCCCAGCAGACGCTCCGCCCCCGTGTTGAACAAGGTGATGGTGCCATCGGTATCGGTGGCGATCACCGCTACCTCGTCGGACGCATCGACCACGGCCTGCAGGCGTTGCCGGGTCTCGGCCGCGTCCTGCCTCGCCTGCTGCAGCTCGGTGACATCGGCATGCGCGCCGGCCATCCACAACGGCTTGCCCTGCCTGTCCCACTCGAAGACCCGCCCGCGGTCCTGGATCCAGATCCACTGGCCGTTCTTGTGGCGCATGCGCAGCAGGCAGGCGTAGTTGTCGCTGCGTCCTTCGAAATGCTCATCCAGCGCCGCATCGGACAGCGCGATGTCATCGGGATGCACCAGCTTCAGGAACGTCTTCTGGCAGATCGGTTCCAGCTCTTCCAGGCGGTAACCGACAATCTCGGCCCAGCGCGCATTGACCCGCATCTCGCCGGTCTGCACGTTCCACTCCCAGGTTCCCGCAGCGGTACCGTCGATGATCATCGCCAAGCGGCGACGCTCTTCCGCCAACTCCTGCAGGCGGCGCTCCAGCAGTCCATTGCCGTGGGTGCCCTGGCCCGGCATCAATCCGGTCCCCTGCCGGCACGGGCAGGCGCCGGCCGCAGCGGAGCGCTGCGGCCTGCAACGATGACGGCGGGTCGTGCTGGCGTCATGGCCCTCCCCAGCGACAGCGGGGAGGCCAAACGCCCCCCTCAGGCGCAAGTGTGCGCAATCACGGGGAAAACCGACAAGTCCCCCGCCACGAATCAAGCGTGACGGGGGGCACGATCCTCAGCTGCGCTTGGCCCGTGCAAAGGCCTCGGCCAGGGCATTGTTGGCCGGCGGCGCAGACTGGGCCGGACGGCCGCCAGCGCCCTGGCCGCGGTTCGGACCACGGTTCTGGCCGCCAGCGTCACGGCGCGGTCCTTGGCCCTGGCCGCGCTCATCACGCTGGCCCGGGCGGCTGGTGGCCTGGCCCGGGGTATCGTCCAGGCGCCGGGTCAGGGCGATGCGCTTGCGCGCCACATCCACCTCCAGCACCTTCACCTTGACGATGTCACCGGCCTTGACCACGTCGCGCGGGTCCTTCACGAAGGTATCGGAAAGCGCCGAAATGTGGATCAGGCCGTCCTGGTGCACGCCGATATCGACAAAGGCACCAAACGCAGCCACGTTGCTGACCACACCTTCCAGCACCATGCCCTCGCGCAGGTCCTTGATGTCCTCCACGCCCTCGGCGAAACGCGCCGCCTTGAACTCCGGGCGCGGGTCGCGGCCCGGCTTCTCCAGTTCCTTCAGGATGTCGCGCACGGTCGGCACGCCGAAGGTGGCATCGGTGAACTGCTCGGCCTTCAGGCCACGCAGGAAGCTGCCATCACCGATCAGTGCCTTGATCGGGCGCGAGGTGCTGGCGACGATGCGTTCAACCACCGGATAGGCTTCCGGGTGCACCGCCGAGGCGTCCAGCGGCTGGTCACCATCGGCGATACGCAGGAAGCCGGCGCACTGCTCGAAGGTCTTTTCGCCCAGGCGCGCGACCTTCAGCAGGTCCTTGCGACGCTTGAACGGGCCGTTGTCGTCGCGATGGCGCACGATGTTCTCGGCCACCGTGGCCGACAGGCCGGACACCCGCGACAGCAGCGCAGCCGACGCGGTGTTCACGTATACGCCGACCGCGTTCACGCAGTCCTCCACGCGTGCATCCAGCGCCCGTGCCAGGCGGTACTGGTCCACGTCGTGCTGGTACTGGCCAACGCCGATCGCCTTGGGCTCAATCTTCACCAGTTCGGCCAACGGATCCTGCAGGCGGCGTGCAATCGACACCGCGCCACGCAGCGACACGTCCAGGTCCGGGAACTCCTTGGCCGCGAACTCGGACGCCGAGTACACCGACGCACCGGCCTCGCTGACCACCACCTTCTGCAGCTTCGGATTGGCGGCGGCCTTGATCGCTTCGCCGGCCAGCTTGTCGGTTTCGCGGCTGGCGGTGCCGTTACCGATCGCGATCAGTTCCACGTTGTGCTTGGCGCACAGCTGCTTGATCGTCTGCAGCGACTGCTCCCACTGCCGGCGCGGTTCGTGCGGATAGATCGTGTCGGTGGCGACCAGCTTGCCAGTGGCGTCAACCACAGCAATCTTGCAGCCAGTACGGATGCCCGGATCCAGGCCGAGTACGGTCTTCGCGCCGGCCGGCGCGGCCAGCAGCAGGTCCTTCAGGTTGTCGCCGAACACCGCAATGGCCTCGGCTTCGGCCTTCTCGCGGGCCTGGTTGAACAGGTCCAGCAGCAGATGGGTATGCAGCTTGGCGCGCCAGGTCAGGCGGCAGGCATCCAGCAGCCAGCGGTCAGCGGCACGACCGTGGTCGGCGATGCCGGCCTTGCGCGCCACGCGCCCTTCGGCGTACTGGTGGCCGGCCTCGGCATCGCTGCCCGGGTCCAGCTCCAGGAACAGGATCTCCTCGCGGCGCGCACGGAACAGTGCCAGCAACCGGTGCGACGGAATCTTTGCCAGCGCCTCTGCATGCTCGAAATAATCGCGGTACTTGGCACCTTCGGCTTCCTTGCCCTCCGCCACGCGCGCGCGGATCACGCCGGTCTCGCCCAGCCAGGTGCGCAGCTCACCGACCAGCGCGGCATCTTCGCCCCAGCGCTCCATCAGGATTGCGCGCGCTCCCTCCAGCGCGGCCTTGGTGTCGGCCACACCCTTGTCGGCATCGACGAAACCGGCGGCGAAGATCTGCGGGTCCTGCGTCGGATCGGCCAGCAAGCCGTCGGCCAGCGGCTCCAGGCCCGCCTCACGGGCGATCTGGGCGCGGGTGCGGCGCTTGGGCTTGTACGGCAGGTACAGGTCTTCCAGCCGGCTCTTGGTATCGGCCGCCAGGATGTCGTTGCGCAGTTCGTCGCTGAGCTTGCCCTGCTCGCCAATGCTGGCCAGCACTGCCGCGCGGCGGTCTTCCAGTTCGCGCAGGTAGGTCAGGCGCACTTCCAGGTTGCGCAGCTGGGTGTCGTCCAGGCCTCCGGTCACTTCCTTGCGGTAGCGCGCGATGAACGGAACGCTGGCGCCCTCGTCGAGCAGGCCGACGGCGGCGCGTACCTGGGCGGTCTGGGCACCGATCTCGTCGGCGATGGTCTGGGCGATCTGCTGGGCGAGCGCGCTCTGGGCGTTCTTGGCGTCGTGCATTGCTTCAGGTCTGTGCCGCATTACGGGAAGACCCCATTCTGGCAATCCACGACGGAGCCGGACAAGGCATTGACAGGGGACGAGGTTCAGCGGCCAGGCCGGATTGGACGCCGGCATCCTGGCGAAGAGAGGGCTCGGACTGGCCCTGGGCTGGGATGCCGGCGCGGGCGCACGATGGTGGGCGCGCCCTGCCGCGTGTTGCGAAGGTCAGCGGTAGTGGCGGGCCGCGCGCTGCATGACGATGTCGTCGCGCATGCTTTCCAGGGCCATCAGGCGGACCTTGCCGACACCCTGCAGTTCCATGAACCGCTCCGTGTAGAACTCCGGCCCCAGCGCGGTGTCAGCGCGGGATTTGCTGAAGCCGTAGGGCACCACGCCCTTCTCGCCATCCTTGCTACCACCGACATAAAGAACGATTGCCATGTGATGTATTCCTCCAAATTGCTACTGCGTACTGCACTCGATGAGCGATGCTGCGAGCTCATCGGGGGAGAGCTTACCGCGTCGAACCTGACTGGAACGTCACGAAGGCTAATGACGATCGGTTGCATGCAGATGACTGCGGGATCGCAGCAGAATGCTTACGGATCTTTAACCTCCGGCTAACGAACCCGCAGGGGATTCCCGCCGACGGCGCTGCCCCTTGTGGGTGGTTTGGGGGTGATCGCGAACAGCCGGTTTCCCGTGGGCTGGCCGGGTGGCTGGGACTGGCGGGGACGCCGCGAACCCATCCCGCCCGGCCCAATCGCATGGAAACGCATTCCGCGACCAAGGCACGAGGGGCTGCGCCGTTGGCGGGAACCTACGGCCACCAGCCACGCCCGAACCGGGCGAAATGATCCGCCGCGCGCTCGAACGGATTGCGCGCACTCACTCCGCCACACAGCAGGTACACCGGCAGGTACAGTGGCCCCAGCACCATGTACTGGTACACGTGTGCGCGCTCGTGGTCGTCCAGCCGGATCAACGGTTCCACGCCCCACCCCGCCTGATGCGCATAGGTGCGGCAGGAAATGCCAAGATCGTGGCCGGTATGCAGAATCACATTGCCCAGTGTGATCGCCCCACCCGGCCCCCACGGCCAGCGGTCGAACACCAGCGCACAATCCCGCCCGCTCCATCGCAGCGTCGCGCCGCCGAGCATGCCGGCCAAGCCGCCGATCACGCCGATCAGTGTGTTGGGCAGCGTCCATGCTGCGCCCAGCGTCTGCAGCGCGCGCAGCCAGAGCCGCCAGGGTCGAGCGGCGGTGTTCAATCCGCCTCGTTCGGAATCAGCAGCCACAGGATCAGGTAGACCAAGATGCCAGGGAAGGCGGCCGAGGCCAGCGACAGCAGCACGTAGACCACCCGCAGGAGGGTGACGTTCCAGCCGAAGCGATGGGCAATGCCGCCCATCACGCCGGCGATCATGCGGTCGTTCAATGAACGCGACAGCGTCTTGGGCGTCATGTTCATGGCGGTGCCTCCTCGGCTTGCGGGCAGAATCAGTCGAGCACGCCGCGACTCTACACCGCCCCCATGTCTACGGCGTGCGGTGACGCAGTGCCTGCAGGCGGGCACCGAACCAGGCCGCTGCGGTCTGTTCAGGCTGCCCCGGGCACTGGATGCGGTAAGGCTTGCCGCTCATGCTGCTCTGGCTGGCGGCGCGCTCGATGAACTGCTCGGCGCTGTCCACCATGTCCTTCTTCAGCAGGTAGTCGTACTTGCGCTGCAGATGCGCGCGCGCATCGCCGCCTTCATACCAGCTGCCATTGCGCTGGAACCGGCACTGGGAGCCGTCCAGGCTGGAGATCAGCTGGGCGATCTCCCGCCGTGCATCCGCACTGGGTGCGGCGTGGGCCACAGGCGCTGCCAACAGCAGTGCGGCAAGCAGCTTCGAAATCCTTTGCGACATCATCATTCTCCATGCAGTCGAGCATGGCTCGACGCTACAGAAATCGAAGCGGGCTTCACGCGTCACGCGCCTTCAGCCAGCCATCGATCGTCGCCGGCACTTCCCGCTGGGCACGACCAGACACATAGATACCAATATGCCCGCCACGGAAACTGGACTCGGTGTAGTCTTCGGTGCCCAGGCGCCCGCGCATCGCGCGCGAGGCATCCGGCGGCACCAGATGGTCCTGCTCGGCGTAGATGTTCAGCACCGGCAGAGTCACCTGCGACAGATCCACAGCTTCCTCGCCGATCCGCACCGTGCCGTTCACCAACCCGTTGCCCTGGTAGAACTGCTTGATGAAGTCACGGAACGCCTCGCCCGCCAGGTCCGGCGAATCGAAGATCCACTTCTCCATCCGCAGGAAGTCCTGCAGCGCCGCCTTGTCATCGAGGATGTCGAGCAGGCCCACGTACTTCTGCACGTTCAGGCGGAACGGCTTGAGCATCAGGTAGCTGGCATTCATCAGGTCAGCCGGGATGTTGCCCAGCGTGTCGACCAGCAGGTCCACGTCCACCTGCCGCGCCCAGTGCGAGAGCATGTTGTCGGCGGTCTGGAAATCGACCGGGGTGACCATGGTGATCAGCTTGCCCAGCTTCTGCCGGCGCAGTGCGGCGTAGCACAGGGCAAACACCCCCCCCTGGCAGATGCCAAGCAGGTCGACCGGGCCGCCACTGCGCGCGCGCAGCGCGTCCACTGCGCCATCGATGTAACGCAGCAGGTAGTCCTCCAGGGTCTGGAAGCGTTCGGAACGGTCCGGGTAACCCCAGTCCAGCACGTAGACATCCTGGCCCAGCGCCAGCAGCTTCTGCACCAGCGAACGGTCGGCCTGCAGGTCGACCATATACGGCCGGTTGACCAGTGCGTAGACGATCAGCAGCGGCGTGCGCCGGGCCGGTGCCTGCTCGCCGACGAAGCGGTACAACACCACCTTGCCGTCGCGCCAGACTTCCTCGCGGGCGGTCACGCCATAGTCCACGTCTTCCACCTGCGGCAGCAGCTTCAGCCCTTCCATCAGCTTGCGCTGCATGGCCAGGGTTTCCTGCATCAGGTCATCGGCGTTGAAGCCCAGCGGCCCCTTCATCGGTCACGCGCCCGAGTGGAAGTGCGAGGTGCGGCCTTCTTCGCAGACGCTTTTTTCGCAGGTGTCTTCTTCGTTGCGGCCTGCTTTGCAGGCTTTGCCGGCGCCGTCTTCTTCGTGGCCCTGCGCGCGGCCGGCTTCACCTTCGCCGGTGCGGGCTGTGCCACCGGATCGACTTCGCCCGTACCGGCCATGGCCACCACCTGCGCCTGCAGGCGGCGCAGGCTGCGCTCCAGCTCGGCGATGCGGCGGTGTGCGGCGTCCATCTCGCTGCGGGTCGGCAGGCCGATCCGTTCACTCATCTGTTCCACCTCGCGCTGCAGGCCGGCGCGCAGGCGCATCTGCGCGTTGCCCAGCGAGGCATACACCTGCTGGAACGGCTCGGACATGGCGACCTTGGCGTAGGCCTCCTCGGCTGCTTCGATCCACAGGTCGAACATCGCGCGGGCGCTGGTCAACTGGCTGCCCGGCTGCTCGTGCTCGGCCAGGCGTTGCTCGAACAGCGCGAAGGCCTCGTCCAGCGCCTGCTTGATCTGATCGACGTACGCGCGCGAATGCTGCTGGTATTCCTCCTGCGCACGCAGCAGGGCCTGCCAGCGCGCCTGGTGCTCGCGGCCGGGGCCGAATGCCGGGCTCTGCAGCCACGGACCGGCCTGCAGCTGGAACTGCTGCAGCCAAGCCGCGAATTCCGGTACCGCGGCGCCGGCGTGGGTGCTGCCGCGGGCGCCCTGCAGCATCCATTGCAGCATGCCGTCACCCTGCCCCTGCACCGCCTCACGCCACGCCTGGGCCACCTCGGCACTGCTGGCGTCGCGGCCGGCAAACCGTGCAGCGACTTCCTGCATGGTGCCGTACCAGCTGCCCGCCTGTTCGCGGAACCGGCGCAGGGCATCTTCCGGCGCGCCCGGCCCCTGTTCGGGCAGCAGCTGGCCCCACCAGTCGAACAGCCGTTTCCAGCTGCCCGGGTCATCGCCAGCCGGCGCACCGGGCGTGGTCGCATGGCGCAGGGCATCGCCCCAAGCGCCGAAGTACTGCCGCGCCAGGGTTTCGAAATCGCTGCTGCCGGCATCGTGGGCCGAGCTGGTCATCGCAGGCCTCCGCAGGGCTGGCTCATGGCTTGGGGATACGCAGGGTCTTGCTGATCATCAGCGACCCGGACAGGGCGAACAACAACACCATCGGATGCAGCTGCCACGGGCCGATCTGCCACTGGCCAAACCAGATGTTCTGGCCGATGGCATCGGTGCCGGCGGCGATCGCCAGCACGATCACCAGCACCAGGCTGGTCGGGATCGGGGTGCCCTCGAAATACTTGACCTTGCCCTCGTCGCCGGCCAGCGCCTCGGCGGTGACGTTGTAGCGCGCCAGGCGGCTGACGCCACAGCAGACGAAGTAGCTCAGCACCAGCCAATCCCAGCCGCCCTGCATGCCACAAGCGTACGCCAGCGCTGCCGGCGCCACGCCGAAGGAGATCACGTCGGACAGCGAGTCGAGCTCGCGGCCCAGGGTGGAGCTGGACTTGCGCCAGCGCGCGATGTGCCCGTCCAGGGCGTCGAAGATGAAGGCCAGCGGGATCAGCGCCATGCCGAACAGCAGGTACCCGCGCTCGCCGTCCTGCAGGAAGCGCATCGCGGCGAACACCGCACCGGTGCCGCAGAAAGCATTGGCCAGGGTGAACCAGTCGGCCAGCTGGAATTCGCGCAGCATCGAGAAGTGACGTTTCATGGGGTCTCACGGAGCATCAAGGCCCACAGGTTACCGCGAGCGCCGCCGCTGGCGACAGCGCCGACAGGATCCACCCTTCACCGCTCCCTCACCCATCCTCACCGGCGGTGAATTTTTCGCCACCCATCTTGACAGCCTAGGGGGGTGGCGCCTGTCGCGGCTTATCCACAAAGTTGCCCACGCGTAATCCACACCCCCTGTGGACAACCAGATCTCACCGACCGCGACGGTGGACATTTCCTCATCACCCTTCCGCGGGGTTTCCCTACTTCCCAAGCCGCGGAGTCGGCGCTATGGTCACCGGCGGGCCCGCCGCCGCCACGTCCGAAACCCACCGACGGACGACGATGACGATGCTGGATGCCTCCTCCCTGGCCGCGCAGCTGCGGCAGCCCCACGGCGACGCCGCACTGGCGGTGGCCGATTCAATGAATCGCAGCAACGGCGCGCTCAACCGCGCGGCGATCAGCCTGCTGGCAGTGTCGGCAGGCGAACGCATCCTGGAGATCGGTCCGGGCAACGCCGCCTTCGCACCCGAGCTTCTGCAGGCCGCCGACAGCCAGTACCTGGGGATCGAGCTGTCCTCTGCCATGGTCGAGGCCGGCAATCAGCGCCTGGCCGCCGGCGGGCTGGCCGACCGTGCCGCGATGCGCCATGGCGATGCCCACCTCCTGCCAGTCAGCGATGCCTCGATGGATGCGGCGCTGGCAGTCAATACCCTGTACTTCTGGCCGAACCTGGCACCGGTGCTGGACGAACTGGCGCGGGTACTGCACCGGGGCGGCCGCCTGTGCCTGGCTTTTGGCGATGCTGCCTTCATGCGCAGCCTGCCGTTCGCTGCCGACTTCCAGCTGCATGAGCTGGACGCGGTGGAGCTGGCCCTGCGGGTATCCGGCTTCCGCGTCTCGGCTTGGCGCAGCCACCGCGAAACCGCGAGCGGCAATGACGGCCAGACCCGCGAAAAACACTTTCACCTGCTGCTGGCACAGCGGCGCTGAAGTGGTAGAGCCGGCCGCTGGCCGGCTGCCCCGACCGTTCCGGGTTGCCGGCCAGCGGCCGGCATTACCCGCCCTGCACCCGTCGCCGCCAACGCGCGAAACAGAACACCTGCATCACCAGCATCGCCAGCAACCCCAGCGGCCACGCCCACCACACGCCCGCCAGCCCATGCCGCGCCTGCAAGCACATCGCCAGCGGCAGCTCCAGCAGCAGTACCGCCGCCATGCCCAGCAACGCGGGCAGCAAAACCGTTCCGCTGCCACGCATCACCCCGACCAGCACGGTGCTGCCTCCCATCGCCAGCACGCCCCACGCCACTGTGCGCAACTGCAGCGTGGCCAGTTCGCGCGCTTCGGTCGCCACCAGGATCAGCCCAGTCAGCCAGGGTGCCAGCGCCATCACCAGCAGCACCACCGCGCTCAGTATCGCCAGGCCAAGCAGCACGCCGGTGCGGGCGATGGCGAACAGTCTTTCCGTACGCCCCGCGCCCATCGCATGCGCCGCGAGGATGGTGGCGGTGATCCCCAGTGACATCGCCGGCAGCTGCACCCAGCTCATCAACTGGTTGACCGCACCGTAGGCGGCCGTGGCCGTGTATCCGTAGCGGTTGATCCAGCCCAGCAACACGATCTCGGCAATGGCCAGGCTGAGCATCTGCAACGAAGACGGCACGCCAATGCGGAGCATCGCGCGGATGATCGCGCCATCGAAACGGATGGCGCGCAGCAGGTCACGGCCCGGCGCCAGCGGATGTCCCAGCCGATCCCAACGCCACAGCAACCAGACCAGTGCCAGCAGCGACGCGAACGCCGCGGATACGGCCGCACTGGCCGAACCCAGCTGCGGCGCGCCCGCCCCGCCCAGGATCAGCAGCGGCGTGCACAGCAGGCCGACCGCCGTGGCCAGCAGCAGCGCATGCAACGGCGACGTCGCATCGCCCACTGCACGGCTCACGGCGGTGGCCAGCCATAGCAGGAAGAACGCCGGGGCCGCCAGCAGCAGCACGCGTGCATAGACAATGGACTCACTGAGGACCGCTGCCGGCGTGCCCAGCGCCGCCAGCAGCTGTGGTGCGAAACCGCCGCCCAGGGCCATCACCAGCACCGATAACAGCAGGATCAGCGCCACCGCGCTGCCAGCCACCGCGCGTGCCTGCTGCGGGCGGCCCGCGCCCCAGGCCTGGCCGATCAACACCATTGCGCCCGTGGCCAGGCCCATCACCAGGGCCAGCAACAGGAAGAAGACCGGGAAGAACGCGGCGGCTGCAGCTACCGCCTGTGTGCCAAGCAGGTGGCCAAGATAGATGTTGTCCAGCGTGCCTGCGGCCAGCTGCAGCGCATTGGTCAGCAGCATCGGCAGCAGCAGCGTCAGGTAGGCGCGCCACAGCGGGCGGGCCGCCGGGGATATCGGATGTACGGGGGGGCTCATGGGATTCTCTGGGCAAGGCGCCGCCCTGCCCGGCGTTTCCGCCAGCAAAGCAAGCACAGGGGAAGCGGGCCGCGGCCCGCAATCAGATGACGCCGTCGCTCAGCAACGGCGCGATGGCTCAGCCGCCAGCGTCTTCGAAGGCCAGGCGCAGGGCGTGCTCACGCACGTCCACGGGCCAGGAATGCAGTGCCGCCTCCAGGCCCGCGCGATCGTGCGCGAACAGCACGCGGATGGCCTCCTCGAAGCCCGGCAGGTCACCGGCGATGGCCTGCAGGAAGTGATAGGCACGCTCGCTATGGCGGCGCTGCCGGTCCTCGTCAGCACCGGCACGGCTGGCCGCTTCCACCAGCCTGCGCAGCACCACCGAGGCCCCACCCGGCTGTTCGGCCAGCCACGCCCAATGGCGCGGCAACAGCGTCACTTCGCGGGCGACCACGCCCAGCTTGGGGCGGCCGCGGCCACGCGGGGTTGCGGGCGCCCCTTCGGCAGTGACATCCGCATCCGCCTCCACGGCGGGAAGCGACTCGGCCACCCGCGCCAGCAGGTCTGCGTCGCTGCCGCGCGTGTCGAAATCGCGGGTTCGGCCGCTGGCGTTGTCGAACACCAGCAGCGGACCGGTGGCGTTATCGGCACGTAGCTGTTTCAACGCCAGCGCAGCAACTTCCGGGGTACCGGAAGCGACCAGGCGATGGCCGTCGAAACAGCTGAAGGGAGGAAGTCGGGACGCAGGCATGGCAATGGCATCGGAGGCGATGCGGGAATATTGCCCGGGTAATTTGCGAGAGTCAATATTGCCCGGGTATTAACCAGCCAGAAGAGCGTGCCAACCAAGGTTGGCACCCACCCGAAAGGTCGGCGTCCATCCGATTCGTCGGGTCACAGCCGGCTGTAGGACCAGCTGACCATGCGACCGTCCTTGTACGGCATCACGCCGTGGAACGGGCGCGGGTCGGCGTCGAACACCAACGGCAGGAAGTTGCGGTCGCCCTCCCACATCGGCAGCGTGTCCAGCTTGTCCAGGTCCACCCACTCCAGCGTGCCCTCGTGGTTGCCGCCATGCGGGGTGCCCTCGAATCCGTCGATGACGAAGACGAAGCCCAGCCAGTCCTCGCCATGCTTGCCGAAGCCCGGCCAGCTGATGGTGCCGCGCAGGTGCATGTCGGTGCAGTGGATGCCGGCCTCCTCGGCGATCTCGCGGCGCATGCTGGCCGCCACGTCCTCGTCCGCTTCGATCTTGCCGCCCAGTCCGTTGTACTTGCCCAGGTGGTGGTCACCAGGGCGGGTATTGCGGTGGATCATCAGCACCTGGCGACGATCAGGCGACAGCACATAGCCCAGGGTGGCGACGATCGGGGTGTACGGCATGGGGCAGCATCCAGCGGCAGGTCAGCCGTGGATTATGGCCGATCAGCGCACCAGCGACAGGCGGCGTTCGGCAGGCGCAGCGGCGCCATCGGGATCGCGGCGCAGGGTGGCCACGCCGTGGCCGCGTTCGGCCAGGTATTCCAGCCATTTGCCGAGGAAGGTGTTCATCCGCATGCGATGGCTGATCAGCTCCGCCGGCGGGGGGTACAGGCCCATGGTGTCCTGCCAGCGGCGACCGACGTAGCAGTGCGTGGTCTCCGCCTGGCGCGCATCACGATACAGGCGCACGTAGGCCGACGGATCCGGTTCACCGGTGACCGGGTCGGCCAGGTCGTAGGTCAGGCGCAGTTCCACCGTGTAGCGGTGGCACTCGATCACGTCCAGGCGTACGTCCAGGCCGTCGCCGATCGAGGAAATGTAGCTGCCCGCCACCAGTCCGGCCGGTTCGAACAGGCGCACCAGGTGGCGGTAGTTTTCCGCGTACAGGCCCATGAGCCAGCTCAACCGGCTCAGGCGGGGAATGCGTTCGGTGCGGGGCGAGGCTTGGGCCATGGGTCGATCCTACACGTTGGTGCTTCAACGTGGGGGCGGGATCGCCCTGACCAAAGGGACTCGGTGTCGACCAACGGCCGATACCCACCGCGGAGGAGGCGTAATGCCCGCCACACAGGTAGGCCACGCCCGTGGGTCGCGGCGCACGGATCAATACAGCTCGCGCTGCAGCCCCAGCGTGGCCAGCACCTTGCTGGAAATCTCCTCGATCGAGGTATGCGTAGTGCTCAGGGTCGGGATCCGCTCCATGCGGAACATGGTCTCGGCCGCGGCCACCTCGCGCTTGCAGGTGTCCAGGTTGGCGTAGCGCGAGTTCGGACGGCGCTCCTGGCGGATCTGCTGCAGGCGGTCGGGGTCGATGGTCAGGCCGAACAGCTTGCGCCGGTAGTTGCGCAGGCGCGGCGGCAGGCGGTCGCTTTCCAGGTCTTCGTCGGTCAGCGGGTAGTTGGCCGCGCGTACCCCGTAATGCAGGGCCAGGTAGATGCAGGTGGGCGTCTTGCCGGCGCGCGACACCGCCACCAGGATCACGTCGGCATCGTCGTAGTTCACCGCGATGCCGTCGTCATGGGTCAGGGCGAAGTTCATCGCGTTGATGCGGCGGTGGTAGGTGTCGAAATCGACCATGCCGTGGGCCTGGCCGACCCGGGCCAGGCGCGGGCTGGCCAGTTCACGCTCCAGCGGCTCGATGAACGGCGCGAACACATCCAGCATCAGCGCCCCGCTGTCGGCCAGGATCAGGCTCAGGCTCTGGTCCACGCAGGAGTTCACCACGATCGGCCGGACCTGGTACCGCTCCCCTGCCGCCTGGATCCGGGCACAGGCTTCACGCGCTTTTTCGGGGTCGTCGACAAACGACATGCGGTCGGTAATGAAGCTGAACCCGGAGAACTGGGTCAGCAGGCTATGCCCAATGGTTTCAGCGGTGATACCGGTTCCATCGGAAACGTAGAACACCGGACGGATGGTCGACATGCGCGCTTTTACCCCCTACGAAGCTTAAAAAGGCCGCCAGCACAAGCTTGTGCCGACGGTGGTCTGCCCGGCATCATATCGGCTTCTTCCTACGGACGCGGCCATTCAGCCCGCCTCGGGCGATGGCCAAACGGAGCATCGCGCTTGAACGAGAACATCCTGTGGTTGCACGAACTGCGTCTGGCCGATCTGGCCCGCGTAGGCGGCAAGAATTCGTCGCTGGGCGAGATGATCGGCAACCTCGCCGGTCTGGGCGTTTCGGTGCCGGGCGGTTATGCCACCACCGCTGAAGCCTTCAAGGACTTCATCGCGCACAACGATCTGTCCAAGCGCATCTTCGACAAGCTGGCCACGCTGGACGTCGAGGACGTCAACGCGCTGACCGCCGCCGGCAAGGAAATCCGCACCTGGGTGATCGATGCGCCGCTGCAGCCGCAGCTGGACCAGGACATCCGCAGCGCCTACGCCAAGCTGAGCGCCGACAATGGCGGCGGCGACGTGGCCGTGGCCGTGCGTTCCTCGGCCACCGCCGAGGATCTGCCGGATGCGTCTTTCGCCGGCCAGCAGGAAACCTTCCTCAACGTCACCGGTGCCGACGACGTCGTGCACAAGGTCAAGGAAGTGTTCGCCTCGCTGTACAACGACCGCGCCATCGCCTACCGCGTGCACCACGGCTTCAAGCATGAGGACGTGTTCCTGTCCGCCGGCGTGCAGCTGATGGTGCGCTCGGGCGTCGGCTCCTCCGGCGTGCTGTTCACCCTGGACACCGAGTCCGGCTTCCGCGACGTGGTGTTCGTCACCTCTTCGTTCGGCTTGGGCGAAATGGTCGTGCAGGGCGCGGTCAACCCGGACGAGTACTACGTCTACAAGCCCACCCTGCAGGCCGGCAAGCCGGCGATCCTGCGCCGCTCGCTCGGCAGCAAGGCCATCCGCATGGTGTATTCGGATGTTCCGGGTGAGCGCGTCAGGATCGAGGACACCCCGGTCGAACTGCGCAACACCTTCTCGATCAGCGACGAGGACGTGCAGGAACTGTCCAAACAGGCGCTGGTCATCGAAAAGCACTACGGCCGCCCGATGGACATCGAGTGGGCCAAGGACGGTGTCAGCGGCAAGCTGTTCATCGTGCAGGCGCGCCCGGAGACGGTGAAGTCGCGCAGCCACGCCACCCAGATCGAGCGCTTCGCGCTGACCGAAAAGGGCGGCAACGTGCTGGCCGAAGGCCGCGCCGTTGGTGCCAAGATCGGCTCGGGCGTGGCCCGCGTGGTGAAGACGCTGGACGACATGAACCGCGTGCAGCCGGGCGACGTGCTGATCGCCGACATGACCGATCCCGATTGGGAGCCGGTGATGAAGCGCGCTTCGGCCATCGTCACCAACCGTGGCGGCCGTACCTGCCACGCCGCGATCATCGCGCGCGAGCTGGGCGTGCCGGCCGTGGTCGGTTCGGGCAATGCCACCAAGGTGATCGAAGATGGCCAGCTGGTCACCGTCAGCTGCGCTGAAGGCGATACCGGCTTCATCTACGAAGGCAAGCTCGGCTTCGAGCGCACCACCACCGATCTGGGCAACATGCCGCCGGCACCGCTGAAGATCATGATGAACGTGGCCAACCCGGAACGTGCCTTCGACTTCGGCCAGCTGCCGAACGCCGGCATCGGTCTGGCCCGCCTGGAAATGATCATTGCCAGCCACATCGGCATCCACCCGAACGCGCTGCTGGAATACGACCGCCAGGACGCAGCGACGAAGAAGAAGATCGACGAGAAGATCGCCGGCTATGGTGATCCGGTCAGCTTCTACGTGGACCGCCTGGCCGAAGGCATCGCCACCCTCACCGCCTCGGTCGCCCCGAACGCCGTGATCGTGCGCCTGTCGGACTTCAAGTCCAACGAGTACGCCAACCTTATCGGCGGCAGCAACTACGAGCCGCACGAAGAGAACCCGATGATCGGCTTCCGCGGCGCCAGCCGTTACGTCGACCCGAGCTTCTCGGCCGCCTTCGCGCTGGAGTGCAAGGCCGTGCTGCGCGTGCGCAACGAAATGGGCCTGGACAACCTGTGGGTCATGATCCCGTTCGTGCGCACCCTGGAAGAAGGCCGCAAGGTCATCGAGGTGCTGGAACAGAACGGCCTGAAGCAGGGCGAGAACGGCCTGAAGATCATCATGATGTGCGAAGTGCCGTCCAACGCACTGCTCGCCGATGAATTCCTGGAGATCTTCGACGGCTTCTCGATCGGCTCCAACGACCTGACCCAGCTGAGCCTGGGCCTGGACCGCGACTCGTCGATCGTCGCGCACCTGTTCGACGAGCGTAACCCGGCAGTGAAGAAGCTGCTGTCGATGGCGATCAAGGCAGCACGTGCCAAGGGCAAGTACGTCGGCATCTGCGGCCAGGGCCCGTCCGATCACCCGGATCTGGCCGAATGGCTGATGCAGGAAGGCATCGAGTCGGTGTCGCTGAACCCGGATACCGTGGTCGATACCTGGCTGCGCCTGGCCAAGCTGAAGGCCAACGGCTGATGCCGTGATGGCCACAGGCTGACGCCGTGTTCATCGGCGTCGGCCCATACTGCTGCTGCACGCAAGCCCCGCCTCTGCGGGGCTTGCTGTTTCTGGCGTCCACGTACGCCCTGCCCCGCGCAGACTTCCCCCGCAGCAAAGGATTTCCGCATGATCGCCGCCGCAGCACCCGCCCCCACCGCAACGCCCTGGTTCCATTCGCTCGACTGGGAGCGCCTGCTGGAAACTTACGGTGTGCCGTTGCTGGCCGCGATCGTGGTGCTGCTGGTCGGCATGTGGCTGGCGCGACGCCTGTCCAACGCAATGCCGCGCGCCACCGCGCGCATGGGCGTGGACCCGATGCTGGGCAGTTTCCTGCGCAACGTGGTGTACGCCGCGTCGCTGGTGATCGTAGTGGTGCTGGCGATCGGCACGCTGGGTGTGCAGATCACCCCGCTGCTGGCCGTGCTCGGTACCGCTGGCCTGGCAGTTGGCCTTGCCCTGAAGGATTCGCTGTCCAACATCGCGTCGGGCGTGATGCTGGTGACGCTGCGCCCGTTCCGCGTGGGCGACGTGGTGACCGTGGCCGGCCAGACCGGCACGGTGCGCGAAGTGCGCATCTTCCAGACCGTCATCACCGGTGCCGACAACCAGCACACCACCATTCCCAACACGCTGATCACCGCCGCACCGATCATCAACCTCACCGCCGAGCCGACCCGCCGCGTCGAACTGGTGATCGGCATCGGTTACGAAGACAACATCCAGCTGGCACGCGACACGGCGCTGGCGCTGATGAAGGCCGACCCGCGCGTGCTGCAGGCACCCGCACCGGACGTGGTCGTCTACGAGCTGGGGGCGCACGCGATCAATCTTGGCATCCGCTGCTACGTGAAGTCGGCTGACTGGTTCGGCACCAAGGTCACGCTGCTGGAGCAGCTCAAGCTGGGCTTCGACAAGGCCGGCATCAACATTCCGTATCCGCAGCAGGACATGCACCTGTACCTGCACGGCAAGGATGGCGGCGTGGTCGAGGCCGATGCCCTGGTACGCGACAAGCCCTGATCCATGCCGGTAGTGCCGACCAACGGTCGGCACCCACCCATCCGCGCGTCAAGCGGTGACGCTCTCTTCCAGCATCGGATAATCAGTGAGGCCCTCGGCACCACCGCCGAAGAACGTCGCCCGATCCGGCAGGTTCAATTCCGCCCCCAGACGCAGGCGCTCAGGCAGATCCGGGTTGGCGATGAACGGGCGGCCGTAGCCGATCAGGTCGGCCCAGCCTTCGGCCAGTGCCTGCTCGGCGCGCTCGGCGGTGTACTTGCCGGCGTAGATCAGGGTGCCCGGGTAGACCATGCGCAGCGCCTGCTTGAACGCCACCGGCATCAGCGGTGCATCGTCCCAGTCGGCTTCGGCAATGTGCAGATAGCCCACACCCAGCTCACCCAAAAGGTGGGCAGCCGCCAGGTAGGTCGCCTGCGGCGTATCGTCGACCGCGCCCTGCAGCGTCGTCAACGGCGCCAGACGCACGCCCACGCGATCACCGCCGGCCACCGCGATCACCGCCTGCACAACCTCGCGCAGGAAACGCAGACGGTTCTGCAGTGAGCCGCCATAGGCGTCGGTGCGCTGGTTGGCCTGCGAGTCGATGAACTGGTTGATCAGGTAACCGTTGGCGCCATGTAGTTCTACGCCGTCGAAGCCGGCCTCCAGCGCATTGCGTGCAGCTTGGGCGTAGTCGGCGACGACGCCCGGGATCTCGCCTTCGGTCAGCGCACGCGGCATCGAGTGCTGGATCATCTCACCCACGCCCGCTTCCGGGCCTGCGCCGGTGGGGTCGACAAACACCTTCACGCCTTCGGCCAGCAACGCCGACGACGACACCGGCGCGGCACCACCGGGCTGCAGGGCCACATGCGAGACCCGGCCCACGTGCCACAGCTGGGCGTAGATGCGACCGCCGGCAGCGTGCACAGCATCGGTCACCCGGCGCCAGCCCTGCACCTGTTCCGGGCTGTGGATGCCCGGGGTCCAGGCATAGCCCTGGCCCTGCGGGCTGATCTGGGTACCTTCGCTGACGATCAGGCCCGCGCTGGCCCGCTGCGCGTAGTAGGCGGCCATTTCCGCGGTGGCGACGTTGCCATCGGCAGCACGCGACCGGGTCATCGGCGGCATCACGATGCGGTTGGGCAACGTCAGCGCGCCCAGGCGGTGGGGGGTGAACATCATGGCGGCAATCTCTTGCGGGGGGGAGTACCGCAAAGGATGGGGATGCCGGCTGCCGCGCAACAGGCATGCGCTGGCAAAACAATTGTTCCCCCGAGGCAAGGATGGCGTGACCAGGGGTCAGAGCCCCTGCCTGCGGAAGAGGATCCGACCCCACGCGCAACCGGGGTCGGATCCCTTTGCAACGCAAAGGGCTCTGACCCCAAAGCCGGTTACAGAGTCGGCTCGATCTTCACCGCGCCGTGTGCCACGCGGTCATAGCAGCTGCGCACCACATCTTCCCCGTACTTCAACTCCAGCCGGCGCACGATGAAGTGGCCGCGCGCCATGTCCTGGTAGTAATCGGTGAACATGGTATTGAGTGTCGCACCGGCAGCCGCGCCGACGATCGGCACCGCTTGTGCCGCGAACTTCTCGGTGACCACCACGCCGAAGCGCGCCGCCACCTTTTCCACCATCTTCGCCAGCAGCTTGCCAGCCTCCTTCGGTGCCACGCCCAGGGTCAGGTCGCGGCCGGTCACCACCCGCCCGGCCAGTTCGGCCGACAGATGGCGCATCACATCGGTGGTAAAGCCACGGGCCAGGTAATAGCCGGTCTCGCTGGCATCATCGCGCGGTGAGTTACCCCCTAGCGCGAACACCTCCAGGCAGGCCTGGCGGGTGCTGAACTCGGACAGGTCGAAGCCCTCGCTGCGGGCCACATCGGCCACCGCGCGCATCATGATGGTGGTCGACACCGGCAGCTCGATGAATAGTGCCGCGAAGCCGAAGGCCCCGCCGACCGCGCCCGAGGTGGCTGCCGCCACCTTGTGCCAGCGCGTGGAGGCCCCTTTGCCGGGCGTGTTGTCCATGCTCCACAGCGCCGCCTGCGCCGACTTGGACAGCGCCGCCTGCACCGCGCCATGGATGCGGTTGGAGACCGAACTGGGCAGCGCCTTCACCGCGAATTCCAGCGGCGTGCCGACCAGGTTGGCCATGCGTGCGGTCAGGGTCGGGGCTTCCAGCAGGGTCACCGCCCGCTGCAGGTCGGACCAGTCGCGGGCGTCGTGGGCAATGTCGCGGGGCAGCAGGATGGGCTCGTTCATGGCGCCGATCTTAGCGCCAGGGAGTTGAACGAAGCGTAGTGCCGGCCGCTGGCCGGCAACCTGTTGGACCTCACGAAAGCCCTGGAATTGCCAGCCGGCGGCCGGCACGACCGGTCAAGGTGTCGAAAGCCCGGACAGCGCGCCCATGAACTGGCGGTAGTGGCGCAGCTCGGCGATCGAATCGTGCACGTCGCTCAGCGCGGTGTGGTTGCTGTTCTTGCCAACACCGGCGGCCACGTTCGGCGCCCAGCGCTTGGCCAGTTCCTTCACGGTGGAGACGTCCAGATTGCGATAGTGGAAGTACTTCTCCAGGCGCGGCATCTGGCGATGCAGGAAGCGGCGGTCCTGGCAGATGGAGTTGCCGCACATCGGCGACAGGCCAGCCGGGATCCACTGCGCCAGGAAGTTCACCGTCTGCGCCTCGGCCTGGCCCAGGGTGGTGGTGCTGTCCACCACGCGCTGCCACAGGCCCGAACGGCGGTGCTGGTTGCGGTTCCACTCATCCATCGCTTCCAGCGTTTCCAGCGGGTGGTGGATGGCGAATTCCGGCCCTTCCGCCAGCACATTGAGCTGGGCATCGGTGACCACGGTGGCGATCTCGATGATCGAATCGTTGTCGGTATCCAACCCGGTCATTTCCAGGTCGATCCAGATCAGTCGTTCGTTGGCCGCGCCGTTGTCCGCCATGTGTCGCCTCGTTGCTGGGCAGGCGCGCGGCCTACCGGTAATGGAAAGAGGCGCCCATCATACCCGTTCGCCCCTCAGGCCTCGCCGGCATGGTCTTCCAGCAGCAGCGGCGGCTTGCCACGCTTGGCACGGAAATAGTTGGTCAGGCGCATGCTGGCCTCCTTGGCCAGCACCCCGCCGTGGATCTCGACGCGGTGGTTGTGGCGGGCATCGCCGAGCAGGTCGAACACGCTGCCGCAGGCCCCGGTCTTGGGGTCGCTGGCGCCGTAGACCAGACGGGCAACGCGTGCATGCACGATCGCCATCGCGCACATCGCGCACGGTTCCAGGGTCACGTACAGGGTACTGCCCAGCAGCCGGTGGTTGGCCAGCAGCTTGCCACCGGCACGCATTGCCACGATCTCGGCATGCGCGCTGGGGTCGTGCGAAGCGATGTTGAGGTTCCAGCCCTCACCCAGCAGCTGGCCATCAGCGCCGACCAGCACCGCTCCCACCGGAATTTCATCGAACTCGCGCTGCGCACGCTCGGCCAGCGCCAGCGCATGGCGCATCCAATGTTCATCGGCGTCGTGCACCGGCACACCCAGGGCATCGGTCATGGCGGTTCTCGCGTATATACAGGGCCAGGATGGCCGCCGGGGCCGCATTGTACGCCCACGGCCGTGCAGGTTCCGCTAGCGCGCGTCGAAGCGTTCGCGGGCAGCGTCCAGTGCCGGGAAGTTGTGCTCGGCCCAACGGTCCAGCGCGTTCAGGGTGTCCACCAGACTGCGCGCAACCTCGGTCAACCGGTACTCGACATGCAGCGGCTTGCTGCCCAGATCGCAACGCTCGACCAGGCCGTTGCGCTCCAGCTGCCGCAGGGTCTGGGTCAACACTTTCTGCGAGATCCCTTCGATCTTCCGCAGCAGTGCGCCGTTGCGTTGCGGGCCCTGCGCCAACGCTGGCAACAGCAGCATCACCCACTTGCCGGAGATCAGCGCCAGCGCATCGCGTGCCGAGCAATCGGCGGCATAGACATCGCCCGGATAGGCCATGGTTACCTCAAGGTGCGTAATTGCCGGGGCACCCCGGCATCGCGAGGATGGTCGCACACTCCGCCAACGCCTCGCCCCATGCGCGCCCTGATCCTGCTTGCCCATCCGGAACCCCGCTCGTTCAACGCCCATCTGGCCACGCAGGCCGCCGAGCAGCTGCGGCACGACCATCTGCAGGTGGACATGGTCGACCTGTATGCAGAGGGCTTCGATCCGCTGGAAGCGGCCTGGCACCATCCACGGCGCCTGCAGCCCGAGCGCTTCGATGCCCAGCGCGAACAACGCTACAGCGCCGAACACGACCAGTTGCCCGCCGAGGTGCAGCGCCATCTGCAGCTGCTGCAGGCCACCGACCTGCTGATCCTGCAGTTCCCGCTGTGGTGGTTCGCGGCACCGGCCATCCTCAAGGGTTGGCTGGACCGCGTGCTGGTCTACGGGCCGATGTACAACAGCCGCCAGCGCCACGAGCACGGCGTGATGCGGGGCAAGCGCGCGTTGCTGAGCGTCACCACCGGATCATCGGCGCAGGCCTGCGCAGCCGACGGCCGCGAGGGAGATACCCGGTTGTTGCTGTGGCCGTTGATGTACAGCCTGCGCTACGTAGGCTTCGAGATGATGGAACCGCATGTGGTGCACGGCGTGCGTTCAGGGCTTGCACCGGAGCGCGTGCAGGCGCACGACGAGGCACTGGCTGCGGCCACCCATTACTACCGCGAACGACTGGCGCAATGGCCGCAGTGGCCCACCGTGCCCTTCAACGACAGCGGCGATTTCGAGGACGGCGTGGTGCTGCGCGCAGAGGCAATGGCCTACAGCCCCTTCATCCGCCATCGCAACATCGGGTGAATCCACGCCTGCGCGCTGGGTCGGGACGCGCCATACTACGCACTCTTTGCAAGCACCTTGGTGAGCCCGTGACCACCCTCCGTCCCTCGCGCGCCGACGACGGCACCGCCCTCGTCGACCTCTGGCGTCGCGCCGTCGACGCCACCCACGACTTCCTCAGTACCGATGACCGCCAGGCCATCGAAGCCGAAGTGGCTGGCTTCCTGCCGCAGGCGCCGATGACCGTTGCCGTCGATGCGCAGGATCGGCCCGTAGGCTTCATGCTGATCGACGGCACGCACATGGAAGCGCTGTTCATCGATCCGGACGTGCGCGGTACCGGTATCGGCCGGCAGCTGTTGCAGCACGCACTGGCCCTGCATCCGCAGCTGAGTACCGACGTCAACGAACAGAACGCACAGGCCGTTGGCTTCTACGTCCGCATGGGCTTCGTCGAAACCGGCCGCTCACCGCTTGATTCGCAGGGCCGTCCGTATCCCCTGATCCATCTACGGTACAACGGCTGACATCCCTCGACAGCAACTGCGTGCTAGCGTGGTTGCTTTCGAAGAGGAGTGCCCTACATGGAAGGTGGCAGAGCCCTGCTGACCCTGTTTGCGCTGGGAATCAGCCTGATATGGATCCTGGTGCCGTTCGCGATCTTCGCGGTGCGCAATCTGCTGCGAGAGCTGTTGGCCGAGCAGCGCCGCACCAATGAACTGCTTGAACACATCGGCGGCTACCGCATTCCCAAGCCGCAACCCGAGCCCACCGTCTGGCGTGCGCCCTGACCTCCCGCACTCTCAGGCGGTGGCTTCAAAGGCCGTGGAATAGCTCACCTCGCCCTGCGCCATCGGCGGCCGCAGGCACAGCGCCTGGAAGTACTCCGGCGGAACACCCGGTAGTACCAGGCCCGGCTCGGCGCGGAATCCGAACCGCCCGTAATACGCCGGCTCCCCCAGCAATACGCAGCCGCGCGCGTCCTGCCCACGCAATGCGTCGAGCGCCGCGTGCATCAGCGCCGCGCCAATGCCCTGTCCCTGCCATCCGGGCAGCACCGAGATTGGCCCCAGGCCAAACCAGCCGGTGCTGCCATCGCTGATCGTTACCGGCGACAGCGCAATGTGGCCCACCACCTGCCCTTGGCGCTCGGCGACCATCGAAATGCTCAGCTCTCCGCGTGCACGCAGCGCGTCGACGATGAACTGCTCGGTATGGCTGCTGTGCGGGGCTTCACGGAAGGCCGCCTCGGTGAGTGCATGGATGCCGGCGTGGTCTTCGCGGGTTTCGGGGCGGATCGTGCAGTTCAAGGACAACACCTTTGATGAAGTGATGGACATGTGAATGATCGATTTCCGTCACGGATTCAGTTACGAACCTGCGTCCGGCAGCAGAGCCAACGCGGCGATCGGACGCCCTGTGCGGTAAGCGATCTGCCGGCGCGGAGCGCCCTGGATGCGTCAAAAATCCGTCTCGAGGGGTGGCACAGCCCTCCCGGCACGTTCCATAATCGAGAAACCTGCCACCCAGGAAGGATATATGGACACGGACGCACGATGCAGGATCGGGCCATGGGTGTAGAACACCGCGCGCACAGGAGACGGCCGTTGCTGGCAGTGCTCGCCCTCCTCCCGCTGGCGGCGTGCTCGCCGTACGCCGATGCCGAGCGTGATGTCGCCGCGGGTGGACGCGGTCTGGCCAAGCTCAACCCGGCACCGAAGCAGGCCTATGAGCTGGTGCTGACACTGAAGGACGCGCCGGGCCCGTTCGCGATTGTTGAGGGCGTGGCCCAGTACGACGCCAGCAACTACGCAGACTGTGGACGGATCGTGCCTGCAACAGGCACTGCGGGCCGCATCACCAGCCAGGAGCCCGTCATCCTGCGCAAGATCGGCGAGAACGAATACCGCGGCACGTTCTACCTCGACCGTATGCAGGACGAGGACTACTACGGGCGTGGCGTCTGCCATTGGTCGCTGACGGGTGCTGGTGCAATGTTGCGCGCCACGAACGGAGAGGCGGATACGCGATTCCTGACGTATTTCAGAAAGGAACGCATGAACGCCGAATCGCCGTTGACTCTCTACTATCCGAAGGCTGCCTATCCTCGCGCCGAACTTGCTGCCAACTATCCTGCAAGTGGCAAGGAAGATCCTTCAGCCTACAAAGAAGAGCTGCGAGACGCGCTGTTCTCTACCACCACCACTGTGCAGAAGCTCATGCCATGAGCTGCCAGTTCCACACCCCCTACCCCCAAGGAGGCCGACATTGCGCCACAAGATGATTCCGTGCCTTGCTCTGCTTCTGTTGACCGCCTGCCACCCGGAGACCGCCATGAACCAGGAACGTGCCGCTGCCGAAGCCGATGTCGCCCAGGGAGGGCGCGGGCTCGCAAAGCTCAACCCCAGCCCGCGCAAGGCCTATGAACTGGTGCTGCGCCTGAAGGACGCCCCCGGCGACTTCGCTCTGGTCAAGGGCGTGGCTCAGTACGACGTCACTAACGAAGACCAGTGCGGCCACATCGAGCCAGCCACCGGCACGGCTGCTCGCATTACCAGCCAGGAGCCAGTGGAGCTGCGCAAGGTCGCTGATGGTGAGTACCGGGGCATGCTGTATGTGGACCGCATGCTGGATGAAGACTACTACGGTCGTGGCGTGTGCAAGTGGGAGTTCACCGGTGCCGGGGCAATGCTGAAGGCAACGGGCGCTGAAGAAGAGACCCGCTTCCTCACCTTCGTTGACGCCAAGCCGCTGACCGAAGGTGGCGCGCATACGCTCTACTATCCGGATCTGGTCTATCCGAAGGCAGATCGCGTTCCGAATTTCCCCGCCAGCGGCGAGCCCGATCGCAGCAATTACGCCCCTGATCTTCGGGACAAGCTGTTTACGATCACCCTCTCCGCAACTGAGGTGGCGCCGTGACCATCACCTCCCAGGACTACGCCGCGTTATCTGATGACGCCTACAAGGATCGGGCCGTCGGCCGACGTGAACCCGGCCAGGAAGAGAAGGTCACGTTAAACGGCCATGAGTACAAGATACTTGAGCATGTCAACAATCGCCTCAACGGCTATCAAGGTACCGTCTATCAGCGCGTAGACACCAAAGAGATTGTCATTGCGCATCGTGGCACCGAGCAGATAGCTCGCGACGCGATTCTGACCGATGGCGGCATGGTGGTTGCGCGCACCAACGTGCAAGCGCCCGACGCGATTGCCTTGACACAGAGGACACTTGAAGGCGTCGCGCTTCAGTCGCGCTTGAACGGTGTACCCGCCCCCCAGGTCACCGTCACCGGCCACTCCCTCGGCGGCGCCCTGGCCCAGATCACCTCGCACCACTTCAACGTCAAGGGCGAGACCTTCAACGCCTATGGCGCGGTCAGCCTCAGCTACCGCATCCCCGAAGGCGGCAACACCATGATCAACCACGTCATGGCCTCCGATCCGGTCAGCGCTGCCTCGCCGCACTTCGGCCAGGTGCGCATCTATGCTAAGCCGGATGAGATCAAGACACTTGCCGCAAACGGCTTCAGCAATCATCCGATGCGCGCCCTGATCCCGGACAGCCCGCTCGTCGCAGCAGGCAGCTCGTTCGGCGCGCACAAGCTGGGCAACTTCCTCGGCGACGGCTCGGTGCTGCAACACCCGGAAACGCAGACGCTGGCAAAAGACAACGCCAGGATGATCGAGGAATACCGCGACGACGTCGAATCGTTGCGCCGTGGTGTCACCCGCGCGGCGCGCGGCATCCCGGGCGGCGCGGTCGATCTGTACGACCATATCCGCGGCCCGCTGCAGCCCGGTGAGCCGGCACGCCGCGAAGCGGAGAAGAACGGCCATCACACCAGCATGTTGCGCATGGACGATGCCAACCACGTGGGCAACCCACTGTTCAACGACGCGATCCGTGGCGTGCACGCGCAGGACGTCCGCGTCGGCCGGGTACCAGACGTAATGAGCACGCAACTGGCCGGCAGCCTGGCCGCCGAAATGCATGCGGCGGGCGGCAAGCGCATCGACGAGGTGGTCATGAATGCCGATGCCTCGCGCAGCTTCGCCGTGCAGGGCCAGGGCGGTGACCCGGCCCACCTTCGCGTGTCAGTGGATACGGCGGTGGCGATGAACACACCGCTGGAACAGAGCAGCCAGCGCATCGACCAGCAGGCCGCAGGCCAGCGCCTTGCACTGGAGCGCGACCAGCAGCTGGAACAGCAGCAGAATCAGACCCGCAGCCTGCAGGCCTGATGGACAGCACGGGAGCCGGTCATTCCGGCTCCCGCTTCACCTCTACAGCGCGCCTCAGGGGCTGGAGGCCGCGACCGCTCCAGACCCATTGGCAGTCACGAACAGGTCCGGCCCGGAATCAGGGAATCCACCACAGGCGCGATCGCCCGGTGCTACCGGATCACACGGCCACTGCGCACGCGCCACCTTCTCGCGCAGCTCGAAGCGATCACCGGTCCAGACCACGAACGCGATGTGCTCGCGGTTCCAGTCACCGTAGGAGCGCGGACCGCCCTTCTGCGCCGACTCCGGGTACTGCACGAACCAGCGCATGGCCGGGCCGTACTGCAACTTGCTGTGGTCCAGGCTGATCCGCCCCTCGCGCGACAGCTGGCGCACACGATCGGCCTCCGTCACCTGGGGCATGGCCGGCATGGCATCGGCGGTCACATCCCTCGGCGCGGCGTCTCCGCGCACCTGGTACACGCGCTGGGCCACATAGGCCTCGCGGCAGTCACCCGCTGGCATACGTACCGGCTCCGCGCCGTACTCATCGGGGTTGGCGACCCGGTCGCTGCAGGTGAACGGCGCCGACACCAGGTAGAACGTGCTTTCGGCGTCGCGCCCTTCCAGCGAGCGCACCCAGATGTCGCCCATCCGCACGATGAAGTCCGGGCGCTGGCCGTAGCCCGGCACGGCCTTGAACCAGGCCTTCTGCTGTACCTCTCGCTCGCGCCAGCTGCGCGGCAGGTGGATGTCCTGCTCGGGCAGCGCGACCAGCATCGCAGCCAGATGCGCCGGCATCGTGCCCTGGCAGGCGCCGATCAGCAGGTCGCCCTGGGTCGCCAGCCGCCCGGCCAGATCCACCGGGCAGCGGGCACCAAGTGCCCGCTCGGTCGCCTGCTCGGGCGGCAACGGCACGATGGCCAAGGCGGGAGGTGCGGGCGCTACCGCCGGAGCGGCTGGCTCGACGGCGGCAGGCGGTGCAGCTACAGGGGCCGTCGCTGCGGCCGTCACGGGCGGGGGCGTCGGGTTTGCAGCGGGCTCCGGCTGCGCGTCCACCACGGCTGTTGCAGGGGCTGGCGCGGCAGCGGGTACATCAGAAGCCGGCACCACGACAACGGCGTCGGTCGCCGCGGGCGCTGCAACGGGCGCCGCCCCTACAGGCGCGTCAACGGTCCCCTCGGCAGTGGGGGGCGTCTCCACGACAGGTGCCGCTGCCTCCTGAGCCTGTGCCGACGCTGCGGCAAGTCCAAGTGACAGCAGCCAGAGCGGCGGCAGGCGGCGCACGGATGCATTGCGGGTAGCGGCGTGCCGGGCATTCGAGGGAACGATTCGCATGTGGTGTCCTTACGAGTGGGTTTCCATGTCGGCGCCACAGGGCGCCACGCGTCGTACGTAAAGCGCCTGCGGGCACCCTGCCCGCCGGCATCAGGTGCTACAAGGATCGAGAACGCTGCTCCTGCTCGCGGGCGAGCGCAGCCGCCGGGTCCTGCTGCGCAACGCTGGCGGCCAACTGCTGGCTGCTCTGCGCCAGCGGCTGCTGCGCCGCCTGTTCGCGATCGACCGATGCGCGCAGCATGGCCGGATCGCCCAGCGCACCCTGTACAGCAAACAGCGTGCGACCGTCATTGCCGGCCAGCAGATGATCGATACGCGACATCCCGGCCTTCTGCGCGCTCAGCGCCAACGCGCCGGCGGCATTGTCCAGTTCCTGCCCAGTGCGCAGCCCGCTCTGAGGCCCCATCTGCTGCAGGTGCTGGCGCGCGCCCGAGAACAGTGTGTATCCCGGCTCGCCCGGTTGCGACATGTCGCGTTCGGTTGCCTGCTGGGCTGGCGCCCCCACTTCGCCACGTTCCAGGCGCGCCATCACATCGGGGGTCAGCTTCTGCTGCCACACGTCAAAACGCTGCTGGCGGGCTTCGATGCCGTTGAGCGCGCCATTCAGGGCACGCGTGGCTTCCCGCACATCCTCGCGCGCCGCTTCCGGCACCCGCGTCTGCCATTGCCACACGGCAATACGGCCTGCGTGCTCGGGCTGCGCGGCCAGTTCCGGCTGATTCACCAGGTCCAGATCCAGCGCCTTGCCGGCACGCTCGTAATTCTCCTTGCCGACCAGCGGCAGGTAGCCACGGCCGTGATACTTCAGCGCATCACCGGGCGCATCGTTGCCCATGCGGCCGCCATACATCAGTTCGGCCAGGTTCTCCGGCCGCCCACGCAGCGCTTCCTGTCGGGCGCTCTCAAGCGCGCCATTGCCATTGCGCCACGCCGCTTCCACCGGGATCTGCGAGATACCCCGGGTGAAGTTGAAACTCTCATTGAGCCGGCTCAGGCCACGGGACTCGTGCCCGGCCTGCGCCATGAAGTTGGCCAGTTCCCGGGACGAGGTCATGCCGGCCTCCGTGGCCTGCCGCAACAGCTGCGACTCTCTATCCTGCGACACGGTGAAACTCCTGCTCGATCATCGTTGGGTACTCCCGCCTCCTTACAGGCATGGCACTCAGGGCAAGCTGACGTCGGCGACGACGGCCGGATCGAAATCCTCGAACCGCACCCGCCCAAGTTCGGCGGCCGAGAAGTCACGCGTATGGGTGGCTTCGGTCTCGGTGTCGACCACCCTGCGCTGCACGCCATGCACCCAGCACGCCTGCTCGGCAGGTGCATACCGGAACGTGTAGACGCTGCTCCAGCGTTCGCGACTGCCGCCGTTGGTGATCACACTGAACGCACCATCCTCGATGGTTACGTACGCGAAGGGATCGCCGGCGATGCCACCGCGCGTTGAGCACGGCACCAGCTTGTCGTTGCGTGCCGCCAGCTGCCAGCGGCCCGTGGCATCGCCCAGCAGCAACAGCAGCACCCGGTTCGGTCCGTGCTGGCCGGGCAACAAGCCCTCCGGAGGAGGTTGGTCGATCACCAGGAGCTGGTCCTGGAAACCATTGCCGGTCAGATCGCCGCGCACGGCTTCCAGCAGGTTCGCGCCGGACGGAACGAACGCCAGGGCGTTGTCCATGTGCGTGCCACTCCCCTTCTCCATCCGCTGCAACTCCTTCAATCCCGTCTTGCCAGTTCCCGAGCGGAGGCCGGAAACGGGGCGATGCCTCGCACGTGCCCGGCGGCCGCCATGGCGGATGATAGCCCCGAGCCCACGGCAACCGCGATGGTGGCAAGCGTCACCCGCACCGCGGGGGGACACAGTCCTCATGGACGGAAAAGCTCCTGCGTTCGATGGCACCGGCGCGTCGGGATTTTGACGCGCACGCAGCTTACTTCGAGGAGGCAGCGCTCGTCGAAGGGAGCTTGGGATGAAAAGCGCACTTGATCACAGAAAAAGCGCGGCTAACGTGAATGGTGGCTTATCTGACAAACAGATCCGCAGTGGATGGCGCCGTGGAGGATGCGCCGCGCCCCCGCCCACGGCCTGGTCCGGCAGGGGCGATGTTGCAGGGAAAGCCTGCACACGCTTTGTCGCCCCGCGTCGTGGCCAGCAATCGCGATCAGCGCAAGTGCTGCGCGCAGGTGGCTTCCTGCGTGGCGTAGTCACGAACGTAGCCGTCCATCGTGAGCACCGATATATCGCATCGATTGTTCACGTCACTGACGACATGCCCGTAAGCGTTCAACCCCCGCACACGCTCGCCACGATGCAGATACAGCGTGCGCGAACCATCGGCCCCATTCTCCACACGATCCGGTGAGCCCCACGTCCTCACGAATTCCTGCTCTGTCTTGCCGATCCACATGTCCATGAGATTGTTGCGACCCACGCGGTTGGCAGCGCGACGCGACTCATCCAAAGCCCTGCTGGTTTCATTCTGGGCGCGCGCCACAGTCGCTTCAAGGCTACGCACAGTGCTGTCCATTTCAGCTTCGGTCGGCCGATAGGTGAATGCTGGGCGCTTGCCGTCCTTCCGCAGGTCACCCCAGATGACATCTACAGGTGATTGCCCGACGTCACCGACGGAAAGGAAGCCGTGCTTCAGCATTTCCGCCGGCACCTTGGCCTTGGGATCAGGCCCCACGAGACAGGCAAACCGCACCAGTTGCACCTGCCAGGGAGCAATCGCCTCGGCTCGCGGTTCGGATCTTTCCGGTGGGACGTTCTCCATCGGCCGGTCGCGCCACTGGATCAGACTCGTCCTGATGGCCACGTTGTTCTGTGAGCAGTTCACCCAGTACTTCCTGATCAGGCGATTCGGTTTCGTCGCGTTCTCGTAGACGGTATTGACCTGGATCTCGTACACCGGTTCCGGACCAGCAACGGGCTCACCGGGTTTCGGTGCCTTCCTGCGGCGCAACTGCTTCAGGTACGCGTTCTGCTCTGCCGGCGTGGCACGCTGCAGAAAACCGACCAGATCCGAGCGGTCAGCGAGCGTTTGCGCATCGACCACCCACGCCTCGCGGTTCGGCGTTTCGCCACCGGTGAAGATGACCCAGCTATCAGCCGCATGGGTCGACGAGGCGAACAGCAGTCCGCCAATCAGTGAGGCAACACGGCCTGGATTCTGCATGATTCGTTCCTTCGAATGGCGCGAAGACCTACGGCATCGCGAATGGAGCCTTATGGCACGGTCTGGCGCGTCGCCTCGACCAATGCCCACCCATAGTGCAAAGCCGACATCTTACGCAGGAGCGGAGAATAGAAATGGCCCGCTTTTCAGCAGGCCACCCCTAAAAAAACACAAGCAGAACTTCAGCATGCAACCAAGCCCAACCAATCCCGGCATTCACATCAGCGGAATACTTGAACTCAGACATGCTACATGCTGAATAGATCAATTCACAGCGCGAAGCATTAGCACGTGCTTGGCATTCACGCAGAAAATACAATTTTGCCTCGCTCTCCGATGGAGCTCTCGACGAATATGTTGCCCCACCCTTCATCCTGAACTCACTTACTTCTGGCCCAGCGAGTGCAACACATTGAGTGTGGTACTCATTAAGATTTTACAACTTGCGCCCCCAGCTTTAGCACAATGCGAGATTGTGACCGAAGCCGCCTCTCGCTTCGAAGCCCTAGACTCCGAAACGCCGATAGCGAGCATTGCACCTTGGGCAGGAGAGGTATCCTGAGCAATCGCTCCCCAACGAGTCTCCCATTTCCCGGTAGGTACAGGAGCACTTGGCTGAGCACTCCCTTGACTCTGACCGCCAGGAATCGGCGCACATCCACGACCCCCCTGCCGATCATCGCCAATGGGGTACTGACCAGGAGGGCAGCGCCCTTCCGCCCACGCGAACGAGGGAGCGATAAGCAGAGAAACCAGCCGGACTGCCACCTATCTGGGAATATGCCATGAATCTACCCAAGGTGCCCTGGAAGAACATGGCTGCCATTGGGGGAGCAGTCGGAATACGCGTCGTTAAGATCGGGCCTATGCCGCCCTGCCAGATCGTCGATTGGTCATGCTACCGATGGACGCGGCCATAAGCGGGAACTCGCTCATCGGCTCATTCGTACAGAATGGATCCGAAATACGTGTCATCGCCTCTTACGCGGGGCAGCCACTCACCACGTTCATATGGCTAGCTGCGGGCCCCAGCACCATCATCTAGCTTGATTGGCCACAGTATTCAGAAGAAAGAAAGCACGAATTTTCAGCAGCCCTCTTACGCCTCATACCAAGCAAAGATGGCTGCAATGATTGCAGGAAATTGAGTTGGCAAGCTAAGCATGAGAGCAGGCAAAACCTTAACTCTTCCAGCCATTTCAAGCTGCGGCGCCTCATTGCCTACCACTCAGAACGACTCGAATTCCGGTTCGCTGCATGCCGAGTAGATCACCTTACAGCCTTCACTACCGCGCCTAGTGCAAAGCCCCATCGCCAATGAAGTCGCGGCAGAGACAGATTCAGCGCGTCCAAACGTGGAACCGCCGAATGCACTAGTTCGGGGAGAGACCAGGGCGACGCATTGATTCTTGTAAGTCTGAGTAACCTTGCAATCCGATGCCCCGTGCTGACTACAATTGGCCAAGGCCTCATTTGAGGCGTCAGCCTTTCTCACTTTTCCGACTGACACACCGACGTCACCATTGGAAGCCATGGCAATCGCGCCCCAAGTCTTATTCCAGCGTCCTGTTTGGATAGGGCCCGTCTGACCCGATCCCGCGTCCCCTCCCGGGATCGGCGCACACCCACCAACACCCTGACCTCCGATTGGATACTGGCCTGGCGGGCAACGCCCTTCAGCACCAGCAACGGGCGCGAAGCCAAAAAACAGCATGCAAGCTGCAGCGCCGAAGATAAGCGCACATCGGCGGCCAAATATCGAGACCATATCGTTAGACCCTCAAACTTCCCGTCAGCTGTTGTTCTTTGCAAGACCAAGACGCCCTGAGTCCACGACCGCCGAACCCGGCGATGAACTACCGCCAGTCACTCGCGAACCAACAATCTGCTCGGTAGTGGCACTATGCGTCCCGCCCTTCTCTGGAGCCGGAGGCGTGTAGTAACTACCCGGCGGCTGCCCGCTGGGCCCCGGTGCCTGCGCCACCGGGCTGCCACCTATCTTCGAATATGCCATGAAGCTGCCCAAGGTTCCCTGGAAGAACATCGCCGCCATTGGGGGAGCGGTCAGGATCAGGGTCGTGAGGATCAGGCCCATGCCGCCCTGCTGCATCGCCTGGCTGGTCATGCCGTCGCTGGAGGCGCCTTCGAGCAGGAACTTGTTGACCAAGGCGGTGGACCAGAACGCGGTCGAGGCACGGATCACCATGTCCAGCGCGATCGATACCATTGCTGCCAGGACCGCCATCGAGAACATCGTGCCGATGCCATAGAACAGCCATCGCTGGAACAGCTGCTTAGTCTGGTCGAACAGCAGACACAGAATGAACAAGGGACCCAGGCCGATGAACAGCGCCAGCGCGACCTCGTAGAGCAGCAACATCGCACCAGCGGTGACGGCCGGACCACCCGCGCCCATGCCGATGAACCACAGCGCCCGGGTCTTGTCCGCCTGCAACCCTGGATCATTCAGGATCTTGATGCCATCAATGCTCGACAGCGCCACCTGCATCCAAGCCAAGCTCTTGTCGATCTGCTCATCCGGCGCCTTGTCTTTTCCGGCTAATCAGGCATTTCTACGTTTTCAGCCAGAAACTCACAAGCGCAACCTCAGAAGTTCTCAAACTCAGGCTCGGTGCATCCAGAATAAATCACTTTACAGCCATCGCTCCCCTGCTTTAAGCACGCATCCACAGCCATCTTACTCGCAGCATCAACAGATGCCGCACGCGCAAACGTGGAGCCACCAAATCTTGCATCACTGGGGGATACGAATGCTGCACATTGATTATTGAACTCCAATACCACCCTGCAATCCGTAGCCCCCCGCTGTGCGCAATTAGCAAGGGACTCCGAAGCCGCATCCCTCTTCTTTCGCTTACCGAGAGCCACGCCGACATCGCCCCCCTTCGCTAAAGCGATGGCCCCCCAAGTCTTGATCCAACGCCCTGTCGCAACAGGCGACGCTTGGCCTGCTCCAGTGGTACCACCTGGGATGGGAGCACAGCCGCCGACTCCCTGACCACCAATTGGATACTGACCAGGAGGACACCTACCTTCTGCGTTGGCCGTCTGTGGCAATTGGCACGCAATGATTCCCAGACCCAGCAGGATTACTGCACCTGAATAGACACGAATTGACTTCATCTCCGGCCTCTAGTTCGAAGCTAAGCCTTTACGGCCAGTATCAGAATTGCCTGACCCAGCTGTGGAGTTGCTGCCAGTGACTACGACATTGCTCCCAACTGAAGTCGATCCACCCGATTGACTGCCACCGCTCGTTGAAGGTTTATCCGGCGTGTAATAGCTACCCGGCGGCTGTCCATTAGGTCCCGGCGCAGCAGCAACCGGGCTGCCACCTATCTGCGAATATGCCATGAAGCTACCCAACGTGCCCTGGAAGAACATGGCCGCCATTGGGGGCGCAGTCAGAATCAAGGTCGTCAGGATCAATCCCATGCCGCCCTGCTGCATCGCCTGGCTGGTCATGCCGTCGCTGGAGGCGCCTTCGAGTAGGAACTTGTTGACCAAGGCGGTGGACCAGAACGCGGTCGAGACACGGATCACCATGTCCAGCGCGATCGATACCATCGCTGCCAGTACCGCCATCGAGAACATCGTGCCGATGCCGTAGAACAGCCATCGCTGGAACAGCTGCTTGGTCTGGTCGAACAGCAGACACAGAATGAACAAGGGACCCAGGCCGATGAACAGCGCCAGCGCGACCTCGTAGAGCAGCAACATCGCACCAGCGGTGACGGCCGGACCACCCGTGCCCATGCCGATGAACCACAGCGCCCGGGTCTTGTCCGCCTGCAACCCTGGATCATTCAGGATCTTGATGCCATCAATGCTCGACAGCGCCACCTGCATCCACGCCAGGCTCTTGTCGATCTGGTCTTCCGGCTGCTGGTCCTTGCCGGTCACCCCGTGGGTGATCAGGCCTTTGACGTCCTCGTTGAGGAATTTCTGCAGGTTGCTGCCGAACATCGCCATGCTGGTGGCAACGCTCACAATCAACGCCGCGCGCGCCATGTTGGTCACCAGCACCATCATGGAGTCGCGGCTGCGGCCGGTGACGATCCGGAAGCCCTGGATCAGTACCCACAGCGTCATCAGCACCAGGGCCATGCCACCGACCCAGGACATCATGCGCCCCATCAGGTCGATGCCGTAGTCACTGATCCTGTCGCGCAGGTAATCCATGATCAGCTTGAAGAAGACGAAATCGCCGATCGACTGGACACGCACCGCGTAGCCCAGCAGATCCTGCAATCCGCCTGAGAAATCAAAGTTGGCCAGCCACCTGATCGTCATTTCCACAATCCCTTGGTAATTCCGTTACTGCATGAAATGCCGCATTGCTTTGCAGCGCATGTCTACGTATTAGCGGCCTGCAATCACTTGACGCTGAGCGCGGCCTTCAGTGCGGTGGTCTTGACCATGTCGCTGATCAGCTGCTTGGTCGGGTCCCCCTTCAATGCGGCCTGCGCCACCACCTTCTGGTTGGCCTCCATGACCTCGATATAGGCATCATAGGATTTCATCCGTGCTTCCCAGCTCTGGGCAAGTGCGGCAATGTCATTGGCGGTGCGGAGCGATTCGCTGTCGGCACCCTGCACGGTGCCCTGATCGTTGTTGGTCAGGCGGATCTTGAGGATGCGGGTCAAGGAGTTGTTGATGCGCGGAACGGTCTGGGTCAGGAAATCGATCGCGTCGTTGTACTTGCGGTTCTGCATCATCCGGATGTTGACGCAGATCTGCATCTGCTGCTCCTTCACATCCGCCTGCGGATTGAACACGAACACCTTGAAGGCGGACTCCAGGTTGAAGTCCAGCGCCTTGCCACAGGTTTCGGCAACCAGATAGTTCGGCGCCACCGGCACCAGCGGCGCGCTGTCGGGCATGCCGAAGCTGTTCACCGCCGCCTGCACCTGGATCAGCGCCTGGCGATACTGCTCCAGCGTGCGGATCCAGCGGGTGTTCTGCTCGACGTACTCGGCCGCGTCCTGCGCTTTGGCCGCGTAGGCAGTCGCCTCGGTCTTGTAGGTATTGATCTGATTGAGCAGGTGCTGGATGAGGCTGGCACCGGTCTCCTGCACGGGAATCCAGGCGCTGACATTGCCGGTGCCGAGCGCCATCATGGCTGCCACGGTCATCGCTGCAAGACGGGGCGCGCGGCGGCGGGGCAAGGAAGTTTGCTTGGTATTGTTCATATCAGTCTCCATTGATCGGAACTCGTAGTCTTCGGGCAGGCCGTCTTGCGGATCAGGGAACAGTGTCGCGCGCTTCGACAGCCGCCTTGCCCGAGCCCTTTCGTTTCCTGTAGAACTCGCTCAACCACTGCTCGGGGGTGAGGTCAGCCTGGGAGACGCCTTCCGTGCGCGCAGCCTCCAGCAGTACCCGGTGCATCACCTCGATATTGTCGGTAGATGCGGAAATCACCGACAGGATGTCGTCCATACCACGCAGGTTGAGCTGGCAGACGCTGGAGGCATGACCCTGCTTGACCAGGAAGCAGCGCGAGCGCTCGTCCAGGGCTGTAACCACCCTGAACTCGGCCTCGGTCAGTTTCAGGCCGTCCATGTAGTCGCTCTTGCTGGCGTTCGGGTTCGGCAGCAGGATCAACGTGGCAGTCTGCTCGATCAGCGCTGCCGAGATGTCGCTCTTCAGCGCGTCCTCCGGGCTCTGCGTCGCGAAGATGCCCAGGCCATTCTGCTTACGAATGGTCTTCTGCTTGTTCTTCGCGAACTCCTTCAGGCCACCTTCGCCATCCAGGATCTTCCAGAATTCGTCCATCACGTAGATCAGCGGACGACCATCGATCAGCGACTCCAGGCGGTGCAGCAGGTAATTGATGACCGGCACGCGCACTTCGGGATTGTCGATGATGTCGGTGTAGTCGAAGCCGATGATGTTGGCCTTGCTCAGATCAACGGTGTCGACCGGATTGTCGAATACCCAGCCCAGCGAATTGCCCGAGGTCCAGCGACGCATGCGCGCGTAGAGGCCATCGTCACCCATGTTGGGCAGGCTCTTCTGGAAGTTGGTCATGCTGCGCAGGTGCATCGGCGTATCAAGCATGCTTTCCACCGCGCGATAGATATCTTCTTCCTCGCGCGCGCTGTACTCACGCTTGCCGGCCAGGACCTTGATCAGGTCGGCCAGGAACTGCACGTTGGCTTCGTTGTTCTCGCACTGGAACGGGTTGAAGCCGGTCGGCGCGCCGTTCTCCAGGGCCAGGTAGTTGCCTCCGCAGGCACGCACGAATATCTCCGCGCCGCGATCCTTGTCGAAGAAGAAGATGGTCGGCGACGGCTCGTACTTCTGCACCTGGCTGAGCAGGAAGTTGATCAGCGCGGTCTTACCGGTACCGGACTTGCCGATCACCATGGTGTTGGCGATCGCCTTCTCACCCAGCGAGTTTTCCGACGGGTGGGTCGCGTGGAAATTGAAGTAGTACGGCTGGCCATTGGTGGTCTGCAGCGTGGTGACGCAGTCGCCCCACGGGTTGTTGTGCTGCTTGCCGGTCGCGAAATTGTGCAGCGGCGACAGGCCCAGGAAATTCAGCGAGCTGACATTGGCCAGGCGGGTGCGATAGCGCCAGTTGCCCGGCAGCTGCGAATAGAAGGACGAGGTAACCGCCAGGTCTTCCTTGGTCGACACGAAACCGGCATTGGACAGCTCGGCACGGGTCGAGGCGACATTCTGCGAAAGCTTGGCCTGCGTGTCGCCGTAGACCGCCATGATGAAGTGGTATTCACCCAGCACGAAGTTGCCCGACGACAGCTGATCCATGGCCTGGTCGAGCTCGACGATCTGGCTGACCGCCTTGTCGCCGGAGGAGATCATCATGCCCTTGGTGCGGTCGAGCACCTTCAGCGCGTCCTGGCGCCCCATCGGGCTGAACGAATGGGTGATGACGTATTCGTAGTCCAGGTACTTCAGGCCATTGAGGATGCCCGGGTAAGTGCCCTCGGCATACTCCTTGATGTTCAGAATGGCGCCGAAGTGGTTGGCACCATTGGGGGTATTGATCGCGAAATCGCCGGTCTTGGCCGAGAACATATGGCGGCTGACAGGCAGGTAGTCCTTGATCGGTGCCGACAGCACCGGCACCGGCTCGTCGATGCGATTGATCAGGTAACCGAACAGCTCCAGCGTTTCCGAGAACACCACGCCGTTCTTGGCCTCGTACATTCCCAAGCGGTATGGCGCATAGTCCCGGATGACGGCCTCGACGTTGCCGGCCAGCTCCATCAGCTTTTCGACCGCCTGCTCCTGCTCGGCGCGCAGCTTGTCCACGTTCGCCGACTTCTCTACGAAGCGCTTACCCGCCACCACGGGGCGGTAGATCATGGTCAGGTACAGCTCGTTCTGCATGATGCGCTGCGAGGACAGCATGCCCATGTACTGGTCGGACACGTCCTGGTTGAAGCGCTGCTTGTAGTTGCTCTTGCCCTTCAGCGTGCGACGGCGACGGATGTCGTGCACCCAGAACGCCACGTTCACGAAGTCCGGTGCACGCAGCGTCTGCAGCAGGCGGTTGAACGTGTTGTGGCGATGCTCGAGCTCCCACTCCTCACGACCCACGAACGGCAGCCCTTCCAGATGCCAGGTCAGCAGGTAGTCGCCGCCCGTGGTCTTGACCACGTTCGGGGCAACATGCGACGACAACGGAATGAACTCGCTGATGGAGGTGTCAGGGCTGAACATACGACTGCTTCCAAAGAGGTACTGCCAAGGAGTTTCAAGAGACCCGGCGGGCGCGGACGCCCGCCAGGCCGGATCCGGACCTCAATCCATTCGGGCCGGCTTGTCGCGGTAATGGTTGGGGTTGAACACCCACATGCCATCGTGTTCCTGCACGTTGCGCACCTTCAGCTTGAACATCAGGCGCAGGCCCAGCAGCCGGAAGATCATTTCGTCACGCTTGGCCATGTGCCGCATGATGAAGACCGCCACCGGAATGGTGAGCAGGAACCAGAAGTTCGTGTACATGCTGAGCAGCAACAACCCACCGGCCACCATGAAAAATGGCAGGTAGGGGACGCCCAGGAACATCGCTGGGCGCGTGCAGCCGCGGAACACGACGTTCTTATGCACTGTAGTACTGGATCGCGTTGTTGATCAGGTAGTAGGTGGTGCTGGTGCCAGCACCGCACTTGCCATCGCTGCCTTCGCCCAGCAGCATGCGCGCGATCTGGCCAGCGGCACCGATCAGCACGCCACCGATCAGGATCGGCGCGACGTCACCGATGCGCTTGTGCGCGAAGGCGATTTGGTAGCCGGCGAAGATCACCGCAATGGTCACCACGGCGATCGAGGCCATGTTCAGCAGGCCGTTGATGTTGGAGAAGAAACCGCAGACCTTCTTGTCGGTGCCGCCGAAGTCGGTGCTGGTGGCGAACACCTGCGGGGCGAACAGTGCGCCAACGAAGATCGTGGCCATCAGCAGGGTCTTCAGCGTGCGCTGGGCCTGGACGAGGTCGAGATTGGATCGCTTCATGGATTGATTTCCTTGTTGATGGACTAACACAACTGAATCGACCAGCCGGGGGACTGGCCGCACCACGACTTCGTCAGAACACGAAGGCCGCATCCCCTGCGGGAATCTGCTGCACCGGCGCAGCCTGCACCGGTGCGTTGAATGAATTTTCGCCACTGGCCACAGGCTGGTTGCGCTCGCTCCAGGGCCGCAGCATCACGGGCCCCTCGTTGCCGGCGCCGGCAGCGCCCGGCAACTGCTGCGGCATGGCCATTGCCTGCGCCGGACTCTGCTGAGGCAGCTGCTGCGGCATGCCACCGGCCTGTTGCTGCGGATAGGCGGCCCCTTGGGTGGGCTGCGCCTGTGGCTGCATCATCCGCTCCACCGAGCCCAGCACTACCTTGGACAGCGCCTGGTCGGCGATGTTCAGCAGGCTGCCCTGCGCCATTGCACCGGTGGACGGGTACACGACATAGGCGCGTGCGGGATCTTCCGACGGCACGTACACGGGGCCATTGGATTGAGCAACGATGCGCGCCTGCGCCGGCGAAGCCAGCTGCGGGTGATGCTCGACCTTCACCGCGCGGCGCTCCCCCCGACTGACCACGTCGATCGGTGCGACACCATTACTGGCGACCTGCTGCCCGCGGCGGATCGAGTCGTAGATCTTCTGCACGTAGCCATGACGGAAGCCGGTCTCGAAATTGCCCGAGTAGTAGCAGCTGAACGACTTGCCCCAGTCACCACCGGAGCGCTTGTAGCACTCGGCGAGGATGCGCGAACCTGCCTGCAGGTTCGGGCACTGCTGGAAGGCCTTCTCGTAGGAATCCAGGCCGTACTTGCCCAGGTTGTAGCGATTGACCTGAGCCAGCCCGATCGAGAAGTTGTAGCCCTTCTCTTCCAGCATGCGCACCGTCGCCAGTGCTTCATCCAAGGCCTTGGGCTGGCGCACCAGTGCGCCGCCGACCACGCCGATGGCGTAGGGATTGCGCGACGATTCGACGTTGATGACGTGCTGCATCACATCCATCGATACGGCCATCTCCGGGCACGCCATCATTTCCAGTCCTGGCAGCATCCTTCAGCCCTCCTGCCCCTGGGCACGCCCAGGATTGAAGTCGATGCCGGTGATGTAGCGCGAGCCGGCATGCGCCTTGATATGCACGACGATGTCGATGGTCATCATCAACAGTCGCTTGATCACGTTGAATTCAAGGCCCGAACCTTCGGTCGAGGCCTTCACCATCAATGCCAGCTGGTCCCAGGTCTGCTCTGGACTGCCAGCGTGGCAACTGGTGATCGAACCCGGGTGGCCCGATGCACAGTTGCGAATGAAGTAGAACGCCTCGTCACCGCGCAGCTCGGCGAGGATGATGCGTTCGGGCTTCATGCGCAGGCAGGCCTCCATGCAGCTCTTGGCCGTCACATTGCTGGTGCTCTGCCCGCCTTTGGAATACAACAGGTGCACGACGTTGGGCTGGGTCAGGAACAGCTCGCGCGCGTCCTCGATCGTGACCAGGCGCTCGTTGTCCGGGATATGGTTGACCAAGGCCTTCATGAAGGTGGTCTTGCCGCTACCGGTCGCACCGGATACCACGATGTTCTTGCGGTACATCACCGCACGCCGGAAGAACTCGGCGTACTCGCGCGAATGGCGCAGCTCCAGCAGCTCGCGATCCTGCTCGCTGATGCTGCCATCGCTTTCCAGGATCTGATTGAAGAAGCCGTCTTCGTGATACTGGCTGAGCGACTTGGTGTGCTTGGACGGCAGACGGATGGTGATCGACACCTTCCCTGCATCACATGCCGGCGGAATCACGAACTGCGCACGCTGGCCGGTGGGGAACGTGAGCGACACGACCGGATCGGCATCGGTGATGCGCTGGCCGGTGTTGCTCTCGTTCACCACCGCCGTGCAGAACTGCCGGGCCCGCTCGAAGGTCAGGCTCGGCACGTCCACCCGCTGCCACCCGGCCCGCGTTTCCAGGTACAGCTCACCGGGACGGTTGATGCAGATTTCCGTCACTTCCGGGGATGTCATGTACTCGGCGATGCCCAGCACTTCGTACTGATAGCGCAGGAAATCGCTGGAGACGAGGGCGAGGGGTGACACTTCAGCGTCCATGATCGTTCGTTGGGTTACCGGCGGGGGTGCAGCACGTTGGTGAAGTCGACGTCCTTGGCAACGTAGACGTTCACGATCGTGCCCTGGTTGATGGTGACGGTCGGCGGACGACGGTTGCTGCTGAGTGCTTCGTTGGCCAGGCGCTCCATCGTGCGTGCGGTAGCACTCTCATAAGGCGACTGCACCGTCATGCCGTTGTTGGCGATGGTGGTCGTCTCCGGACCGTGTTCGGCGGCCGCGTACTTGAAGGCGTCGGAAATCAGGCTGATCATCAGCGCCGAGGCGATACGGCTGCCCCAGTGCGCGCTGTACTGGCCCGGATGACCGGCACCGCCCAGCTGATCCACGCCCGGGCTGGACATCGCAACGTCGATGCCATTCGGAGTGGTGATGCGATCCCAGATCACTTCCACGCGCTTGCCCATCGGACCGCCGCCGTAGGCGCCATAGATCTTGGAGCCCTTCGGCAGCAGCAGGTTGCGACCGTTGATCGAGTACACCGGCTCGGTCAGCAGGCACGAGGTATAGCCGGCGAGATCGGTGATGATTCGGGTTTCCAACACGCAACGCAGGTAGGTGCCACGCACCAGCAGCGCGTCGGGGCTCTGGATATAGGTGGCGCTGGAGACATCCTCGACGTCCGGGCCGCGGCGAACCTTTGCCGGCGCCGCCTGATTGTTGGGCAGCTGGGCCAGCATGGCACGGGTGTACTCATCCATGCCGCGGCCGCCATTGCCCCCGTTGCCATCCTGTCCATCACCACCACCCACCCCGCTCCCGGAGCCGATGCGGCGGTCCAGCAAAGTCGGGCCACGGTCCATCTCGCGCGCCGAATCGGACTGGGGAACGAACAGCGGGGTGGAATCCAGCGGCGGCGGCGGTAGCGGCGGCGTCATCGGAATCGGATCAACCGGTTGCATGGCCTGGGAGGGCACCGGACTCGTCTGCACGGCGTCCGGCAGAGTCGGCGTAGACACGCGCGCAACGTCCGGCACCTTCTGCACAGCGTCCTTGTCATCCTGGCCCTTGCGGAACAACAGGAAGCCCATGGCCACCAGCAGCACCACGATGCCGCCGAGGAACATCAGCGCCTTGCGGTTCAGCCGCTGTTCTTCGGCCGAGCGCAGCTGCGGTGCGGCCGCATCCAGATCCGGCGCAGGCTCGGCCTGGGTCGTGCCGAAGTATGGATTCGACTGCGCGTCCGGGGCACCCTGTGCGCCGTACGGGCTCTGGCTCTCGTCGCGTCCGTTGTTCGGGTCGTTTCCGGGAGTGTTCTGCTGGCTCATTTCTTCACGTTCCTTCGCAGGCCGACGACGAAGTCGCCGTGGCGGATGACCAGGTACGGGTAGGTCCCGTGCACGATCAGCGTATTGCCTTCAACCGTGGTGTTGACCACGAAATCTTCACCGTATTCCGTTTCGCGACCGAACACCGCCGGGAAGATGCCCGTCTTGTACTCCGGCGAATTCGGCAGTTTCAGGTAGGTGAAACGACCATCGTCATAGGCGTTGACCGGGATCAGCCATCCCATCTTCTTCGCCTTGCTGGTCGAATAGGAGTAGTTGAAGTTGTACTGGCGATCCTTGGCCAGTTCAGAGCTCAACAACGGCTTGGCCTCTTCCTCGACCGCCTCCTGGGCGACGCCGAACACGGTGTCGTTCGGATAGACGAAGGCGATCTTGTACTGCACGCCTGCACGACGGGCCTGTTCCAGCTGGCGCCAGTCGGTGGCTACCACCTTCAACTCGAAGATGTAGGAATGGGTCTCGGTGCGCACCATCATGTTGGTGTCGACGTCGACGTTCTTCGGTTTGAGATAGAACACGTTCTCGCGACGGGTCAGTTCCCAGCCGCTGCTGAATCCGGTGCTGTAGTCGAGGATCTTCTCGTTCGGGCTCAACTCGATCTGGGTGGTCAGGCCCAGGCCGGTGCGAACCGGATAGATGCGGTCCTTCTCGTACTCGTAGTGGTCAACCGCCTGCGCCATCGCCGCCGCTGGGAACAGCAACGACAACATCGACAGCAGCGCCAGCGCGCTTCCCCTGATATTTCGACTACTCATCGGTTGCTTGCTCCATCAGCAGTTCCGGTGGAATTGTTCTGCGCCGGCCTCATGGCCGGCTGTCCGGGCATGGCCTGCCCCGGCATTGCTTGCCCCTGCACCGGCTGACCCGGCATGGGTTGACCCTGTACGGGCTGGCCCGGCATCGGCTGGCCCGGCACCTGGCCGTTGGCCGGAACCGCGACCGGCTGGCCGGTGGCCGGATCGATCATCGTGGCCGCGGCCGGGTTGTTGGGATCGTAGACGCCCTGCGCCTGCTGCGCGGCCTGCGCGGCCTGTGCAGCCTGCTGCGCCTGTGCCTGCATGGCGCCGTCATCCGGCACCGGCACGCCACGCGAGTAATCGTTGTCGACGCGGTACTCGGTGACCTGGAACGCCAGCGGGTTGAGGATGCGATCCTGCTCGGACAGCGCCAGGTTCTGGTTGTAGCCGAAGCGCATCGTCACCAGCTGGTTGTCCAGGTAGGTAGAGACGCCGGTGCGCTTGTCCAGCAGGCTGCGCTGTATGCGCACCGAAGCGCCGCGGAAGCTGCCGTTCGGCTCGGCCCCCAGTGGCGTGATGCTGAGGATCTTGACCCGGATGGCGCGCTCGCGACCGTACATCACGAACGGGTTCTGCGGGTTGTTGCCGGCATAGCGGACCCGCATGGACTGCGCTACCGGATCGGTGGACATCACGAACACCAGTTCCCAGTCGCGCAGGCCCATCACCGCCGAGTCGTACGATTCGCGCGCGAGCACGTACTGGGCGACGTTGCTGCGATTGATCGCTTCGTTGGTGGTGATCGTCTCGCCCTGGAAGGTGCCACTCAGGCGCGCGACGGTCGCGGTGCCGGTGTAGGCATCGGCCATCACCAGGAACGGCACCTTCTCCTTCAGCGGCAGCATGTAGTAGTAGCCGCCCGCCAGGGCGAGCGACATCAGCAACGAGCCTGTGGCGACCCACCATGCGCGCCGCTCGCTGCGGCGCGCCATGTCGGCCACGGTGATCTCGTAGCTGACCGCCTTGGCGACCGACTGCTCGACCTTGGGACTATTGCCGGGATCCTTCTTGCGGAACATGGATTCTTCCGTACTGCTGAAACATCAATGGGCGTGGCACCCCTGCGACAGGCGCGGGGAGCGGCACGTTCGATGATTTCGAGGTGGACTCAGGTGCCGCTGCTGGAATCAGCGCCCTGCGCCGACGCGGTCGGCGTCGAGCCTGCGCTCTGCACAACGATCTGGTTGCCAACGATGGAGACGGAGATGCCCTGCGCTGCATAGGCTGCGGTCAGATCGATCACGGCCTGCTGTGCATTGGTGGTGTCGATGTTCGAGACCGCGCCGAACAGCGTGAAGTCCGAGCTGAGGCGGTAGTCCAAGGTGCGTCCAGAATCCTTGGCCCAGCGCTCGAGCATGGCTTTGAGCGTGCCATCCATCGGCGAAGCCTGGTAGACGTAGCTGGAGTACAGCGGGATCTCGGTCGTTGCCGCAGCGAAGCGGTTGACCGGCTTCCAGCGGCCTCCGAAATCGGGAGCGGACTTGGTGGCACAACCGGCCACCATCAGCGCCGCCACTGCGGCGATGGATATTTTCGCGATAAACGCCTGATTCATACGGGCTTCACTTTGACGTACGAAAAAGCAGTCCCGAGCATTGGTCCCCTGGTCGTCCGGCGCTGCATCGCGCACGCCGGAATCGGAGGGAAGCGCTGCTGCGTGCAGCACACCCGCTCCGGCTCCCCTGCAGCCCCAAAGGCTGCCAACCAGGTCGCAGGGCCGCCGGACGTTGCCGACCGCGCACCCGCATACCTCACCAACGTCGAAACCATCCTTGTTTCCATGGCACAAACTCCTGGCCACCCTACTGCTACAACTTTGACATCCAGCACACATTTCTGGATGACAGACACAGGGTCGCACAACCACGCGTCAATTCCATGTCAGACAAGTCTGAAAATCCATGAACAGATGCCAAATTATTGACCTCCATCACTAATTCACATTCTTAAATGTGAATCAATTTCACAAATTTAGCGACGTGAATTAGACATTAAGCATTGGAACGTCCACCTTCGGCAGCAGCCTGGAGGTGAAGTAGCGGTCCTTGTAGTAACGGATCTTGTCGCATTTCACCGGATGCGGTATGCCCTCATACAGGAACACCTCCATGTCCGGCCCCATCGCTTTCAACTCCTGCGGCAGCATCAGCGCGCGCCGTTCCTCGGTGAAGTTGTGGGTCTTCTCGCGGGCGTGGGTGACGTTCTTCCTGCGCACTGTGGTGTAGCCCAGCATGTCCGAGTAATCGTTGGCATCCTGCTGTTCGCGCGGCGCGTAGAGGATCTGCAGCGCGTGGTTGGTGATGATCGTGCGCGAGACTTCCCGGCCGTAGGTGGCATCAAGCTGGGACATGCTCTGGATGATCGGCAGCAGGCGGATGTTGTAGCCGGCCATGTAGGAGACCGCCGAGGCGATGATCTCCACCTTGCCGATCGAGGTGAATTCGTCCATCAGCAGCAGGCACTGGTACTTCAGGTCCGGGTTGGACTTGGGCAGTTCCTTGGTGTTGAGGTTGATCAACTGGCTGAAGAACAGGTTGATGATCAGCCGGCTCTCGGCCAGCTTGTTCGGCTGGATGCCGATGTAGATGGTCATCTTCTTCTTGCGGACGTCGGTCAGCAGGAAGTCGTTGCAGCTGGTCGCCTTGTCCAGCACCGGATTGATCCAGGGATTGAGCGGTTCCTTGAAGGTGCCCAGGATCGAGGCGAAGGTCTCGTCGGCCTGGGACAGCATGTTGGCGAACGCCGAGCGGGCGTTGGCACTGAGGAACGGCCGCTCCGACAGGGTCTTGAGGTACTTCTTCAGGTCGGTGCCGTCACCGGAGGACAACCGGTACACCGCGCCCAGCGTGGGCGTGCCCGAGCCGCCCGGGAAACCGCTGCTGCGCTCGTCGTCCCAATTCTCGAACAGGTACAGGGTGAAGGCCATGAACGCGTTGCGTGCCTGGCTGACCCAGAATTTCTGGTCCTCGGCCCCGTCCGGATATAGCATCGCGGCGATGCTCATCAGGTCCGAGACACGGAAGGCCGGATCGTCGGAGACGTAGCTGAGCGGGTTCCAGCGGTGCGTGCGCCGATCCTCGGCGAAGGGATTGAACAGGTAAATCTCCTGGCCCTGGCTGGCGCGCCAACCGCTGGTCAGGTCGAAGTTCTCCTGCTTGATGTCCAGCACCACCAGTGATTCGCCGTACTCCAGCAGGTTCGGAATGACCACGCCCACGCCCTTGCCCGAACGGGTCGGCGCGGCCAGGATCACGAACTGCTGGCCATCCAGGCGCACCAGCTTGCCACCATGGCTGCCGACCACGATGCTCTGGCCGGTCTTCTTGAACATGCCGTGCTTGGCAAGGTCGGCACCGGTGGCAAAGCGCGCGTCGCCGTGCAGCGAGCGCTTGTCCTTCTTCAGCAGCAGCACCAGGCCAGTCACCAGCAGCACCAGCAGCGGCAGGCCAAAGCCCACGTAGCCGGCCCATTTGATCTTGCCCACGAAGGGCGCAACCTGCGGCTGGCCGATGGCGTGGAAGTACTGGTAGTACGTATTCCAGGTGAACAGCTGGGTGTCCAGCCCCAGGAACAGCAGGGTCAGGTAACCGGAAAACACGAAACCAAGCAGCAGGGTCGCCAGCGTGATGATGGCGATGAGCGGATACTTCTTACTGGGCAACACCCGAATCCTCCATGATGCGCACGCGGCGCGACGGCCTAGCGGTGGCGCCAGCGCGACGCCTTCTTCCGCAGGTGGTTCTCGTTCTCCAGCCCGGGCTCCTCGCCCTCCTCACGCACCAGTTGTAACAAGCGTTGGCGCGCTTCGGCCAGAGATATCAGGTCGGTCAGACGATCCCCATCGTCGGCGACGACCGCATGGCCGACCACATCGCCCGGAGCGTACACCGGCGCGTAGGACACCGCTACCAGCTGATAGCGCCCGCGCGACTCCAGCACGTGCTTGAACTCCTGCATCGATCCGCCTCCTTGTTTGAGCAACGCTACAGTGTCCTGCACCACCATCATGCCCACAGGCATGTCATCTGCGCATGCACACCAGCGGCACGGATTGGCGGACCATCCCGCAGCGGAACCGGCATCACCACCGATCAAACACTGATTTACCCCCAGCGTGGCTGCTCCTGTTGCGGTGCAGCAGTACAATGGCTGGCTCCCCGCCTCCATCGCGCCCGCATGAGCCCCAACTCTTCCCTGGCTGCGCGGCTGACGCCCCGTCAGCGCACCCTGATCATCCTCGCCCTTTCACTGGGCGGCTTCGCCATCGGCACCAGCGAGTTCGCCAGCATGGGCCTGATGCTGGAGATCAGCCGCGGCCTGTCGATCTCCGAAACCCAGGTCGGGCACCTGATCAGCGCCTACGCAATCGGCGTAGTGGTCGGCGCTCCGATCCTCGCCTTCGTAGGTGCCAGCTTCCCGCGCCGCAAGCTGCTGCTGGCGCTGATGGGCTTCTACGCGGTCGGCAACCTGGCCAGCGCGCTGGCGCCGAACTATGCCACGATGCTGGTGGCGCGCTTCGTTGCCGGCCTGCCGCATGGCGCTTACTTCGGTGTTGCGATGCTGGTGGCCGCGGCGATCAGTCCCGCCGGCCAGCGCGGCCAGGCGATGTCGCGCGTGCTGCTGGGCCTGTCGATCGCGATCCTGGTCGGCAATCCGCTGACCACCTGGCTGGGCCAGCAGCTGAGCTGGCGCACCGCCTTTGCCCTGGTCAGCGTGCTGGCCATCGCCACCGTGGCGATGATCGCGCGCTTCCTGCTGCCGGACCCGGATGAAGTACGCACCTCACCGATGCGCGAGCTGCGCGCCTTCAACACCACCCAGGTGTGGCTGGCGCTGGCGATCGGTGCGGTCGGCTTCGCTGGCATGTTCTGCGTGTTCACCTACCTGGCACCGACCCTGGTGCAGGTCACCGGCGTGGCCGAATCGTGGATGCCGCTGGCGGTGGGCGTGTTCGGCATCGGCGCGATCATCGGCAACATCGCCGGTGGCTGGCTGGTGGACAAGTTCCACTTCAAGGCCGCCGCCGTGGTGCTGCTGTGGTCGATTGTGATGCTGCTGCTGTATCCACTGGCCGCGCAGTCGGTGTGGACCATCGGCCCGATGATCGTCACCGTCGGCACCATGGGCGCGCTGGCGGCGGTGCTGCAGACCCGCCTGATGGACGTGGCCGGTGAAGCGCAGACGCTGGCGGCGGCCTCCAACCACGCCGCGTTCAATACCGCCAATGCACTCGGCCCGTGGCTGGGCGGCATGGCGATCAGCGCTGGCTTCAGCCCGGCCAGTACCGGCTACGTGGGTGCGGCTACCGCGATCGGCGGCCTGCTGCTGTGGTGCGTGGCGGTGATGCTGGACAAGAAGCGCAAGACCGCCGTCGCCGGCAGCCACTGAACATCGCGCCGGATCGTCAGTCGCTGCCCCTGCGGCGGCGGCGATCCGGTCGCAGCAGCGCTGTATCGCCGGCTGCCAGGGTCGGCCGCGCCAGCTCACCGCGCTTCACGCGGTCCAGCACCCGCCGCGAATTGGCTGCACAGTCGATGCCGTCCGGCCGCGCCTGGATGTCCTCGATCAGGGCCAGCAGGTGCGCCCGGCTCTCTGCCAACCGCAGCTGCAACGCCTCGATGTCAGCCACCTTCTTCTGCAGCATCGTGATCAACGCATCATGCTGCCACTGGCCCATGTCCGGCGGCAGCAGGGCACGGATCTCTTCCAGGCTGAAGCCTGCACGCTGCGCACCCGTGATCAGCTCCAGCAGCAGCACCGCCTGATCCGGATAATCGCGGTAGCCATTGGCCTGGCGCTGCACCACCAGCAGCCCCGCGTCTTCATAGAAACGAATGCGCGACGCCGCGAGGCCCGTGACGCGGGCCAGCTCACCGATCTTCATCTGCCTGAACCCTCGACATGGGAAGCCGTTGACCTTCAATCAAACTTGAAGGTTAGCGTAGCGCCATTCCCCTGTCCTGGAGCTGTCCGATGTCGCTGTTCTCGCCCCTGGCACTGCCCTCCGGTGCCGTCATCCGCAATCGCATCGCCAAGGCGGCGATGGAGGAGAACATGGCCGACGCCGACCATGCGCCTTCCGCTGCACTGCTGCAGCTGTACCAGCGTTGGGCCGACGGCGGCGCGGGGCTGATCATCACCGGCAACGTGATGATCGATGGCCGCGCCATGACCGGTCCCGGCGGCGTGGTACTGGAAGACGACCGCCACCTTGATCGCTTCATCGCCTGGGCCGAGACAGTACGTTCGCGGGGCGCGCAGATGTGGATGCAGATCAACCATCCCGGGCGGCAAATGCCGGCCGCACTCGGCCAACCCGCACTCGCGCCGTCAGCCGTCGCCCTGGAGATGGGCGCACTGTCCAGGCAGTTCGCACCGCCGCGGGCGATGACCGAGGCGGACATTGAAGAGGTGACCGCCCGCTTCATCCGCAGCGCCGAGCTGGCCGAGCGCGCCGGGTTCAGTGGCGTGCAGATCCATGCCGCGCACGGCTACCTGCTCAGCCAGTTCCTGTCGCCACTGTCGAACCGCCGCGACGACCGCTGGGGTGGCAGCCTGCACAACCGTGCGCGCCTGCTGCTGGAGATCGTGCAGGGCGTGCGCGCCACCGTGTCGCCCACGTTCGCGGTGGCCGTGAAGCTGAACTCCGCCGATTTCCAGCGCGGCGGCTTCTCGCCCGAGGATGCGCGCGCCGTGGTGGAAATGCTGGCGCCGCTCGGCGTGGACCTGGTCGAGCTGTCCGGCGGCAGCTACGAAGCACCGGCCATGACCGGTGCCGCACGTGACGAACGCAGCCTGGCACGCGAGGCCTACTTCCTGGAGTTCGCGCGTGAGATCGCCACGGTGGCGACGATGCCACTGATGGTCACCGGCGGCATCCGCCGTCGCGCCGTGGCCGAGCAGGTGCTGGACAGCGGTGTAGCCATGGTCGGCATCGCCACCGCGCTGGCGATCGAGCCGGATCTGCCGCAACGCTGGCAGCAGGGACGCGATCCGGTGCCGACCCTGCGCACCATCGACTGGCGCAGCAAGCCGTTGGCCGCCAGCGCGCATATGGCAGCGGTGAAGTACCAGCTGGGGCGGTTGAGCCAGCGCCGCCCCACCGCGCCGGGTGTCTCACCGGTGTGGGCGCTGCTGTTGGCCCAAGCCGCCGGCAAATGCCGGACCCGCCGCTACCGGCGCTGGATCGGTGCACGCGCAGGCGGATACTGAGCGGACAGGCTTCTCATCGCTGACGCGATGCTCCACCATCTGCATGATCGGCGGCAGCCCGTCGTCGGTCGCAACAGGCGGAAGGAACCCTCGTGGCAGCAGGACCAACCAGGAACCGCGAAAAGCTGCTCGATGACCTGCTATCGCTGGGCCGCAACTGGGCGCTGGCCATCGCCATCGCAGGCGCCGGGGCCGCGGTCCATTACAGCGAGTCGGTATACGAGGCAGGCCTCTGGCGCGGCCTGCTGCCCACGCTCTGCTTCCTGGTTGCCATCGTCTGGATCGTGCTCAGCATCATCCGCTTCGACCTGACCATCCAGCAGCACTTCGAGCGGAAACTGTCGCGCTGGCTCAGCCGCCTGCTGTATGTCCTACTGCTTGGCACCGGCATCACCGCCGTGTTCTTCGTCACCGAACTGGCGGAGAACAACCACATCGCGCGGATGTGCGACTCGGTGGCCAACGAACCCGGCAGCCGCATCCACAGGTCGGCCGAATGCCAGCGCCTGTACCAGCATCGCGCAGCGTACCGGCAGCGCCTGGAATCGGCAGAGGGTGAGTTCGACTGAACGGCTTCATCGCGGTCTTCGCGCGCGATGAACACATTTCGTGGATGTGCATTTGGGCACAGTGCAGCCGACGCCGCGCTCTCGGCCCGTACCGGACCCGCAATGCACCCCCATCGCGCATCTGCCCGCCATGATGCCATCGCCTTGCAGGCCGGCATGCTGGGCAGCGTATTGGGCGCGGCGCTGTTCAAGGCCATCGCACTGTCTGCGTTGGCGACGGGTTCGATGATGGGTATCGGGCTATGGGTGATAGCCTGCGCGCTGCTGGCAGCGTGGGCGCTCGCAGCCTATCTGGCCTGCCTGGCACTGAGCCGACGCGTGTTCGTGCTGATGCTGGTGCTGTGCACGGTGCTGATGATCTGCATCGCCTGACGCCGGCAGGGGCCGGACTATTGGGCATCTGTTATAGAATAACAAGTACGATTGGTCCGATTGCGCATGGCCGATGTCACGGATTTGAATTCCATGGCCATCCCGGCATCACCCGAGGCCCTCATGAACCTGCAGCCCCCGCTCCGCGCGACCCTCATTGCCATCGCCCTCGCATCGCTCAGCGCCTGCGCCACCTATGACGACAGCAACATGCGTCAAGCCTGACAGGAATCGCCGCACCTGACGGACCTGCCGCCCGAGGTCGCTGCCCGCGAGAGCCGCTGCAACAAGGGCATGGAAGTGTGGTCGAGCGAGCGCAAGGGCAGTGACAAGCCGCTGGACCTTAGCGGAAAGACGAAGAATCCCCGACGAAGGTGCACACCCGGTTGCCGCGCCTGTCTTGATCGCGCCCATGCATCCGGCTGACTGCTCCATCACAGCCGGCGCGCAACGATGAGGTCTCCCCACCCTGTCGAGACTCAGATGCCGGACACTGCCCACCCTGTCATTCGCGCGTTCGAGGCCGTGTTCGATCTATCAGGCAGCGTGCAGCGCATCACTGCGCTCACGGTCACCTGCCGGCATTGCTCGTCGACCAGCTCTGCCAGCCAAGACAACCTGGTGCAACTTCCGGGCGGGGCGTTGTTCCGTTGTGACGGGTGCGGCTGCCATCAACCGGTCAGCCACGCCCGCCTGTCGGACTGGCAACCGGCGTCGTTGCTGGGTATCTGAGGGCCGCCACGTGGGAATGACTGCGGAACAGCGGAAAATACTCCAGGCAATCGCCGCTGCAGAGCCGGTGCGCGGCGATGCCGCAACGTGGGCGGTGACCGCCGGATGGGCGGTACAGGCGGAAGACGGGGATATCGATCTCACCGAGGCTGGCCGGGATGCGCTCACCGCGCAGGCAGGTCGTGAGGGCTAGACCCGCCGATCAGGCCAGCTTCGCCTCCCTTCGCGCTGCGCCGCGATAGCGGCAACCTGCGGAACAAAGGGTGCATCCCTGCCACGTCGACGGCGAAGTGGCGAGGCCTTTCATGCCGGCGGTGTGCAGGGCGTCATGACATGCGCTCGGCTATGCTGCGCCACCTCCCTGCGCCAATGGCGGCCATGCATCCTTTTCCCCTGCCAGTCTCTGCGCCTGATCAGCTCGCCTACCGACTGCTGCAGGACAGTGACTGGGCCCGCTCGGCCACTGCCGCAAGCGCCCCCGCCGAACTTCGCACCTTGCTGGCGATGATCCTGGATTCGCCGGAACCCCTGTGGCTTGCCTGGGGCAAGGAAGACAAGGCGTTCTTCTTCAATGATGCCTACCTGCCGATGCTGGGGGAAAAGCTGCACGGCGCGATGGGCAACCGCCTGGAGGATGTCTGGGCGGACGTATGGCCGGACGTGGTGCAGGCCGTCAACGATGCTTTCGCCGGCACCAGCCGCAGCTTCAAGAACCTGCCATTGATGATGGATCGCGACGGCACGCTGCGCGAAACATTCTGGACGTTTTCCTATTCACCGCTGCGCGTCGGCTGCGGCAGTGTCGCCGGTATCCTGTGCGTGGTCAGCGAGCAGACCGAACGGGTGATCGAGCGCGACTTGCACAGCCGCCAGGTCGCGGCGATCACCGAGCAGGCGCGAGAGGCCCATCTGGAACTGGTGCGCGCCCGCGAGCAGCTGCGCCAGTCGCAGAAGCTGGAGGCGATCGGCCAGCTCACCGGCGGTGTGGCCCACGACTTCAACAACCTGCTGCAGGTCATCACCGGTTCGGTGGACATGCTCCTGCACACGTGGCCGTCAGACGACACCCGGCGCCGCTACATCCAGGCCATTGCCACAGCCTCGGACCGCGCCACCAAGCTGACCGCGCAACTGCTTGCGTTCTCGCGTCGCCAGAGCCTGTCGCCGGAGGTCTTCGATCTCTGCGAGAGCGTGCACGCGCTTTCGGACATCATCACCACGGTACTGGGTGCACGCATCCAGGTGTCGTTGACGTTGCCCGGCACGCCGCTGCCGGTGCTGCTGGACCGGACCCAGCTGGACACTGCATTGATCAACATCGCGGTCAATGCGCGCGATGCGATCGAGGGACAAGGCAGGGTGACCATCGAGGTGGAGCAGGTAACCGCCGTGCCTTCGGTGCGCTTCGCCGCACCGATGAAGGGCGACTTCGCCGCGATCAGCGTGACCGACACCGGAGCAGGCATTGACCCCGCCGTCGTCGACCGCATCTTCGAGCCCTTCTTCACCACCAAGAGCGTCGGCGCCGGAACCGGCCTCGGCCTCAGCCAGGTGTTCGGCTTCGTCAAGCAGTCAGAAGGCGAGGTGGACGTGCAGAGCCAGGCGGGTGCTGGTACCCGCTTCACCCTGTACCTGCCGCTGGCGCAGGCGAGAGAAATGACGGAACGGCCGGCGACGCTACCGGGGCTGCAGCATGGTCATGGTGTCTGCGTGCTGGTTGTGGAAGACAACGTCGATGTGGCCGAATTTGCCGTCGGCGCCCTGCGCGAGCTCGATTACAACGTGGTACTTGCGCACAATGCGGACGAGGCCCTGGCGGAGCTCGAACGGGATGCCTCCCGCTTCGATGTAGTGTTCAGCGACGTAGTGATGCCTGGCATGAACGGCCTGGATCTGGCCCGTACCATCCGCAGCCGCCTGCCTGGGCTTCCAGTGATCCTTACCAGCGGCTACAGCGAGCTGCTGGCCCGGGATCCTGGCCATGGCTTCACCCTGCTGCGCAAGCCTTACTCATTGAAGCAGCTGGCCTCGGTGATGACCGAAGCCGGGCGCTGCGCGCAGGCCGTGGTGGCGTCGCCCTAGCGGGCGGTCAACGCAGCGAACCGAACCAGCGTTCCAGCGAAGACTCGATCCCCGACGTGTCGCCGCCAGCATCGCAGGCCCAGGCCACAATACCGTCAGGGCGGACCAGCAACGCACCCAGTCCCATCGCATCGCGCGCCAGGGACATCACGCAGGGAACCGACTGCTGCCAGCGATCGATAGCCGGGCCGAGCGAAGCGTCGGCGTCGATCCCCAGCAGCACGCCCTTCCCCGCACGCAACAGCTCTCCCATGCGACGGTCATCAGCCAGTTGGACGTCCGGCGCGCTTCGGCCAACCCACGGATGGCTGCCGTCGAGCACCGGTGGCGGTGCTACACCCCACAGCCGCTCGGCGAGATAGGTGGCACCGTCGCGGGTCGCGGCCAGGTCGGCGATGACCGCCGCCAGCGCGCGCGACCCGGGGCCTGGCCGCATCAACGCCACCTGCGCACGTGACCAGTCGAGCACCCGGGCGCCGATCGGATGGCGCTCAGCCTGATAGCTGTCCAACAGCGACTCTGCGGCATCACCTCGCACCACCGCGGCCAGCTTCCATCCCAGGTTCATCGCATCGCCGATGCCGAGGTTCAGCCCCTGCCCGCCCAACGGTGAATGCATGTGCGCGGCATCACCGGCCAACAGCACGCGGCCGCTGCGATAGGCCGTGGCCTGGCGCGCGGCGTCGGTCCATGTGGTGGCCAGATGCAACGCCGTGATCGTTGCCTCTCGCCCGGACACACGCCGCAGTAGCGCCTGGGCGGTGTGCCGGTCCAGCGGCGTGCGATGGCCGGCGCCACCGTCGAAATCGGCCAGCGCCAGCATGCCCGGCGGATTGAAATTGCACATGCCGTGTTCGGTGAACTGACGCCCCGGGACGAGCACCGACGGGTCCGCCAGTTCGACCTGCAGCGTGTGCCCGGTGAACTCCGGCGCCGTCCCTGCGAACACGAACCCCGATTGCTTGCGTACCGTGCTGCGGGCGCCATCGCAACCGACCAGCCAGCGCCCCCGCATCAGCCCGCGACCGGTCTGGACCTCCATCTGTGCTTCGCGTGCGTGCACCGCCTGCACCGTGCAGCCACGCTCGATCTGTACACCCAGTGACACCGCACGCTCGGCCAGCACCGCCTCCAGCGACTGCAGTTCGACCGCCATCTGGGTGGGCACCGGCGTCGGCGGGCGATGGCGCCAGCGCGCACTGTCCACGTTGTCCAGCGCAAAGGGAATGCCGGCGAAGTGGCCGCCCAGCGGCCGCGGTTGCGCCAGCCAATGGGCGGTGCCGGGCGGCGGTGCGCCGTTGCCCGGCTTCAGTACCTGACTGGCGGCGACCGCATCCAGCAGGCCGCGTCGATCCAGGGCCTCCAAGGTGGGAGCGTTCAAGCCGCGCAAGCCTAAGGGCAGGCGTTTCAAGGCTGTCTCGGGCGACGCTGCCTGGTCCAGCAACAGGACCGAACAGCCGGCCTGGGCCAGCTCACAGGACAGGAACAGGCCGACCGGGCCGGCCCCGGCGATGACGACGTCGTACAACATGGGAATTCCCTGTGAGCGCCGGGTCGACGCTCTGGCGGGCCAAATGTTACACTCGGTGTATGTTTTTACAAGCGAGCCGCCCATGACCCCGCCTCCTGGCCGTCGTGAACAACGCAAGGCCCAGACCCGACAAGCGATTTCGGACGTCGCCACCGAGCTGATCATCCGTCGTGGCTTCGAGTCGGTGTCCATGTCCGAGATCGCTGATGCGGCCGGGGTGTCGCGCAAGACGGTCTTCAATTACTTCGCCAGCAAGGAAGACCTGGTATTCGACCGCGATGAGGAGGCCCGGGCCCTGCTTCGCGAAGGCATGGCGGCGCGCCGTGGCATGACCCCGCTGGCCGCCTTCCAGTCGCTGGTGAGGGAGCTGCTCGACAACGGACATCCCCTGTTGCGGATCAACTCCGGTGCAGCGGCCTTCTGGGCCACCGTGGCCGACAGTCCGGTGCTGGTGGCGCACGCGCGACGGCTGCAGGCACTGCTGGCCGACGACCTGGCGCAGCTGATGGCCGACGCTGCCGGCCGGCCGACGCATGACGCCGAGGCACGCCTGGGCGCGGCGATGCTGCTGGCGTCGATGGTGGCGGCCTATGAGAAAGGACTGGCTAGCCAGCAGGCCGGCGAGGATCCGCGCAAGGCGATGCTGCAGCTGATCGTGCGGGGCGGTACCGGCGTGCTGGTGGCCTTGGCTGGTACCCCGTATACCGACCCGGGCCTGCGTCCATAGCGCATTCGGGGGATAGGTTTCGAAGTGTTGCAAATGCTAATCTTTCTCATTTGCAATCGACCCGGACTCCTCATGCCCCTTCCAAACCCGCTGAAGCACGCACTCTGCCTGGCGCTGCCCCTTTCCCTGGCTACGCATGCACTGGCCTCCGAGGCCTCCGCTGACGCCCCGAAGGAGCTGGACAAGGTCGAAGTCCGGGGCCGCGCGCAGACCCTGTACCGCGCCAACGATGCGGCCGTCGGCACCCGCACCGATACCCCGCTGGAACTGGTACCGCAGTCGATCCAGGTCGTGCCGCGCGAGCTGATCGACGACCAGGCCGCGCGCCAGGTCACCGATCTGTACCGCAGCATCAGCGGCATCAGCTTCTTCAGCTATGCCGGCGTCACCCTGCGCGGTTTCCGCCAGGAGAACGTGCTCTACGACAGCCTGCGCGGCGATCCCTATGCAGGCTTCTCGGTGCCGCAACTGTTCAACATCGAACGCGTGGAGGTGCTGAAGGGTCCGGCCGGTGCGCTGTACGGCGGTGGTGATGCAGGCGGTGTCATCAACTATGTAACGCGCAAGCCCAAGGCGCGCGCCGAACGCCGCATCGAACTGCAGGCAGGCGACAAGGACTTCCGCGCCGGATCGATCGAAGGCACCGGCCCCTTGAATGCCAACGGCAGTATTCGCTATCGCGCCGGCCTGTATGCCGACAGCGAGCAGGGCGTGCGCTGGAATGCCGACAGCGAAAGCGTGATCGGCGATGCCTCGCTGGCCTTCGACGTTGGCCAGACCGGCGAGCTGGTGCTGCAGTTCACCGACATCTCCCAGAACCTGGGCGGCAACCGCCTGCGCGGCGTGCCGGTGAACGATGCCGGCAGCTTCCTGACCGACCGCCGTTGGAACCACAACGAGGCCAGTGACTTCCTCGACATGCGCGCCAAGGTCGCACTGGCGCAGTATCGCTTCGCACCGCGCGACAACCTCGACGTGGACATTGCCGCGCGCTGGTTCAGCAACACCGAGCACCAGATGTACCACGAGCCGATGGGGCTGATTGATCGTGATCGCGACGGCGTGGCCGAGTGGATGACGCGCCAGCTGCGCAACCAGATCCGTGACAACGAGGCCTTCACCGCCAGCGGCAATGCCATATGGCGTATCAACACCGGCCGTATCGAACACAAGATGCTGTTCGGTGCCGACGTGTATCAGCTCGACGCTGACTTCACCGCGCAGACCGCCAACAGCGCCGACCTGGCACGCGGCGCCGGCCCAGTGCGCGGCATCGATCTGTTCAACCCGGTCTACGGCGCAAGCACCTGGCACGACTACAACCTGGCGACTCTGCCCTGGCGCAGCACCGCCACCCGCAGCAAGCGCTACGGCGGCTATCTGCAGGATGAGCTGGCACTGGGCACGCGCTGGCACGTGCTGGCCGGACTGCGCTGGGACGGCTTCAAGGATGAGGACCGCATGGGTGGCAGCAGCGTGGATGGCAACGATCTCAGCTGGCGCCTGGGCAGTACCTTCACCGTGCGCGACGGCCTGAACCTGTATGCCAACGTCGCCAGTGGTTTCGTGCCGCAGAGTGCCGCCAACCAGAACCGCGCAGCCGGCGGGCCGTTCGATGCCGAGCGCAGCAGGCAGTGGGAAGTCGGCATGAAATCCCTGCTGGCCGACCGCGTGACCTTGAACATGGCGGCCTACCGCATCGACCGCAGCAACATCGTGCAGGCTACCGGCGAGGTGATCGGCGGGGTAAACCAACTCGCTGCACTGGGCCTGGTACGCAGCACGGGCATGGAAGTGGACCTGTTGGCCGACGTGACCGAGCGTTGGGTGGTGAACCTGACCTACGCCTACAACGACGCACGGGTGAAGGATGCCGGACCGAACGGCATCACCAATGCCTCCGGCGACCGCTTCGCAAACGCGCCACGCAACAAGCTCGGCCTGTGGACGCGCTACGACCTGCCATCGATCAACTCGGCCATTGGCTTCGGCGCCGACCATGTGGGCGAGCGTGTCAGCCTGGATGGGCAGGCGGTCAAGGCTTACACGGTGTTCGACATGAGCTGGAAGACCACGTGGAAGCAGTGGCAGTTCCAGGCCAACGTCAAGAACCTGTTCGACAAGGTGTATGCGGCCAGCGGCTTCATCGAACGCAATGGGCATTTCCCGGGCGAGCCGCGGCGGGTGTATGTGCAGGCGGCTTACAGCTTTTGATCGGAGCCACCTACGTCGCCTGCATCTCCTGCCAGCGGGTCGCCTGCCCGGACGGCAGACCACCCCAATTCAGGTATCCTTGCGCCCAGTCAGCCACGCCTACATGCGACCGCTGCGGTGCAGCATAGACGTTGCCGACGGACGCACGATTCACCATGGATGTTTCAACGTAGTCACAGGGGAGAATGGATGAAGAAGTTTCTGCTCGCGGCGATCATCGCCGTGTCGCTGGCGGGTTGCACCACTAATCCGCCACTCAATTTCTCAGTCCCGAACGTCGGGGTCAGCAGCAAAAAGATTGATGGCGAACTGAAGTCGCTGACGGTCACGCTGGCACGTCCGGATGAAGCCAAGGGCAAGATCCCCGCGGAGGCCCAGCACGAAGTACCGCAGATGTGGCAGAACGCGCTGACCGAAGCGCTCAACAGGATGGCGGTGTTCCGCGACGACGCACCGGTGAAGTTGAGCCTGTCGGTGAAGATCCTGGCGATCGACATTCCCAGCTTCGGTGCATCGATGACCACCAAGACGATCGCCCGCTACGAGCTGATCGATCGTGCAACCGGCAGCATCGTCTACACCCAGGATGTCAGCGCATCCGGCGAAGTTCCGTTCAACTATGCCTTCGCAGGCATGGTCCGTGCCCGCGAATCGATCAGCCGCTCGGCACAGAACAACATCGCCCAGTTCCTGCAGGCGCTGGAAACCGTGGACATTACCAAGCCGATGTTCCCGAACAAGCAGGAAGCGCCATGAAGCGGCTGCTGGTGGCTGCATCCGTTGCTGCGATGCTGACGGCCTGCGCGCCGAACGTGCGTACGGACAGTTATTCCATCGGTTCAGTGGGACAGGTCAATCGAACTGTCGGCGGTACGGTCATCAGCGTCCGTGCGGTCAGTATTGACGGCTCACAGGGCGGCGGTGCAGTTGCCGGCGCTGCGGCTGGCGGTGTGGCCGGCTCCACCATCGGTGGCAGCGACCAGGCAGCGGCCATTGGTGCCATTGGCGGCCTCGTGGTCGGCGCGATTGCCGGTGCGGCCTCCGAACGCGCACTCTCGCAGGCCAAGGGCCTGGAATACGTGGTGCAGACGGAGAACGGCAACCTGATGACGGTTGTGCAGGGCCCCGATCCGGTGTTCATCACCGGCATGCGGGTCCTGGTGCTGTATGGATCGCCCTCGCGCATCATTGCCGATCCGCGCCAAGCGAAGACAGCACCGTAACTCCACAGCAATGCCCCTTTCGAGGGGCATCGTTGTATTGAGCACCGAGGGGGAGGTGGCAACCCACCTCCCCTGCCCACGTCAGTGCGAGCAGGACACCAGCATCGAGCGGGTGGCCATCTGGGTGGAGGTTCGGCACTGCGTCGGTGGTCTCCGTAGTCGCGCTGGGTACTGGCGCGCGCCAGGCCATCCTGTCCAACATTTCCTCGCTGGGCACCAACACCATCGAGATCTACCCCGGATCCGGCTTTGGCGACCTGCATTCGGCACGGGGGGAAACGCTCACCCCCGGCGACAGCGTGGCCCTGGCCGGACAGCCGTTCGTGGACAGCGCTACGCCCGGTGTGGCCACCACGGGCACCGCGCTGCGCGGCAACCGCTCGGCCAGCGTGCAGGTGCAAGGCGTCAGCGAGCAGTACTTCCGCTTGCATGGCCTGAAGCTGGGCGAAGGTGACTTCTTCGGCCCTGCCGCCATAGCCGGCTACCAGCAGGTGGTGGTGATCGATGCCAATGCCCGTGCCCGCTTCTCCGCTGTCGGGGAGCCAGATCAGACAACCCCATCGGCCAGACCCTGCTGCTGGGCAACGTGCCGGTTCGCGTGGTGGGCGTGGTGAAGAAGGATGCCGGCGTGGTCGACGACGCCTCGTTGCTGGGGGTGTGGTTGCCCTACACCACCACCCTGGCACGCATGCTGGGGCAGAGCCACGTTTCCAGCATCACCGTGCGCGTCTCCGACGCTATCAGCATGGAGGCGGCCGAGCACGCCATCGGACGATTGCTGGCACGCCGCCACGGCAGCACCGATTTCTGCATGAGCAACAACGCGCAGATCCGCCAGTCCATCGAACAGACCACCGGATCCTGACCATGATGATCAGCTCCATCGCCGCCATCGCGCTGGTGGTGGGCGGAATCGGAGTGATGAACATCATGCTGGTATCGGTGACCGAGCGAACACGCGAGACTGGCGTGCGCATGGCGGTGGGCGCGCGGCGCAGCGACATCCTGCAGCAGTTCCTGATCGAATCGGTACTGGTGTGCCTGCTCGGCGGCATGCTCGGCATCGGCGTGGCCCTGGCACTGGGCGCTGGATTGGAGCTGGCCAACGTGGGTTTCAGCCTGGTGTTCTCCGCCAACTCGATTCTGGCTGCCTTCGCCTGTTCCAGCTTGATTGGCATTGGCTTTGGCTTCCTGCCAGCGCTCCGCGCCGCGCAGCTGGACCCGGTCGAGGCACTGGTTCGATAGCCCGTGAAGTTACCTGCAGTGACGGCAGGTTCGCGCAATGTCCACAGGCTCTACTGGCGCTACCTACAATGTCCGCAGAGGAGCTGGACGATGTTTCTGAAACCAGGAAGAACCGCACTGCTGCTGGCAGCGGCTGCACAACTGATGCTGCTGTTGCCCTACTCCGGCGACGCCCATGCGCAACGCGGCGACCGCTACAACCCGCAGTGGAGCCGAGACTACCGAGACCACGATCGTGACGCGTGGGATCGCCGGGAACGCGAGCGCCGCCACGAGGCCAAGACCACCGGTGTGGTGGTGGGCGTGGTGGGCGCGGCAGTGGTGGCCGGTGTCATTGCCGCTGCCGCCAAGCGCGAACGCGAGACCCGCGAACGCGCCGATTACTGCATTCGCCGCTACGGCAACTATGACCGCCGCAGCGATACCTATCGCGGCGCCGACTGCTACACCTATCCCTGCCACAGTAAGGAAGAAGCCAGTGTGGTGCCGGAGATTGCGAAGTACTTTGCGGGCCTGGACACCGATGGCGATGGTTTTCTGTCGCTGAAGGAAATGCAGCAGGCCATGGTGGCCGCGCAGACCGCAGACGCGCCAACAAAGTAAATCCAGGGCGGCGCGCTGAAGATGGATGCCCATACGGGCGCGACGGGGGTTGAATGCACCCTCTTCCCACGATAGCCTCCGTGCTGCCCAAGGAGGGCTATCAACGGAGTGAAGCATGAAGATTGGATTCAAGCTGTCTGTTGCTATTGCGGCTGCTGCATTGACCCTGGGAATCGGCAGCGCCGCCGCGGAGTCCCGGTGTACCCCGTGCTACACCGCATACCAAGCCTGCCTCGCCACAGGCAAGAGTGATGATTTCTGCTACCCGCCGTTTGCCCGCTGCCTGCGGAACAGCGGCTGCACCGTCCCGTAAGTCACACCTCACCATGATGTGTGCCGGCCCCCTCCCGGGGCTGGCATTGGCGGCCCGGCACTGTGATTTCAACCCATCCGCATCGCAGGGCTCTCGCAAGCCTGCACGTCAATGTGCTGCTGGCGTTGCACAGCCGCCTGTTGGCGATCCAGGCTGGCGGCCTCGATCTGCTGCAGTGGCTGCTCGACCGGTGTCTGCACCGCCCGGTCCGTGGGCATGAAGGCCCGCAGATGCGCCGGATCATTCAACTCGCCCTGCACCACAAATACGTTGCGGCCGGCCGGGTGATCGGCGGTCTGGGCGCTCAGCAGCACATGGTCGGCACGCTCGAGCTGGTTGTGGCGCGCCAATGCCATGATGCTCGCCACGAGGCGCTCGCTGTTCTCATCATGGGTACGCCCAGCACTGGCATCGATCGCGGCCACGCCTTCGCGCACCTGCTGCATCAATGCGTACTCACGATGGCCGGGACCAATGTCGGCCAGACGGGTCGGTGCCTGTGCGGGATCCGGCACAGCGTCCACCGCTGCGGTAAGCGGGCTGCGGGTAATGGTCCGGTACGGGTCGTCCGGGTGGAACTGGGTGCGCTTCTCCTGCCGCTCCAGACGAACCTCGCGGGCGTCGTTGAGTTCGGCGATGCGTGCGGGATCGGTGATCTCGCGCAGCGACAGGTGGCCGCCAGCCGCGCTGACACTGGCCCATTTCCTGTCGGCTTCGAAGTACATCGCGTAGTAGCTGGTGCCACCGATGACGTTTGGATCGACCGCCGAGCGGCCCTCCAGTGCCTGGGTGGCTTCCAGCACGCTCAACCGGGTCAGGTATTGCCCGCCCTTCGCCCATCCCATCTGGCTGATGGCATCGACGCTGGTGTTGCCTACGCGCGGGCCCCCGGCGTAGTCATTGTTGAGCATGTTGGTCCAGATCTGTTCCAGCTTCTCCGGGCCACTCTTCTGCTCGGCCGCCTCCAGCAGCACGCGCGGCGTCCAGCAGTTGGGATCAAGCTCATGCCGTTCAAATGCCCGGTCGTGGGCCAGCATCACATCCTTGCCGGGGAGATTCAGTGCCAGGTCTGGGCGGCGCTCGTTCATCCACTGCTGCCGCAATTCAAGATCTCTTTCGAGCAGGGTCTGCCCAAAGGACTCCCACCGCCGCTCGCTCAACCGTGCATTTGAGAAACGCGATCCCTCATCCTGCTGGGTCTTCGCATAGTTCTGTGCGTAGCTGTTTGCAACGCGGCCTGGCAGGCTATCGTTGCGAACGACACCCAGTGCCAGCGTCCCGTAGCCATCGGCTCCCGGCAGTTGTGACAGGTAGTTCCAGTAAAGCTCGCGGTTGCCGTCTCTGGCATAGCTGCCAAGCACTCTGAGATCGCGTTCGGTCAATCCACTCATACCCTGTCCCTTCTCTTCCTTGATTCACCGATCACTGTGACCGCGTGCGCGCGATGACATCCCTGACAGCCTCTTCCATACGCTTCCAGTCCTTCAGAAACGCTCTCTTGTAGTCCAGGCTGACGGACAGCTTGTTGTCGATGTCCACGAAATAATGAACGCAACCGGCTGCCACTTCTCCTGGCTCACTGATCACCTCGCTTCCCTCCAGCCGCACGCCGTCGCGTCGGAATTCCTCGCCGTCACATTTGATGAACGAGCTGATCCGGCCGTCGGCCTGGCGTGCGATGTACCAGTCTCTCTCGTAGGCAGGATTGCGGACAGGCGGCTTCCCATACCGGGCCTCATACTTCTTCGCGTACAACACCATCTTCCCTTCATCGATTGCATAGGGCGTCAGGCCCAAGGTCTCCGGCTGTGCGACGCGTTGATCGAGACGGTCCCTGGGATCCTCCCTTTCCACAGAGCCCTCCTCCGTGATGGCTTCATTTGAGGAAAGCCTTGAAAGCGAAGTCTCAATTGGAATGCGATCGATATAGTTGATACGGACAGCAATCTCCTTGCGGAAATCATTCGTACGCGGATTCGCCCGGGCACCCGGCGGTGTCGGCGTCATGCCCGGCCACTCGATGACCAGCGTCACGCCCTCGCCCGGCCACGGTGCGATCTGGCTGTCCAGGTAGTTGGCCGGAATGCGGAAGGTGTTCGGCCCCAGCTTCACGTCTACGGGGGCATCGGTATAGGTATGGCCGTTGATCGTGCGACCGGTCTGGGTTGCGCCGGACATGGCGGGATTCCTTTCGTGTTCGGTGGACGGCGGCCGTGCGCACGCGCCGGCACTCACTACGACGGCAAGTGCGAGCGTCAGGCAACGGCCAAGGGACATCACGTGCATGGGCATTCCATTGCGGGGTTCCGGCGCCACTATAGGCAACCGGGCGCCAACGGAACAGGAACCGCATCGCAGCCCTTCACGGCACGAGGCAGCGCTCCACCTGCAGCGACAGCACCTGGCAGGCGTTGAACAGGCCCTCGACCACCGCTGCGGACGGGCAGCAGGCAGGATCGTCGTTCTCCCGCGCCACATGCGCGGCGTGCAGCACCGCGGTCAACGCCGTGATGCCCGACGCGCTGCGGGTGGCCAGGGCCATGTCGAAGGCGCGGCCGGGGCTCAGGCACATTTCACTCCAGATCTCGCCATCGGCGCGCAGGTTCCTGCCGTGGCCTTTCAGGTGTGCAAAGAATGCCGATGGCGTGACGAGATCGGCAGATTCGCGGAGCGCGTCCTCCAGCGTTTCGGCCAAGGCAGCGGGAAGATCGCGCGCGGCGGCGCCCAGCAGCGCGTGCAGGCGGGGATGATCGGCCAGACATTCGGGCATGACGGCAACCTCACGATGTGGCCACCTGCAGATGCAAGGTGGCGGACGGTGCGGGTTGGCGTGCCGGATACATGATGCAAGAAGCCGGCGGATCGAGAGATCCCCACGCACCGTCCGCCATGAACTGGCAGGCGATGCATTGTCACGGTTGCAACTCTGGCTGCAACCGCGACGCCGCGCATCATGTACGTTCGGGACGCCAATCCCGGCCACGGCGAATGCCTTGGCGCGGCCATGGTTACCGCCCCGAACCGGCGATGGAAAGCAGGGAAATCCCGAGCGATCGCGCTGTTACGTTGGTTGCGTCAGCGGATGTCGAGTTGTCCATTGGCTGACGCGCTTCGCCAGCAGACGACTCCCGCCAGCGTGCGCTTTCCGGATGCGCTATCCCGCCGTATACGACACGCGTGCTGCCGGCACCAAAGACCCGTCGGTGGCTGTGAGCATTCGCGAAAGCCGGACGCAGCAAGCGCAACGCCGCTCAGCCTTCAGCTGTCGTCTTGAGTGCTCTGATAGCCCCGGTAGGTTTCACCCCACTCGCGCATGGCCAGAAGCACCGGCACCAGCGTGCGCCCGAACTCGGACAGCTCGTACTCCACTTTCGGCGGCACTTCCGGGTACACGTGGCGGATCACCACGCCGTCGGCTTCCAGCTCACGCAGTTGGCTGGTCAGCATGGACTGGGTGGCGTTGGGCACCCGCCGCGTCAGTTCCATGAAACGCCGCTTGCCGGTCATCAGATGAAAAAGAATGATCGGCTTCCACACGCCGCCGATCACCGACAGCGTGACTTCCACCGCGCAACCGCTCTTGCCATCCCAACGTTTGCTACGCATGCATACTCCGGAAAACCATAGTACCTACGGAAAATCATCGTTCTTGTTGCGATAGAGGCGCGAGCCTAGCATGGCCTCATCCGGTGAATGTGAGCCCCTCCATGACGTTCAAAGCACTGCTCGCCCGCAAGACGAACAACCAGGTTTCGACCGAACTGGTCGATTTCGATGAGGCCGACCTGATGGACGGTGACGTCCTGGTGCAGGTCGAGTACTCCACGCTCAACTACAAGGATGCGCTTGCCCTGACCGGCAAGAGTCCGGTCATCCGGACGTTCCCGCTCATTCCCGGTATCGATCTGGCAGGCGTGGTGCTGGAATCCAGCAGGGCCGACTTCAAGCCAGGCGACCGCGTTGTGCTCAATGGCTGGGAGCTGAGCATGGGCCACCACGGCGGCCTGGCACAGCGTGCCCGCGTGCGCGGCGAATGGCTCAACCGGATTCCCGGCAACCTGAGCACCCGCGACGCCATGGCCATCGGCACCGCGGGCTATACCGCCATGCTGTGCGTACTGGCCCTGGAACATGCCGGCGTGACGCCCGACAGGGGCGATGTGCTGGTGACCGGCGCCAACGGCGGTGTCGGCTCGATCGCGGTGGCGATCCTTTCAAAGCTGGGCTATCGCGTGGTGGCCGCCACCGGGCGACCGGAGCACGCCGAGTATCTGCACAACCTGGGTGCGGCCGAGATCATCGATCGTGCGCAGCTTTCGGAGCCGCGCGAGCGACCGGTGAGTGCCGCGCGATGGGCCGGCGTGGTGGATGTGGCCGGCGGCCCAACGCTGGTCAATGCCATCGCCGAAACGAAGTACCGCGGTGCCGTGGCCGCATGCGGCCTGGCGCAGAGCGACGCGCTGCACGGCTCGGTGCTGCCCTTCATCCTGCGCAACGTGACCCTTGCGGGCGTGGATTCGGTAAATGCACCGCAGGACGTTCGCCAGCGCGCGTGGGATCGCCTCGCTACCGACCTGGACCCGCAGAAGCTGGAAAGCACGGTGCAGCTGATCGGGCTTGCCGACGTGTTGGACGTGTACCGGAAGATCATCCCCGGCCAGGTACGCGGCCGCATCGTTGTGGATGTCAATGCCTGAGCGGGTGACCGCAACTGCGCTCGATTGATGCGTGTGGATGGAGGGCCGCAACGCGCCCTCCATGCTGCAGCGAATGGTGAACCTGCCGTGAAACACGCGGCGCGACACTGGCCTTTGGCCACCGCCGGTCGCATACGCTCAGGCTCCCACCGCTGCTGGACACCCGCCATGCCAATGACCGCATTCGCGCTTGCTGCCGCACTTTCGGGCCTGCCCGACATCGACTGGGAGCGCCAGCGCGCCGAGGACGCGCACCAGCTCATGCTGTGCCAGATCCATCGCGATGAGTTGCAGCAGGCCGAGGGAAAAGACGAGGCCTACCAGCGCGCAAAGGCGGTCTGCGACCTGCTGGCACGGGACTACAAGGATAGGTGGGATTTCGACGCACAGGATGCACTGGCGGCATCGGCGGTGGATCTGGATGAGCTGATCCGGCGTGGCGACGCGGTTGAAGTCCCCCCTGCAAAGCGGGACCGTGCCTACGAGTGATCCGGCAACTGCCGGGATGACGGTGCCGTCGTCCATCACGATCAGCATGTCGGAGACTTCGCCCTCGTGCCCTTGCTTCGCAGTGGTCACCAGGATCCTCAATGGATCCGTCCGGATATCGTAGCCGCCGCCGGTGTGCTTCAAGCTTCCCACGCGGTCCCAGTCGATTTCCATGGCCTGCTCCGGGATCCAGACGCGCCATGATGCATGCGCCAGGCAATTGAGAAGGCCACATGCAACGTCAAGGCCCCTTATCATGCGGGCTTAGGGGCTCTACATGCCCGGTTGACGCTTGCAAGGCAGTACCTGGATGTCTATGGAATGGCGCCCCTCGATCTGGGGCCAACGTGTGACTCGTTCGCCACACTGGTGGCTGCGACTGGAGGGCGAAAGCATCGAGCTGAACGTCGCCGGCCAGCAGTACCGGCAACGCGCGGATGACGATCACAGCGTGCAGGTCATTCCAGGGCTTTTCTGGTCGCGGGTCGAGCTGCAGACAGAAGGCGCCGCGCGGCTGTCGGTGGACGGGCTTGCCAACGCGCAGGCGTCCCGGCTTGCGGCGGCGCTGCAGCACGTGCGCTTCGCGCGCACCACACGCGGGCGCAAGGCCTTGTTTGACACGATCCTGGAGCAGATCCAGGCGTGGTTGAGCGCCGCGGACGCGCTCATCGACCGCGGCAGTGCCGGCCGCCGCTGGATCACGCACGAGCAGCAGCAGGCGCTGCTGGCCGAACGTTCCTCCCTGCCGCTGCAGCCGGCGGAGCTGGATCAACTGTTTCTTGATGAAAGCGTGCATGGCGACCTGCATTCGCACAGCCATCGTGCTGCGCTGGATGCCCTGCACGACTGGCAGCTGGACTGGCCGGCCGCCTGGGCCGAGGCCAACGCGACCATGGCAGCGCGTGAGCGGGTGCTGGCCAAGGACTTCCTGGACCGGGTCGAGAGCAAGCCCCTGACCGAAGAACAGGCCCGCGCCGTCATCTGCTTCGACAACCGGGTACAGGTCGTGGCCGCGGCCGGCTCGGGCAAGACCTCCACGATGGTCGCCAAGGCCGCTTATGCCATCGATCGCGGCTTTGTCGAACCCGAACGGATCGTGATGCTCGCCTTCAACAAGGACGCCGCCAAGGAGCTGGAAGCGCGTGCGCAGCAATGCTTCGACCGGCTCGGCATGGGCGACACCGTGGTTGAAGCCCGGACCTTCCACGCCCTCGGCCTGGCCATCATTGCCAAAGCGACAGGTCGCAAGCCCGATATCCCGGAATGGGCCGTCGACGCGACGCTGGGCTTCAACAAGCTGGCCGAACTGGTAGACGACCTGAAGGACCGCTCGACCCATTTCCGCACCCAGTGGGACATGTTCCGCCTGGTATTCGGGCGCGATCTTCCGCCGTTCGGTGCCGACATGATGGCCGATGGGTACGACCGCGATGGCACGCCCTACATGCGTACCCTGCAGGGTGAGCGGGTGAAGAGCCTGGAAGAGTGCATCATCGCCGACTGGCTGTTCTACAACGGCGTGGCCTACGACTACGAGCGGCGCTACGAGTTCGACACCGTGACAGACACCCACCGCCAGTATCGTCCGGACTTCTACTATCCAGACGCCCAGCTGTATCACGAGCACTTTGCGCTGGATGCCAATGGCCAGCCGCCGAAGCACTTTGCCAACTACAGCGAAGGCATGCACTGGAAGCGCCAGCAGCATATGGCGCGCGGCACCGCCCTGGTCGAGACGACGTCGTTTGGCCTGCGCAGTGGACAGGCCCTGCAGGATCTAGCAGAGCGGCTCGGCGCGTCTGATGTCGAGCTCGACCCGAACCCGGACCGCGAGCTGCCTGACCAGGGCGCCAAGCCGATACCGGACGCAGACCTGATCGGCCTGATGCGCACCTTCATCGCCCATGCCAAGAGCAACTGCCTGACGCTGGACGATATGGCGGCACGCCTACGGCAGATGCCCGAGGATCAGTTCAAGGAACGCTACCGGCGCTTCCTGGAAATCGCCGGGCCGGTTTTCCAGGCCTGGGACAACGCACTGGCAGACGAGCGCAGCATCGACTTCGAGGACATGCTCAACATGGCGGCCGGGCTGCTGGAACAGGGCCACTATGAATCGCCCTACGAACTGGTGATGGCCGACGAGTTCCAGGATGCATCGCGCGCCCGTGCGCGCCTGTGCCGTGCATTGGTCAGCCAACCAGGCCGCCATCTGTTCGCGGTGGGCGATGACTGGCAGTCGATCAATCGCTTCGCCGGTGCCGACGTTTCGGTGATGACCGGATTCCGCGAATGGATAGGGCATGGCCAGGTGCTGAAACTGGAGCAGACGTTCCGTTGCCCGCAGGCACTGTGCGATGTGTCCAGCCGCTTCATCAGCCGCAACCCCGCGCAGATCGCCAAAGCAGTTCGCTCTGCTGCACCGGAAATGGGCCCGGTACTGCAGGCGTTCCAGATGAACCGGCGCGAGGAGGTGCAGGATGGGGTTCGCCAGTACCTCGCCAAGCTGCATCAGCAGCTGCTGTCCGGGGCCGTTCCACAGGGCCGCAACGGGCGCGTGACTGTATTCATTCTGGGGCGGTATCGCGCGGATCGCGGTGCAGTGCCTTCTGATTGGAAGACGGCCTTCGGCAGCACGATGGACGTCGAGTTCCTGACCGCACATCGATCGAAGGGGCGCGAGGCGGACTACGTGATCCTGCCTGGCATGATCAACCGCAGCTTCCCGAGCCTGCGCGCGGATGACCCGGTGCTTTCGCTGGCAATGCCGGATGGGGATACCTATCCGCTGAGCGAAGAACGGCGGTTGTTCTATGTCGCGCTGACGCGTGCACGACGTTCGGTGGCGATGTTCACCCTGCGGGGCAAGCACTCGCCGTTCCTGGATGAGCTGGTGAAGGACGGAGCAGTGGAAGTGACCGCGATTTCAGGGGCGGCCATCCACGACGAGCGCTGCCCGGTGTGCAAGTTGGGCGTGTTCGTGGAGAGGAATGGGCCGCACGGGGCCTTCCGGTCGTGCTCCAGCTATCCGTTGTGCCATAACAAACCGAAGGATGGGCGTCGTGAATGAACACGTGAGCTCAGGTGCAGGCCAACAGCTCAAGTGTTCAGGGGGCCACGGCCTGTCAGAAACGTAAAACGCCCCTTCCGGGGCGTTCGCGGTATGGCGGAGAGAGTGGGATTCGAACCCACGGAAGGTTTGACCCTTCGCCGGTTTTCAAGACCGGTGCCTTAAACCGCTCGGCCATCTCTCCAATCGGGTCCCGGTCGCCCGGGCAGCGGCGTATTCTCGCACGTGAAGAGCATTTGCCCAAGACCACCTTGCCCCTGCCCTCCGCATCCGGCACGGTGGGGCCTCCACCGCACTCGGAGCCGCCATGGCCCATCTCGATCTGGCCAACCTGCGCACCTGCCTGCTGGACGACACCCAGCTAGCCGCTGTGGCCCTGCACCGCACCTTCGCCGGGCACCTGCCGGTCAGCAGTGGGCAGCTGGTGGTCTGCGATCCGCTGGTCCAGGCCGAGGCGCCCGCGCTGGCCGACTATACCGCCCCGCTGGGCCGGCATCCGGTCGAGATCATCGTGCACAGCGGCCGCCCGGCGCTGGCCGCGGTCTGGTTCAAGCCGCGCCAGTCGCTCACCGCATCCGCCCTGCACTGGCAGATGGCGCGCTGGACCACACAGGACCTGACCGGCCTGGATGAGGACAGCTTCATCGGCTATCCGGTCGACGCCGGCATCGGTTGTTTCATGGATACCGACACCCAGCAGGCGCTGCTGGCCCTGATCGAACAGGCCGATGGCGACGAAGAGAGTGAATGGTCGGATGCACTGATCGACCACGATGGCCTGGATGAAGGCGCCGAGTACCGCCCCTGGGGCGAGGACTCGCCGCACGGCCTGGTGGTGTTCACCAGTGGCTGGGGCGACGGTGTCTATCCCAGCTACTGGGCGCTGGATACGTCCGGCATTCCGGTCGCCCTGGTCACCGATTTCCTGTGCATCCAGGGCGGCGATGGGCGCGACGAGCGCGAGATCGCCGACCAGGCCTATCGCGACAATCTTGCACCCGAAGAAGCGGATGCCCTGGCGCGGCTGGTGGCTGCCGTGGAGCGAGACGACGGAGACGCACTGCGAGCCCTGCTGAAGGATGCGCCGCAGCGCGCCAACCAGATCGAACCGGGCTGTGGCGGCACTGCGCTGTTCGAGGCGATCCGCTTGGATCGTCCGCAGGCATTGCGGGTGCTGTTGCAGGGCGGCGCATTGCCGGCGATGCCAGAGCGCCTGCACATGAGCAAGGTGACCAGCTATCTGGACTACGCGCGCTTCCTGAAGAAGCCACGCAGCGCGGCGCTGATGGCAGTGCTGGAAGCACCCGTCGTTGCAGCCGAACCACAACCGGCCGCACCGCGACGCCGTAGTTTCTGGGACCGGCTGTTCGGCCGGAGCTGATCGGCGCCGGAATACAGCAACGCCGGGCATGGCCCGGCGTTACTGTTCAGCGCTCTCAGCCGGCATCCACGGCCAGCGCACCCAGTGCACTGGCCTTGATCCGCTCCTTGGCCTTTTCACAGGCGCCACCGCAATCCAGGCGCGAGGCCTCCAGCTGCGGCGGCAGGTGCTCGGCCAGGAAGTCGATGAACACGCGCACCGCCGGCAGCAGGCCACGGCGCGAGGCGAACACGGCATGGCACACGCCCTGCGGCAGTGACCAGTCCGGCAGCACCACTTCCAGCTCGCCGTTGCGCACGGCGTCGGCGCACACGGTTTCCGGCAGCATGGTGATGCCGAAGCCGTCCTTCACCATGCTCTGCAGCAGCGGAAAGTCGAAGCCGGCCACGCGCGGCTGCAGGTCCACCCGGCGCACTTCGCCTTCCGGGCCATGCAGCTCCCAGCGCTGGCGTGCTTCGTCCTCGCTGATGCTGAGGGTGACATGCTGGGTCAGTTCTTCCGGATCCTTGGGACGGCCGGCGCGGTCCAGGTACTTCGGGCTGGCCACCAGCAGTTCCTGCACCTGGCCGAAGCTGCGCATCACCAGGCTGCCGTCGTCGTCCAGGCGCGAACGCACGCGCAGGGCCACGTCGTAGCCTTCGTTGATGATGTCCACGCGGCGGTTACTGATGTTCAGCTGCAGCCGCACCTTCGGGTACTGCTCCAGGAACTTGGGCAGCAGCTTGGGCAGCTGCATCTGCGCGAGCGACACCGGCACGCTGGCGCGCACCACACCGCGCGGTTCGGCGCTGAGGCGGTCAACCACTTCGCGCGCGGCCTGGGCCTCGGCCAGCATCGTCTGCGCATGGCGGTGCACGCTGGTGCCGACGTCGGTGACCGCGAAACGGCGCGTGGAGCGCTGCAGCAGGCGCACGCCCAGGTCGGTTTCCAGCTGGCTGATGCGGCGGCTCAGTCGCGACTTGGGGATGCCCAAGGCGCGCTCGGCGGCGGCGAATCCACCGTGGTCGACCACCATCGCGAAGTAGTACAGATCATTCAGGTCATGCATGCCCGAGTTCCATATCTAGAACAATACGTGGCATTCAACCACCTTTATCCCGCCTTTGCAACAACCTATCGTTCTCTCCGTCGGCGGGGCACCCCGCCCCTTCTTCCCAGAACATAGGTGACTGCCATGAAGCTTCTGCATCTCGACGCCAGCGTGCTTGGCGACAACTCCGTGTCCCGCCAGCTGTCGGCCGCCGTGGTCGCCCGCTTCACCGGCCAGATCGACGGCCTGCAGGTCGATTATCGCGATCTTGACGCCAATCCGGTACCGCATCTGCGCAGCAGTTCGCTGGCCAAGACCGACGCCGCCGAGGCGACCGATGCTGAACAGGTGATGCAGCAGTTCCTGGAAGCCGACATCGTGGTGATCGGCGCACCGATGTACAACTTCAGCATCCCGTCTACGCTGAAGGCCTGGATCGACCGCGTGGCCGTGGCCGGCCGCACCTTCAAGTACACCGAGAACGGCCCGGTGGGCCTGGCCGGTGGCAAGCGGGTGATCATCGCCAGCAGCCGCGGCGGCATCTACACCGACTCGCCGGCCGACTTCCAGGAACCGTTCCTGCGCCAGGTGTTCGCCTTCATGGGCATCAACGAAGTCGAGTTCGTGCGCGCCGAAGGCATCGCCTACTCGCCGCAGCACCGTGAAGACGCCATTGCCGGCGCGCTGGCGGCACTGCCTTCGCACGAAGCGGCCGAAGCTGTCGCCGCGTAACGCGTTCCAGCGTTCGGCGCCCCTCTCTCCTCGTCTGGGCGCTGAACGCGGGCCGGGATCCCCTCCCCCATCCCGGCCCACCCTGGCGGCCCCGCTCTGCGGGGCCGTTTTTTCATGGGCGCGCTACGCTGGGGCCATGGACTACATCGTGACGGCTGCGCACCGCAGCGAATTTCCGCATCCGATCACCCTGCGCCGCGGCCAGGCGCTGGTGGTGGGCGAACGTTATGAAGGCCCGGAGGGCTGGGACGCCTGGTTTCTGTGCGAAGCCGAGGGGCAGCAGCCCGGTTTCGTGCCGGCACCGGTGATCGGCCGCGATGCGCAGGGTGGCGCGTTTGCCACGGAGGATTACTGCGCGCGGGAGCTGGATGTGGATCCAGGGCAGCTGCTGCGCGGGGTGCGCACGCTCAATGGCTGGGCATGGTGCGTGCCGGGAACGGGCGAACCGGGATGGGTGCCGTTGGAGAAGCTGCGCGCTGTGGAGTGATCGCGGTGGTTCATCCACGCATGGCGTGGATGTCGCCCGCATTGTAGATCCACGCCATGCGTGGATTCGGTGCCATGCGAGCATGGCACCCACCAAGGCCACAGCGGTGCCATGCGAGCATGGCACCCACCGATCAGGGAATCAGGCGATGGTTTCCAGGCCACCCATGTACGGGCGCAGGGCCTCCGGCACGGTGATGCTGCCGTCGGCGTTCTGGTAGTTCTCCATCACCGCGATCATCGCGCGGCCAACGGCCACGCCCGAGCCATTCAGCGTGTGCGCCAGCTCCGGCTTGCCAGTGGCCGGGTTGCGCCAGCGGGCCTGCATGCGGCGGGCCTGGAAGTCACCACAGTTCGAGCACGAGGAGATCTCGCGGTAGGTTTCCTGCGACGGCAGCCAGACTTCCAGGTCGTAGGTCTTGATGGCCGAGAAGCCCATGTCGCCGGTGCACAGCAGCACCTTGCGGTACGGCAAGCCCAGCTTCTCCAGCACCACTTCGGCACAGCGGGTCATGCGCTGGTGTTCGGCATCGCTGTCTTCCGGGCGGCTGATCGAGACCAGCTCGACCTTCTCGAACTGGTGCTGGCGGATCATGCCGCGCACGTCGCGGCCACCGCTGCCGGCCTCGGCACGGAAGCACATCGAGTGGGCGGTCATGCGCAGCGGCAGGCGCTCGGCGTCGACGATCTCATCGCGCACGATGTTGGTCAGCGGCACTTCCGAGGTCGGGATCAGGTAACGCGTGGAGTCGCCCACGGCGGTCTTGAACAGGTCGTCCTCGAACTTCGGCAGCTGGCTGGTACCGCGCAGCGAGTCGGCGTTGACCAGCAGCGGTACGTTGGTTTCCTCGTAGCCGTGCTCGCCGGTGTGCAGGTCGACCATGAACTGGGCCAGGGCGCGGTGCAGGCGCGCGATCGGGCCGCGCAGGACGGTGAAGCGCGAACCGGACAGCTTGGCCGCGGTCTCGCCGTCCAGCCAGCCGTTGCGGGCGCCCAGTTCAACGTGGTCGAGCACCTTGAAGTCGAACTGGCGCGGGGTTCCCCAGCGCGCCTGCTCGACATTGTCGTTCTCGTCGGCACCGGCCGGCACGTCATCGGCCGGAAGGTTGGGAATGCCCATCGAGATCGCTTCGATCTTCTCGCGCAGCTCGTCCAGCGCCACTTCCGAAGCCTTCAGCTCGTCGGCAAAGGCAGCGACCTCGGCCATGATGGCCGAAACGTCCTCGCCCTTGGCCTTGGCCTGGCCGATGGCCTTGGAACGGCTGTTGCGCAGGCTCTGCAGCTCCTGGGTCCGCACCTGGATGCGCTTGCGATCAGCCTCCAGGGACTCCAGGGCAGACACGTCGAGCTCGAAGCCGCGGCTAGTGCGCAGGCGTTCGGCGAGGTCGGCGGGCTGGTGGCGGAGCAGGGCTGGATCAAGCATGGCAGGTGTCGTGGTGGGTATCAGGAACGGGATTATCGCCTGTTATACGGTTTTCTGCCGCCCGGTTCATTCCCGCCGTGGCAGAATCAGGCTATTCCGTACTGGTCCGGTCCATGTCTGCACCCCGCTCGTCGTCCGCCAAGTCGTTCACTGTGCATATCCCGCGCAACGCCCTGAAGATCGCCGGCATCGCCTTCGGCGTGGGCATGCTGCTGTTCGTGGTGGTCTGGTTGACCGGCCGCGACAAGGAGTTCTTCCGTGCCGACCCGGCCGCGCAGACGCCGCAGGAGACCGCGCAGGTGGAACCGCTGCCGGAACCGCTGGCTGCAGCCGCAGGCTCCAGCGACATGCCCGATGCCAAGCCGGCCCCGGCAGAGGACGAAGCCCCGAAGCTGGTCGAAACCGCCCCGCCACCGCCGGCACCCATCGCTGAACCGGCCCCGGCCGCGCCGCCCCCTGCGCCGGCCGCCACCGGCAACAGCCAGCCGATGCCGATTGCCGGCCAGTCGCCGCCGCCGGCCTACCCGGCTGCCGCGCTGCGCGCCGGCGAGACCGGCAGCGTGGTGGTCCGCGTGGACGTGGATGCCACCGGCTACCCGAACAATGCCACCGTGATCCAGCGCAGCGGCTCACGCGAGCTCGACCGTGCCGCCACCGACGCCGTGCGCCGCTGGCGCTTCACTCCGGCGCAGAGCAACGGCCAGGCCGTGCCCGGCAGCATTGAAGTGCCGTTCGACTTCAAGACCCAGTAACTGAACGTTGCCCGGCAGGAAAACTGAACCCTGCCGGTCGCGTTGACGCAACGCTGACACTTCCCGCCGCTGGCCCGCGCAACACTCTCCCCGTCGTCCATTGACGGAAGGAGTTTGCGATGACTGCCACCACCCACGAAGACCTTCATTCGCCGCAGTTGCAGCAGCAGCAAGCCAGCGAACAGCACAAGCCCACGTCGCCCTGGATGTGGATCGCGCTGATCGTGGCGATGTTTGCCGCCGCGCTGCTCTGGCTGCGTCACTCGAGCCAGGAAGACGTGGCACCGGCACCGGTTGGCGAGCGCATGCTCCCCGCCCCTGAGCAGGCGCCGGTCGCCGACGCGCAGGCACCTGCTGCCCGCCAGACTGCACCGGCCAGCAGCCAGCCCAAAACTGCTCCCGCAGTGCGCAATCGCGAGGCGCGCCCGCTGGCAGGCAACAGCAAGCCGGCCTACCCCCCTGCAGCGCTGCGCAATGGCGTGCAGGGCAGCGTGATCGCCAGCCTCAATGTCGATACCCGTGGCCAGGTGACCAATGCCGCGATTGTCTCGCGCAGCGGTGAACGCAGCCGTGACCTGGATCGTGCTGTGCTGAGTGCCGTGCAGAACTGGAAGTTCCAGCCGGCGATGCGTGATGGCCGTGCGGTGGCCAGTGTGGTGCGGGTTCCGGTGGATTTCCGTACCGAACAGCGTTGATCGCGGACGAGGGGTTCGTGATGCTTAGACGGAGGCTTCGGCCTCCGTCCTTTTATGCGCAGACGCGTGCCAACCAAGGTTGGCACCCACCGGGTTGCGTCATCCGCCGGGCGTGGCCTTTCAGGCCAGATTGAAGCCGGCGCTGCGGGCCAGGCCATCGAAGTCCGGGAAGGACGTGGCGACGTTGGCGATGTCGTTGATGCGCACTTCGCCATCACTGATCTGGCCGGCAATGGCGAACGCCATGGCGATGCGATGGTCGCCGTGGCTTTCAATGGTGCCGCTGCCCAGGCGCACACCGCCGTGCAGGGTGGCGCCGTCTTCGGTTTCGTCTACCTGCATGCCCAGCGCGCGCAGGCCGGTGGCCATCGCTGCGAGGCGGTCGGATTCCTTCACCCGCAGTTCGGCGGCACCACTCACCACGGTCTGGCCTTCGGCGGCGGCGGCAGCCACGAACAGCGCTGGGAACTCGTCGATCATGTCAGGCACCAGTGCTTCCGGAATGCGCGCCCCCTTCAACGGGGCGTAGCGCACCACCAGATCGGCCACCGGTTCACCGCCCTGCTCGGCCGGGTTCTCTTCGGTGATGTCCGCACCCATCAGGCGCAGCGCGTGCAGCAAACCGGTGCGACGCGGGTTCAGGCCGACCTGCTTCAGGCGCAGCTCGGAGCCAGGGATGATGCTGGCGGCGACCAGGTAGAACGCGGCCGAAGAGAAGTCGGCTGGTACCACGATATCCGTGGCGCGCAGGCGCTGGCCGCCGCGCAGGCGCGCCTTGCCGGGCGAGAATTCGATCTCCACGCCGAATGCAGAGAGCATGCGCTCGGTGTAGTCGCGGGTCGGGTGCGGTTCCACCACGCTGGTTTCGCCCTGCGCGTAGAGGCCGGCCAGCAGCACCGCCGACTTGATCTGCGCACTGGCCACCGGCGAAGCGAAGTCGATGCCGTGCAGCGATTGCCCGCCATGCACGTGCAGCGGCGGCGTGCCGTCATCCTGGGTATCGATCTTCGCGCCCATCTGCGACAACGGGCCGGTGACACGGCGCATGGGGCGGCCGGACAGCGACTCATCGCCGATCAGCGTGCAGTCGAACGCCTGGCCTGCCAGCAGGCCGGCCAGCAGGCGCATGCCGGTACCGGCGTTGCCGCAGTCCAGCGGCGCATCCGGGGCCTGCAGGCCATCGATACCGACGCCGTGCACGATGCGCTGCGACGGGCTGGGGGTTTCGATGCGCACACCCAGCTGGCTGAAGATGCGTGCAGTGGCGCGGGTGTCTTCGCCTTCCAGGAAACCTTCGATATGCGAGGTGCCATCGGCCAGCGCGGCGAACATCACCGAGCGGTGCGAGACCGACTTGTCGCCGGGAATGGTCAGGCTGCCCTGCAGCGGCTGGCCCTTGCGGGCGATCCAGTGTTGCGCGTTGCTCATCGTTCGATCGTTCCGTAAACGCCGGCAGCGCCGGCGATGCATCAGGGAGCGGCGGCCGTGGCCGCCGCGGCAGCACTCAGGGCACGGCCACCGGATAGGAGCCCAGCACCTTGATCTGCGCCGAGTGCGCTTCCAGTTCGGCCAGCGCAGCCTGCATCGGCGCGTCGTCGATGTGGCCGGCCAGGTCGATGAAGAAGCCGTATTCCCACTTGCCGTGGTGCGACGGCCGCGACTCGATGCGGTTCATGCTGATGCCGTGGCGGGCGAACGGGCTGAGCACGTCGAACAGCGCACCGGGCTTGTCATGGATGAACACCAGCACCGACGTGCGGTCGTGGCCGGAGGTCGGGAAGATGTTGCGGCCCACCACCAGGAAGCGGGTGGTGTTGTCGGCATCGTTCTGGATCGGCTTGGTGACCACCTTCTTCAGGCCGTACACATGGCCGGCACTCTCGCCACCGATGGCCGCTGCGTCGTCGGCGTTGCGCGCACGACGCGCACCTTCGGCGTTGCTCGACACCGGAATCTTCTCGGCCCTCGGCAGGTTGGCGCGCAACCATGCCGAGGTCTGCATGAACGACTGCGGATGCGCGTAGATGCGCTCGATGTCTTCGATGCGGCCGCTGCGCGACATCAGGTACTGCTGCACGCGCAGTTCCACTTCACCGCAGATCTTCAGGTTGGAGGTCAGGAACATGTCCAGGGTGATCTGGATGGTGCCCTGCCCCGAATTCTCCACCGGCACCACGCCGAAGTCGGCATTGCCCGCTTCCACTTCCTGGAACACTTCCTCGATGCTGGCCATCGGCAGCCCCAGCGCAGAGCGGCCGAAGTGCTTGAGCACCGCCTGCTGGCTGAAGGTACCTTCCGGGCCGAGGTAGCCGATCTTCAGCGGCTCCTGCTGGGCCAGGCAGGCCGACATGATCTCGCGGTAGACGTGCACCAGCAGCTCATCGCTGAGCGGGCCTTCGTTGCGGTCCACCACCATGCGCAGCACCTGCGCTTCGCGCTCGGGGCGGTAGTAATCGACGGCAGCGGCGAGCTTGCCCTTGGCCTTGCCGACCTGGTGGGCGAAACGTGCGCGTTCGGCGATCAGGCTCTGGATGTCGCGGTCGATCTGGTCGATCTTCGAGCGCACATCGGCCAGCGCCAGTGGCGCCAGGGTGGGGGCCGGGTTCGAGGCGGCCTTGGCCTTGCCCTTCGCCTTGCTGGGCGCGCTGTCCTTGGCCGGTACGGCCTTCTTCGGCGCCTTCTTGCTGGATTTGCTGCTTGCCATCGGAATTCCTTGTTGCGGGGCACGCACCCGACGGTGCGCGCCGTTCATTGCTCAGCCGTGACGCTGCTGGAAATCGGCCATGAAGGCGACCAGCGCCTCGGCCCCGGCCAGCGGCATGGCGTTGTACAGCGAGGCACGGATGCCCCCGACCACCTTGTGCCCCTTCAGCGCAAGCAGGCCGGCGGCCTTGGCTTCGGTGACGAAACGGGCATCAAGCTCGGCATCGGGCAGGAAGAACGGGATGTTCATCCGCGAACGTGCCGCGTGTACGACCTCGTTGCGGTAGAAGCCGTCGGAACCATCGATGGCGCCGTACACCAGCGCGGCCTTGGCGGCGTTGCGCCGGGCGAACTCGGCCACGCCGCCTTCGGCCAGCATCCACTTGAACACCAGGCCGGCCAGGTACCAGTTCCAGGTCGGCGGGGTGTTGAGCATCGAATCGCGGGCAACGTGCGAGCGGTAATCGAAGATGTCCGCACGCGGCTGGCCGCTGCGCTCGAGCAGGTCGCGGCGGATGATCATCACCGCGATGCCGACCGGGCCCAGGTTCTTCTGCGCGCCGGCGTAGATCACGCCGTAGCGGCGCACGTCCAGCGGTTCGCTGGCGATGGACGAGCTGAAGTCGGCGATCAGCGGGACGTTGCCGGTGTCGGGCACATCACGGAACTCGACGCCGTGGATGGTCTCGTTGGCGGTGATGTGCACGTAGGCGGCATCGGGCGAGAGCTGCCAGCCGGCGCGCGGCGGCAGCGTGCGGTAGCCATCGGCCTCGCTGCTGGCCGCGATGTTGACGTCGACGTAGACACCGGCCTGCTTGACCGCGGTCCTGCCCCAGTGGCCACTGACCACGTAGTCGGCACGCTGGCCGGGGGCGGCGAAGTTGAGCGGGATCAGCGCCTGCTGGGTGGTGGCACCACCGGACAGGAACAGCACCGCATAGTCTTCGGGGATATCGAGCAGGCGGCGCAGGTCAGCCTCGGCCTCGGCGGCCACGGACATGAATTCCGCGCCGCGATGGCTCATTTCCACGATCGAGGCACCGGTACCGTGCCAGTCCAGCATTTCCGCCTGCGCCTGGCGCAGGACCGATTCCGGCAAGGTCGCAGGGCCGGCACTGAAGTTGAACGCGCGCGTCATGTCACACCTGTGGGGCAAGACCCCTAGTATGCCGCAGTGCACCAGCCTTGCGGCCTTGTGGCGCAAGGGAAATTTGGTTTCATTGGAATCCATCGGCCGCAGCAATGCGGCCGGTAGTCGCCAAGCTTGGTCTACGTACGCCATCAGGCGTCAAGCCCGCCGAAGCAGCGTGCCGACCAAGGTCGGCACCCACCAAGAGCGGGGAAATGAACGCCGTCCCGGTAGCGCGCGGGCCATGCCCGGCCGGTTCAGATCAGCGCGCGCCGAACCAGAGCAGCAGGCTGAGCAGCGCGGCCAGCAGCAGCGCACTGACCAGCAGCCACGGCCAGCGCCGGACCCTGCGCGGCGCGGCCGGCAGCACCGTTGCCTGCTCGACCTCGTGGCTTGCATCGTCCTCGACCGGCAGCGGCCGCCGGCGCGGATCATGCGGCACTTCCAGCACGAACCGGTGCTGGCCATCGAACACCACCTGGTCGCCGGCCTGCAGCCAGCAGTGGCGCACGGCCACGCCGTTGACCCGGGTACCGTCGGCACTGCCCAGGTCGCGCAGCAGCACGCGCTCGCCGTGCACTTCCACCCGGGCATGCTGTTCGGCGAAGGCCGGGTCATCAATGGCGATGTCGGCTTCGTTGCCGCGGCCGATCAGGCGGGCCCGCGACAGGGTGAAGCTACGGCCATGGTGCAGGCCGCCAACACCGCGCAGCAGTCGTTGCTGCTCGTCGCTGCCGTCTTCGGTTTTCGGCGCAGGCGCCTGCAGCAGGCTCTCGACTTCGCCCTGCAGCACCATTTCCACGCCATCCACGTACACCGCGTCGCCCGCGCGCAGCAGGGCCATCCGGCGCACGGGGCGACCGTTGACGTGGATGCCGCGGATGCCATTGCCAACCTGCAGCCAGAGGCCGCGATCGTCCATGCAGAATTGGGCCAGCAGCAGTGCGCCGTGGCCGGCATCACCGAGCCGCACGCTGCCGTTGGCCTGGCGCACGATGCGCTGCACCCCGGGCCGCAGGAGCTGGTCGGGCTGTTGTTGTTGACTGAAGTGAACAAGCAGGTTCTGCACGCGGCGCAGCCTAGCAGGTTGGCCGCCAACGAAGAAGAACCCACGATGAGTGCTTGGCGCGAAGGCCCGCGATGCGCACAATGCTTGCCCTCTTTGATCATCCCCGCCCTGCGCCAGGAGCCTGCATGTCCACCATCGATGTCCGCCACGCCCACGCCCTGCCCGACGCACAGGCGCGCGCCGCGATCGAGCAGGTCGCTGCCAAGCTGTCCGAGCGCTTCGGCCTGAAGTCGTCCTGGACCGCCGACGTCCTGAACTTCTCCGGCAGCGGCGTGGACGGTGCGATCGAACTGCAGCCGGGCGCCGTGCGCGTGACCGCCAAGCTGGGTTTCCTGCTGTCGGCGATGAAGGGCATGGTCGAAGGCGAGATCCAGCGCGTGCTGAAGGAAAAGCTGGGCTGAACCCCGGCGGCGGCCATCACGGCCGTGCAACGCCAACGCGCGCTACTCTCGGGGCAGGCCCAACTCCCACGGGAAGTGCGATGAACCACTACGAAAACGACGACCGCCGCAACGACGACGCCTCTTTCGGTGACCAGGCCGAGCGCTTCTCGCGCAAGCTCAGTGACTCGGCACAGCAGGTCTGGCTGGCCGGGCTGGGTGCGCTGGGCCGTGCCCAGGCCGAGGGCAGCCGCTTCTTCGATGGCCTGGTGAAGGAAGGTGAAGCCTGGGAAGCCCGCCGCCGTGAGCGCAGCGGCGAACAGGGCCCGGGCTGGCGCGACAACGTCGAAACGTCGCTGGACGAGGCCCGCGAGAAGGCTTCCGGCACCTGGAACAAGGTCGAGAAGGCCTTTGATGACCAGGTGCAGGGCGTGCTCAAGCGCCTGCATGTCCCCACTGCCGACGAAGTGACCGCGCTCGAGGCCCGCATCGACGCCCTGCACGCGCGCCTGGCCAAGCTGGAAAACCGCGCCGCGTCCGGCACCGACGCCCCCGCTCCGGGCAGCCATCAATCGCCGGACAGCGTGCCCTGAGCGCAATTGTTGCAATGCAATAAAAATTGATTGACAATCGCGAGCAACCCGCCAATCGCTTCGGCTGCCGTTTGTTCCCTCCCCTCACGGCTTCAGGATTGGCGGGTTTTTCGTGCCCGCCGTGCGCCGATCTGCGCGCTCCATCACGCTTCCTGTCAGGAACATCCTGACCCAGCCGGGCACCGCGACCTTTACACTGTCGTTCTCCGCTTTCGCCCCTTCCGCCCTACTCCTGCATGCTCCCTTGGATCCTGGCCCTGCTGTCGGCCCTGCTTACCTGTTCCCTGGCCGTTGTCTATCTGTGGTGGATCAAGCGGCGGCGGAAGGAGATGCAACTCGGCCTGCAGGCCCTGGCCGGCATGCACTGGCGCGAATTCTCGGTACTGGTCAAGCGCATGCTGCGCGAACAGCGCGGCCTGCGCGAGCTTATCGATCCGGCCGAAGATGCCCGCGAGCCGAGCAGCGACTTCCTGCTCAGCGATGGCCCCAATCAATGGCTGGTGTCGTGCAAGCATGGCCTGGCCTACCGCATCGGCACCGCCGCAGTGAACGAGCTGGGCGCGGCCGCGCGCCTGGCCGGGGCCAAGGGCGGCGTGCTGCTGACCGAAGGCCGTATCGAGCGCGACGGCCGTGGCGCCGCCGAGAAGCAGGCCGTTGAAGTGCTGGACGGCCCGCGCCTGTGGCCGCTGCTGCAACCCTACCTGCCTGGCGATATCGAGGCACGTGTGCGTGCCAGCGCCCGACATGAGGCACTGCGCCGGATTGCCATTGCGGCACTGGGTTCGGCAACGCTGGGGCTGCTGGTCGGCTTGGGCCTGCAGGGCCTGCACGTGGAAAAAACCGCGCCCGTTGCTGCGGCGCCGGCGGTGGCAACGCCTTCGGCCGCACCTGCGGCTGAACCTGCCCCGATCGAAGCAGTACCCGCGCCCGCCCCCGCTCCCGCGGCTGCCGTCGCCCCGGCGGTGGACGCGCGCAGCAATCCCAACCCGGATGCCGCCACGCTGGAGCGCTTCCAGGCCGATCTGGCCCGCGCACTGGCCGGCAAGCCCGGCATCGCCAGCGGCGTCTGGCTGACCCGCCAGACCCTGGCGATCAACCGCACCGGCGAACTGGAAGCGGTGTGGCCGCGGGTCTGCGAGGAAGTGCTGCATTACCCCGCCCTGCGCAACGTGCGCATCCAGCTCAACGCCCGCCCCGGCGTGGATGAACCCGTGCGCTGGCGGCAGTGCGCTACGTATTGATGAGGCAGCAACCACCCATGGCGTGGATCTACCAGGGGTTCACACCCATCGCGTAGTCCCGGCGAGACTTCAGTGGATCCACGCCAGGCGTGGATACGGCTCTTAACGCGCCCCCGGCGCGAAGCGCGCGACCAGGTCCCAGGCGTCGCCAAGGAATACCTGGCGCACGCGGGTGATCGGCTGTTCGCCACGCCAGGTCAGGCGCTCGATCACCAGGCAGGCGGTGCCCGGCTTCACGTCCAGCAGCTTGGCGGTGGCGGTGTCGGCGCCCCAGGCGCTGATGCGGTGCTGGGCGCGGGTCCACGAAACGTTCTGCAGCAACCAGCTGCCCGGCGCGGTGGTACTGAAATCGACCTCCAGCACCTCGGGCACGCCCACCGGGCTGATCAGGCGGTGCTCCAGCGCCAACGGACGGCCATCGGCCAGGTGCAGGCAACGCATCGCCAGCAGCGTCTCCTGGCCCGCCAGCTCCACTTCGCCGGCATTGCCGGCATCGGCCAGGCGCAGGTCGCGTTGCAGCAGTCGATAGGCGTACTGATGGCCGCGTGAGCCGACTTCCATCGCGATATCCGGAATCTCCAGCGCCACCTGCTCCAGGTGCGGGGGCTGCCGCGCCACGAACGAACCGGCGCGGCGGCGGCGCTCGATCATGCCGCTCTCGGCCAGTGCGGTCAGCACCTTGTTCACCGTCATCCGCGAGCAGCCGTACTGCTCCATCAGCTCGTGCTCGTACGGAATGCGGAAGCCCGGCGCCCACTCTCCGCTGAGGATGCGGCTTTCCAGATCACTGCGGATACGCTGGTTGAGCGTGGCGGACTTGCTGGCCTTCACGTAATGGAGTCTCGGTGGCGGGAGGCGATCAGCCCAGCACGCCGCGCAGCGCGGCGGCGAAGGCGGTGGTGATCGCCTCGTGCTGCAGGTGGCGGCCCTCGGCCACGCATTGGCGGCCATGGCGCCAGACCGATCGCAGCGCGCCATTACGTGCGGCGAACACCCAGCTGTCAAGCCATGCGTCATCCTGTCGCGCCTGCAGTGCCGGGTGCGCGGCGTCCAGCTCGACCAGATCGGCACTGGCGCCGACCTGCAGTCCCGGGGCCACGCCCAGGGCCTGCGCACCACCGTGCAGTACGCCCTCGAACAGGAAGCGGCCAGTGCTGCGGGTGGCGTCCGGGGCCAGCACATTGCGCCCGCGCAGGGTCAGCCGCTGGCCGTATTCGAGCAGGCGCAGTTCTTCAGCCGCGTCGATCAGCACATTGGAATCGGAGCCGACACCGAAGCGCCCACCCTCGCGCGCGAACGCCTGCATCGGGAACAGGCCGTCGCCCAGGTTGGCCTCGGTGATCGGGCACAGGCCGGCCACGGCCTGGCTGGCCACAATGGCCGCACGCTCGTCATCGGTGATGTGGGTGGCATGCACCAGGCACCAGCGCGCATCCACCGGCGCATGGTTGTACAGCCACTGCACCGGACGCTGGCCACTCCAGGCCAGGCAGGCCTCCACTTCGCGCACCTGTTCGGCGATGTGGATGTGCACCGGGCCGTCGGTCAGCGGCAGCAGCGCGCTCAGTTCCTCACCCGTGACCGCACGCAGGCTGTGCGGTGCGATGCCGAGCACCGCGTCGGGCAGCGTGGCCAATGACGGCTTGGCGGCGTCCAGCAGCTGCGCGAAGCCGTCCACGTCGTGGATCAGGCGCCGCTGCGCGGGGTTCGGTGCTGCCCCGCCGAAATCGGCGTGCGCATAGAACACCGGAAGCAGGGTCAGGCCGATGCCGGTCTGGTCGGCCGCCGCCGCAATCCTTGCGCTCATCTCGGCACGGTTGGCATACGGCCGGCCGTCAGCATCGTGGTGCAGGTAGTGGAATTCGCCGACGCGGGTAAAGCCGCTTTCCAGCATTTCCATGTAAGCCTGGGCCGCGATGGCCTGCACCGCGTCCGGGCGCAGATGGGCCAGGAAGCGATACATCAGCTCGCGCCAGCTCCAGAAGCTGTCACCGTCGCCGCCGCCGATCTCGGTCAGCCCAGCCATGCCGCGCTGGAAGGCATGGCTGTGCAGGTTGGGCAGGCCCGGCACCAGGATGCCGACGCGGGTGTCGCCCGCCTGCGCGCCCTGCCCCGTGCTGATTGCCGTGATGCGACCGTCCTGCACCTGCAGGCGGACGTCGCGGGCCCAACCTTCGGCCAGCAGGGCGTGGGCGGCATGGAAACTGTGCGGGGAACGCGAATCGGACATGGCTGGACAACCCGAAATGGACGCCTATATTGTATAGACATATAAGCACAGCCGCGTTGTGGATGCCATGCACGTCGATACCCTCTGGTCCAACGTCCACCTGATCACCCTCGATGGCGAGGGGCTGGGTGTCATGCGCGATGGCGTACTGGCCTGCGCCGACGGCCGCATCGTTCATGTTGGCGCGGCCGGCAGCGATGCCCACCTGCAGCCGACCACCCGCATCGACGGCGAAGGCCGCTGGATCTCGCCGGGCCTGATCGACTGCCATACCCACCTGGTCTACGCCGGCAACCGCGCCAACGAATTCGAGCAGCGCCTGCAGGGCGTCAGCTATGCCGAGATTGCCCGTGCCGGCGGCGGCATCGTCTCTACCGTGCGCGCCACCCGTGCCGCCACGCCCGAACAGCTGGCCCTGGAAAGCCGGCCACGCCTGCTGGCGATGCGCGCCGAGGGCGTGACCACCCTCGAGATCAAGTCCGGCTACGGCCTGACCCTGCCCGACGAACGCAAGCAGCTGCAGGTGGCGCGTGCACTGGGCGAGGAATGCCGGGTCAACGTGGTGACCACCTTCCTCGGCGCACACGCGATTCCGCCGGGCCGCGAAGCACAGGAATACACCGACGAGGTGTGCAACGTGATGATTCCGGCCATCGCCACCGAAGGTCTGGCCGAAGCGGTGGATGTGTTCTGCGAGAACATCGCCTTCTCGCCGGCTCAGGCGCGGCAGGTTTTCGAAGCGGCACGCGCCAACGGGCTGGCGGTGAAGATCCACGCCGAGCAGCTGAGCAACCAGCATGGCGCCGAACTGGCGGCCAGCTTCGGTGCACTGTCGGCCGACCATATCGAACACCTGGACGATGCCGGCATCGCCGCGATGGCCGCCGCTGGCACCGTCGCCGTGCTGCTGCCCGGCGCGTTCTATTTCACCCGCGATACCACCCTGCCACCGATCGCCGCGCTGCGTGCGGCCGGCGTGCCGCTGGCGCTGGCCACCGACAGCAACCCCGGCACCTCGCCACTGACCAGCCCGCTTCTGGCGATGAACATGGGCGCCACCCTGTTCCGCCTGACCGTGGACGAGTGCATCGCCGGCTTCACCCGTGAAGCAGCGCGCGCACTGGGCCATGGCGAGCGCATCGGCCGTTTGGCCGTAGGCATGGACTGCGACCTGGCGATCTGGGACATCGACGCCCCCGCCGACTTGGTCTATCGCATTGGATTCAACCCGCTGCACGCGCGCGTGGTGCGCGGACAGCCCGACCTGCCTGCCTCCTGGAGCAACACATGAGCAACACCCTGGTTCTTCGCCCCGGCCATGTCACTCTTGCCCAGTGGCGGCAGGTCTATCGCGGTGCGCCGCTTGCACTGGACCCGGCCGCGCTGCCGGTGGTGCGCGCCAGTGCGGCGGCCGTCGCCGCCATCGTCGCCAAGGGCGCACCGGTGTATGGCATCAACACCGGCTTCGGCAAGCTGGCCAGCGTGCGCATCGAGCGCGAAGACCTGGCCACCCTGCAGCGGAACATCGTGCTTTCGCATGCGGCCGGCGTGGGCGAGCCGATGCCGGCCAGCGTGGTGCGCCTGATGATGGCGCTGAAGCTGGTCAGCCTCGCCCAAGGGGCTTCAGGCATCCGCGAGGAAACGCTGCTGCTGCTGGAAGCGATGCTGGTCAAGGGCGTGCTGCCGGTGGTGCCCGCGCAGGGGTCTGTGGGTGCCTCGGGCGACCTGGCGCCGCTCTCGCACCTGGCCAGCGTGATGCTGGGCGTGGGCGAAGCGTTCATCGGTGACGAACGCCTTCCGGCAACCGACGCACTGGGACGCGCCGGTTTGCAGCCGATCGACCTGGGCGCGAAGGAAGGCCTGGCACTGCTCAACGGCACCCAGTTCTCCACCGCCTATGCGCTGGCCGGCCTGTTCGAGATCGAGACCGTGTTCCAGGCTGCGCTGGTCACCGGCGCGCTGTCAGTGGAAGCGGCCAAGGGTTCTGACACACCGTTCGACCCGCGCATCCATGAGATCCGCGGCCAGCGCGGGCAGATCGCCACTGCGGCCACCCTACGCACGCTGATGCAGGGCTCGGACATCCGCGAATCGCACCGCGACAACGACGTGCGCGTGCAGGACCCGTACTGCCTGCGCTGCCAGCCGCAGGTGATGGGCGCGGCACTGGACATCCTGCGCCAGGCCGCGACCACCCTGGAAATCGAAGCCAACGGCGTGTCCGACAATCCGCTGGTGTTCACCGATACCGGCGAAGCGCTGTCCGGCGGCAACTTCCACGCCGAGCCGGTCGCCTTCGCCGCCGACATGCTGGCGATGGCGGTGTGCGAGATCGGCTCGATCAGCGAGCGCCGCCTGGCGATGCTGGTCGACCCGGCGCTGTCCGGCCTGCCAGCGTTCCTGACCCCGCGCCCGGGCCTGAATTCCGGCTTCATGATTCCGCAGGTGACCGCCGCGGCGCTGGTCTCGGAAAACAAGCAGCGCGCCTACCCGGCCAGTGTTGATTCGATCCCGACCTCGGCCAACCAGGAAGACCATGTGTCGATGGCCGCGCATGGCGCGCGCCGCCTGATGCAGATGGCCGAGAACGCGGCCAACGTGATCGGCATCGAACTGCTGGCCGCTGCGCAGGGCTGCGACTTCCACGCCCCGCTGCGCTCCAGTGCCGCGCTGGAATCCGTGCGCGCCACCCTGCGTGCGCAGGTGCCGACGCTGGAAGAGGATCGCTATTTCCATCCGGACATGGTGACCGCCACCAACCTGGTGCGCAGCGGCGCGCTGGCGCAGGGCCTGGCCGAACTGTTGCCGACTGTGGAGCCACAGGCATGAACGCCCATCCCGACTGGCTGACGGTGCACGAAGGCGATGCCCCGTTGATCGTCAGCTTCCCGCATACCGGCAGCGAGCTGCCGCACGACCTGATCGGCGACTACCACTCGCCATGGCTGGCCCGGCGCGACGCCGACTGGTGGGTGCACGAACTGTACGATTTCGTGCGAGGCATGGGCGCGACCACGGTACGCTCGGCGATCTCGCGCTCGGTGATCGATCTCAACCGCGATCCCAGCGGTGTGTCGCTGTACCCGGGCCAGAACACCACCGGCCTGTGCCCGCTGACCACCTTCGACAACCAGCCGCTGTACCACGCCGGACGCGAACCCGACGACGCGGAAATCGCGCGCCGCCGCGACACGTATTTCCTGCCTTACCACGACGCGCTGGCTGCGCAGATCACGCGCCTGCGTGCGAAGTTCGGCACTGTCGTGGTGTATGACGCGCACTCGATCCGCTCGCATATCCCGCACCTGTTCGACGGTGAACTGCCGCAGTTCAATCTCGGCACCGCCGGCCCGTCCGGTGCGCCGGATACCTCCTGCGACAACGCGTTGAGCGATGTGGTGGAGAACCTGCTGAAGATCAGTGGCATGAGCCAGGTGCGCAACGGCCGCTTCAAGGGCGGCTGGATCACCCGCCACTACAGCAACGTCGCCGGTGGCGTGCACAGCCTGCAGATGGAGCTGGCCTGCCGCGGCTACATGCACGAACCGCTGCCGGACCAGGTGGACGAACACAGCTGGCCCACCCCGCTCGACCCCGACCACGCCGCACCGCTGCGCCACACCCTGGCGCAGGTGCTCAATGCCTGCCTTGAATTCGCTACGAACCGGAGCGCCGCATGACCCGCAACGACCCGTCCCGCACCATTGCCGCGCCGACCGGCACCACGCTCAACGCCAAGAGCTGGCTGACCGAAGCGCCGCTGCGCATGCTGATGAACAACCTGCACCCCGACGTGGCCGAGCGCCCGCAGGAACTGGTGGTGTACGGCGGCATCGGCCGCGCCGCGCGCGACTGGGAGAGCTTCGATGCGATCGTCGAGACGCTCAAGCGCCTGGACGACGACCAGACCCTGCTGGTGCAATCGGGCAAGCCGGTGGGTGTGTTCCGCACCCATGCCGATGCGCCGCGCGTGCTGATCGCCAATTCCAACCTGGTGCCGCGCTGGGCCAACTGGGACCACTTCAACGAGCTGGATAGGAAGGGCCTGGCCATGTACGGCCAGATGACCGCCGGCAGCTGGATCTACATCGGCGCACAGGGCATCGTGCAGGGCACCTACGAGACCTTCGTGGAGATGGGACGCCAGCATTTCGGTGGCGATCTGACCGGCAAGTGGCTGTTCACCGGTGGCCTCGGCGGCATGGGCGGCGCGCAGCCGCTGGCTGCCGTGATGGCCGGCGCCTCCTGCCTGGCCGTCGAGTGCCGCAAGAGCAGCATCGACATGCGCCTGCGCACCGGCTACCTGGATACCTGGACCGACAACCTGGACGAAGCGCTGCGCCTGATCGATGAATCGTGCAAGGCCGGTACGCCGAAGTCGGTGGGCCTGCTCGGCAACGTTGCCGACGTGCTGGCCGAACTGCTCAAGCGCGGCGTGAAGCCGGACCTGCTGACCGACCAGACCTCCGCGCACGATCCGGTGAACGGCTACCTGCCGCAGGGCTGGACCGTCGAGCAGTGGGACGAGAAGCGCGTCTCTGCGCCGAAGGACGTGGAGAAGGCCGCGCGCGCGTCGATGGCCAACCACATCCGCGCCATGCTCGGCTTCCACGCGCTGGGCGTGCCGACCGTGGACTACGGCAACAACCTGCGGCAGATGGCGCTGGAAGAAGGCGTGGAGAACGCGTTTGACTTCCCCGGTTTCGTGCCGGCCTACATCCGTCCGCTGTTCTGCCGCGGCATCGGCCCGTTCCGCTGGGCCGCACTGAGCGGCGACCCGGAAGACATCGCCAAGACCGACGCCAAGGTGAAGGAACTGATTCCGGACAATCCGCACCTGCACCGCTGGCTGGACATGGCCGCCGAGAAGATCAAGTTCCAGGGCCTGCCGGCACGCATCTGCTGGGTGGGCCTGGGTGACCGCGATCGCCTCGGCCTGGCGTTCAACGAAATGGTCGCCAACGGCGAACTGAAGGCGCCGGTGGTGATTGGTCGCGACCATCTGGATTCAGGCAGCGTGGCGTCGCCAAATCGCGAAACCGAAGCGATGGCCGATGGTTCCGATGCGGTGTCCGACTGGCCGCTGCTGAACGCCCTGCTCAACACCGCCAGCGGTGCCACCTGGGTGTCGTTGCATCATGGTGGCGGCGTCGGCATGGGCTTCTCGCAGCACGCCGGCATGGTGATCGTCTGCGACGGTACCGAGGCGGCGGCCAAGCGGATTGGTCGCGTGCTGTGGAACGACCCGGCCACCGGCGTGATGCGCCACGCCGATGCAGGCTATGAGATCGCGATTGATTGCGCGAAGGAAAAGGGACTGGATCTGCCGGGCATTCTCGGCTGATCGCAGGGTTGCCGGGCCGCGGGCGGGCCGACCGGAAACAAGTGGTTGTGGCGGGCGCGGGGCCGCGCGCCCTCTCTCGGCCCCCCCCGCCGCCCCCCCCCCCCGCCCCCCTTGCGGGGGGCCCGCCCGCGCCCCGGCTCTCCCCGATACGGCAACGGTGCCCTTGACCCGCTCTTCCGCCGTGACCAACATGCGCCATCACCGCTGATGGGACACCGCGATGTACCGCACCCTTGCTGCTGCATTGATCTGTGCCCTCTTCGCCGTTCCGATCGCGTCGGCGGGTGAGTCGCCTGGCGATCTTTCCAATCAGCTCGACACTCAGCTGCACGCCAATCGCGAGCGCTACGGCATTGCTGGCCAGGCGGTACTGGTCGCACACAACGGCCAGGTGCTCTACCAGGGCGCCAGCGGCGAACGTGACCCAGCCACCTATGCGCCTGCCACTGTCGATACCATCTTCGCCGCGCAGTCGATGGCCAAGCTGCTGACCAGCACACTGGTGATGCAGCTGGTCGACCAGGGCAAGGTGGATCTGGACGCGCCGGCCAGCCGTTATGTTCCGGACCTCCCGGTTGCCTGGCAGGCAATCCACGTACGCGATTTCATCAACCACAGCGCGGGTATCGGCGAGTACTACGGCCGGGTGGACAACCGCTGGGTGAGCAAGGGCTACACCGGCGTGGCGCCCGACCTTTCCGCTGCGCTGAAGGTGGCTGCGGCGGCGCCGATGCAGTTCGCCACCGGCAGCCGCGTGCAGTACACGCAGGCCAACTACCTGGTACTGACGGCGTTGCTGGAAGCGCATTACCGCAAGCCCTACCCGGCCATCGCGCGCGAACGCATCCTGCAGCCGCTGAAGATGACCAGTACTTCATGGGGAGCAGCCAGCGTGCCGGTGCAGCGCGCAGCGGTGCCGTACATCGGCAAGGATGGCGCGTTGCAACCGGCCAATGAAGATCCCTGGCCCAACTACGGCTGGGGGCATGCCGACCTGCAGACCACCGTGGGCGACATGAACCGATTCCTGCAGGCGCTGGCGACCGGCAAGCTGCTGCGCACGTCCACGCTGGAAACGCTCTGGCAGCCGCAGAAGCTGAGCGGCGGCGGCAGCAACTTCTTCTCCACGGGCTGGGACACCACCCGCAGCGACGGCTACACCCAGGTCGGCCACGATGGTGGCACCCGCGTGCGTGCACGGCTGGCCTACAAGGGCACGCTGGCCAACGGCTACTGGGTGTTCGTGTACCTGACCAACGGCAGCGCCCGCAATGTCTGGTCGAGCACGCTGGTCGAGAGCACGATGGCGGTGGCCGCGCCGGAGGAGTTTCCGCATACGGTGTTGTCCGAGCGACTGATCGCGTATGCGCTGGATGACAGCGCTGGCGCGGCCGAAGCTGTGCATCGCTGGCTGCGCGACAGCAACAAGGTTGCTGCCAGTGAACTGGAACGCGCGATCAATGCCGATGGGTACGCGATCCGCGAAAGTCTTGGTGCACGCAAGGCGGTGAAGGTGTTCACGCTCAACACCGAGCTGTATCCGGATTCGGCAAATGCGTGGGACAGCCTGGCGGAGTGTCATGCCGCGCTGGGTGAGAAGGAAACGGCTGACCGGCTGTATGCGAAGGCCAAGGCGCTGGCGAAGACGGCTCTGTAGTGGGGGGGGGGGGGGGGGGGGCGGGGGGGACCCCACAGAAAGACGAGCCCCCCGGCACAAAGGCCCCCCCCCCTGTATGCGAAGGCCAAGGCGCTGGCGAAGACGGCTCTGTAGTGTCGAGCCATGCTCGACTCCGGGCAGACAAGCAGTCGAGCATGGCTCGACACTACAGAGCGCCGCAGCGGACCATACGCGGGAGGTGGGTGACGCGGGGCTGCTGACCTGTTAACTTGCGCGCCACTTTCGTGGTTTACAGCATTTCCGCATGTCGCTCTCGCCGTACCGCCCCACCCCTCCGCTGTTGTTCCTGGCCGTTTCCTTTGGCCTCTCCACCACCGCCGCTGCCGCGCCGCAGGCAACCACCCTTGATGCGGTGCGGGTCACTGCTGCCGCCGATGCCAGCGCCCAGGCGCGCGAGGCGCTGAAGCGCGTACCCGGCGCCAGCAACGTCATCGACGTGGCCAAGGCCGACAGCCGCTTGTCCAGCAGTGCCGATGTACTGGCCTACCAGCCGGGCATCAGCGCGCAGTCGCCGGGCAACGAAGGTACCAAGGTCTCGATCCGGGGCTCGGGCATCAACCGTGGCCCGGGCGCGCATGCCTCGGGTATTGCAGTGTCGATCGACGGCCTGCCGCTCACCGGCCCGGGCGGCACCCCGTACGAGCTGCTGGAACCACTGTGGCTGTCCCGTGTGGAAGTACTGCGCGGCGCCAACGGTTTCGAGCGTGGCGCATTGGCGCTGGGCGGTGCCATCGACTACGTCAGCCGCAGCGGCCGTGATTCGGGCGGGGTGCAGCTGCACTACGAAGCCGGCAGCCGTGGCTACCAGAAGCGTGGCATCAGCTGGGGCGGCGTCAGTGGCGACGTCGATTACTTCCTGGCCTACACCGATACCGAGTTCGATGGCTATCAGCGCCATGCGCGCGGCGATGGCAAGGGCGCGATGGCCAACATCGGCTGGCAGATCACGCCCGACCTGCAGACGCGCTTCTTCGTACGTTACCGCGAAACGAATCACGAAACGCCCGGTCGCCTGACCCGCGACCAGATCCGCAACGACCCGCATGCCGCGAATGCGGCCAACCTGGCCATCGATGCGCGTCGCCCTCAGCCGGGCAGCACCTGGGTGGGCAACGTCACCACGCTGCAGATCGATGAGGGTTCCTCGCTGCAGGCGGGGCTGGTCTACCACACGTACCCGATGGACTTGAACGAGAGCCTGTACCGGCAGCAGCTGGACTACGCCAACCTCAACGCCACGCTGGACTACCGCCGCCGCCACCGGCTGTTCGGCCTGGACAGCGAAACCACGGTCGGCCTGCGTGTCACCCGCGACCTGGACGCCGATGTGCGCGAGTCGCTACGCTTCGGCAGCAACGGCTATGCCGCCGGTACGCGCACGCGTGATTTCCGCCACCACGGCACCGACAGCACGCTGCACGTCGGCAATACCCTCACCTTCAATGACCGCCTGCGCATGCAGACCGGGCTGGCACTGATCAACACCCGTCGCGATGTGCAGGTGACCTGGCCGAGCAGCGGCGGCCGCCTGCGCGACCGCGACTGGGACTACGCACCTCGATTGGGCTTCACCTGGCAGTACAGCGCCCAGACCCAGTGGTTCGGCAACCTCAGCCGTTCGGTGGAGGCGCCGCACCCGTGGTCGATGATCTGGGGCTCCAACCAGTACTTCGGGCCGGGCAATGGCCCGTCCACTGGCCGCCAGCGCGCGCCGGTGCCGATGCAGAACCAGACGGCCACCACGCTGGAACTGGGTGCGCGCGGTGACGCGGCGCTGGGTCGCTGGGAACTGACCGGCTACTACGCACACGTGAACCACGAACTGCTGAGCGTCGAACTGCAGCCGGTGCCGAACCTGTTCATCGCCGAGAACAACGCCAGCCCCACCGTTCACCGCGGCATCGAAGCCGGGTTGGACAGCACCTTGTGGCAGGCTGCGCCGGGCCGCCTGTCGCTGCGCCAGGCGTATACCTTCAGCGACTTCCGCTACCGCCATGATGCGCGCTTCGGCAGCAACCGCCTGCCCGGACTGCCGCGCCACGCCTACCAGGCCGAGTTGCGCTTCGATCACGCGTCCGGCCTGTACGCCGCGCTGAATACCGAATACGCCTCGCGCATCGCCGTGGACTACGCCAACAGCTATTGGGCCGACAGCCACGTGATCTTCGGCAGCCGCATCGGCTACGACGCACCCGGTGGCCGCTGGCAGGCCTGGGCGGAGATGCGCAACATCGGCAATCGCCACTATGCCGCCACGGTTACGCCGGGCTACGACGATGCCGGCAGGGATGTCGCCCGCTCGACGCCGGGCGAAGGTCGTGGCGTCTACGCAGGTGTGCGCTGGCGCTTTGATTGATGGCCGCAGGCGGCGCCGGGTGTGATCCGGCGCCGCCGTTCCAGGGTCAGCCGATACGCCAGGCCGGCAGGCGCTCGCTGCGCTTCCAGATGGAAGGCGCAAAGCCGATCAGCACCAGTGCCGCCAGCCACTTCGGCGAGGTAGTGAGCAGTGTGGAGGTGAGCGAGCCATCAACGGGTGCGGCCATTTCCTGCCAGGGGTTGTAACCCAGGTAGAGGATGCTGCCGGCCCACCACAGCAACGCCGCGCCGATACCCACCAGCAGCAGGGCCAGCGTGCGGCAGGTCCAGCGCTGCGTGGTGGTGCCCCATTCCCGCGATGCGGCGATCAGCAGGCCGACCACCAGCAGCGACACCAGTGCCACCAGGCCGATATCGACCTTGGGTCCAATGCGCTCATAGGTACAGGCGCGGCATTGCGCCTCTTCCGCGGCGGTGGCAGCTTCGGCGCCCTCAGCCTGCGCGGCTGCGGGCTGTGCCAGTGCTGCAAACGGCAACAACGCTGCCAGCAGCGTCACCATGATCCAACGAAACAACGTCCTGTTCCTGCGTGCGGCGACATCCATGCGCTCTTCCTCGTCAACGGTTGTGTGTTTGGACGGGCGTTCGGATAACCAGCGCCCCTGTTCCCTACCCAGTACGACAAGCTTCGAATAGGCGAAACCGCCAGGACACCAATCCCGGGCGACCGCGATCATAGCCCACTGTCCACTGCTGCTGAAAACGGTCCGGGCTGGCCATTTCAAGGACGCCCCCAACTACAGCGCCGGGATGACCTGCAGCAGATGGCTCGCACCGGGCGCGAGTTCCTGCGCGAGCCAGCCCAGCATCGCGAAGAACAGCAGCAACCCGAGCAGCGGCCAGACCGTATGCGACACGCATACCCGCCACCACCCGTGCTGCTGCATGCCCTGCATGCGCCGGTACAGGCCTCCGGCGATCGCCGCGTCCACCAGCAGTTCAGCCATCAGCACCGGCGCCGACCACACCACCCACACGCTGGCCAGCAGGACGGTCGCCACCAGCGCGACGAGGCCGAGGATCGCCAGCAACGGCAAGCCCGCTTCATCTTCGGCCAGGCCGGTCAACGGCAGCTCACCGGCATCGCCGCCACCGGCCGGCGCCGACTCGTTCCACGATGCCGATGCACCACCACCGCCGGAACGGCCGCCGACGCCGCTCCACGGTGATTCCACGGCACTTCCGCGTGGCGAGGGGCTGCCACCACCCACATCCGGCGACAGCCCATCCAGCACGTTGTCCCAACGCCAGCGCATCCAGATCCACATCAGCAGCAGGAACACGCCATAGGCCAGCAGCACGGCCATCGGATAGCGAAGCAGCATTGCGTCGATACCGGCCAGCCGCAGCAGATGCGAGGCAAGAAAACCAGCCGCACCGGTCAGGGCCACGATCAGCGCCATCTGCAGGCGCGGCCAGCCGCGCTGCTGCAGGTGCTGCCGCGCGCGCACGACTTCGCTGCCGCGGTTGACCGGCAGCTTCAATGGACTGCGTGAAAAGAAACGGGTGCGTTTCATCGGCGCCACCGGGTGCCGCGGATCGTGCAGCATGGAAGTGCGAGAACCTGATGTTGCATGCGGACATCCTTGCCGGGCACGCGTAGGCGGTGGTGCGCGGATTCTACCGCGGGCAGGTCCGCTGTCCAGCCGGCGGACCTGGGCGGCCGTTGCTCAGCTGCGGTCGATGATCCGCACGATGCGACCGCCCTCAAATGCGAACTCGCTCCGTCCCTGCAGGGCCAGTTCCGTGCCCGCACCGGGGCCATCGGGAATGTCCTGCGCGAACACGCCACGCCAGCCGATGCTGGCCAGCGCTACGCCATCCTTGAAGGTCAGCTCGAGCAACCGTTGTTCGCGCTCACGGAACAACGGCGCCGATTGCCGAGCCAGTTCGCCGAAGGCATCGATGCCTTCGGTGACCATCGTCAGCTGGCCACCGCTATGGTTTTCGAAGCGCACGTTGTGCGCCAGCACCGCCAGCATGGCGTCGATGTCGAAGCGGTTGTAGGCCAGCAGGTAGTGCTCGATCACCTGGCGGCAGTGCGATTCGTCCATGGCGGCGTCCAGTCAGGGCCTGCGCCGAGTCTCCCGCGACCGTGCCGCCGGATCAAGGCGGCGCAGCGGCTTTCAGCAACTGCGCGGCCACCTGGTCGAACGGGGCGATGTCCTGCAGCGCGCGGCACATCGCCACCGCACCTTCCACGCTGGCAATCACCAGGCTGGCCAGCCCGCCCGCGGCGGCCGGCTCGTGGCCATCGGCGACGAACGCCGCCGCCAGGTGGCCCTGCCAGCGCGCGAACACTTCCGCAGCCGCCGCGCGGGCCTGGCTGGGCGTCGCCTCAACCGGCTCCTCCACGGCAGCGGCCAGCACCGGGCAGCCGGCGCGAAAACCGGTGCGCAGCAGGCGCTCGCGCCACATCGCCAGGAACTGCTGCAGGCCCTTCACCGCCCCATCCTTCAGCAGCTCCGCCAGCAGCGCCTCCACCTTGTCGCCGGCCATGTGCGTGGCACGCGCCAGCAGCTCCTGCTTGCCGCCGGGAAAGTGGTGGTAGGTGGACCCTAGCGGCGCCTCGGCCAGCTTGGTCACTTCACGGATGCTGGTGGCATTGAGACCCACGCGCGCCAGCATCTGTGCCGCAGCATCAATCACGCGTTGAGGCGCATCAGAGGGGCGCGGGCTCACGGCAGGTTCCTTGCCAGGACAGTCGTCATAGATTAGCTTACCGACCGTTCTATAACAGTCGTCATAGCCATGAATCTCTGGTTCCGCCTGCTCCACCTGCTGCTGTGCAGTCTGTTCCGGCCCAGGCTGGAGGCCCCGTTCGGGATCTCGCGGCTGCAGTTCCGGGTACTGCCCAATGACCTGGACAGCAACCTGCACATGACCAACGGCCGCTACTGGAACATTTTCGACCTGGGCCGGCTGGACCTGATCCTGCGCATGGGCCTGGGCCGGGTGGCGCTGCGCGAGAAATGGGCACCGATCGTCGGCGCCGGCACCATCCAGTTCCGCCGCGAACTCAAGCCGTTCCAGCGCTTCACCCTGGAAACGCGGCTGGTCGGCTGGGTCGGTTCGCGCGGCATCATGGAGCAGCGCGTGCTGATCGGTGCCGAGCAGAAGATTGCCACGCGCGCGCTGCTGGTCACCGGCATCTACGATCGCCGCGCGCGCCAGTTCCTCGGCATGCCCACGATGATGGAAGCGATCGGCGTGGTCGCCCCGCCGTCGCCGCCGCTCAGTGCAGCCGCCGAGGCGCTGCTGGCGGCCGATGCGGCGTTGAAGCAGGACGATGCCTGAGCCTCAGGGAGCCGCCACCGGCATCATGGGCTGTCCGCGCGATACGACCTGGGTGCGCCCACCCACGTGCAGCACGTATTCGAAGGACTGCCGCATGCGGCTGTACGCGCCCCCATCCGGTACACCGTAGTTGGCGCCCACGCTGAGGGTATGCCGGCCTGGCGGCAACGGCTTGATCATCACCCAATAACCATCCGCAGCAGCCAGCCGCGAGCGTTCGTCCTCGGCATCCATGCGGAAGCAGCCTTCGCTGCGGACCCGATGCCTGCGCATGTCGCCCAATGGCTGGCCGTCCAGCAGCACTACCGCGCTGATCAGGTAATCGTTGTTGACCGCGGCCCCTGTCTGCAGCTCCTTGCAGGACACACGCTCATCCATCTGGTAGTGCGCCATGTTGATGATCGGCAGCAATAGGTACTTGCCGGCCGGCACCACGCATTCGCGATGTGGCCGGAAACGGCCGTTGGTGCCGGCCAGGTTCCAGACCGGACCCTCCTGGCCCAGATCGCACACACGGCCATCCGGGTCGAGATAGGGCGCGCCGCCCTGGCTGTCGGCCCACCGCCACCACCGTGCGGTCCATTCGGCCAACGACACGCCGCCCACCGGTTCACGCGTCAGCGGCGAAGGCGCCGCCGTGCCTGCACTGAACGCCGGCGCGGCGGCCAGCAGCAATGCCATCGATGCGCCGCCTCGGCGCAGCCAGCCCTGGACTCCCTTCCGCATCACTCGCTCCATCATCCCTGGCGGCCACGCTGCGTGGCCGGCTTCCGCGCCACTGTACCGTGACGGGCTAGACCTTGGGCATGTTCTTGGTCACGCAATGGATGCCGCCACCACCGCCGGCAATCGCATCGATGTCCACCTGCTCGATCGCCCGGCCCGGATACAGATCCTCCAGCAGCTCGCGGCAATAGCCATCGGCTGCATCGTCTCCGAACTGCGGCGCGACCACGGCGCCGTTGATCGGCAGGTAGTTGATGTAGCCCATCGCCAGATCATCGTTGTCGCGGGTATGCACGTTGTCGCGCCCGTCCGAGGGCGGCGGCAGCGTGTGCACCTGCAGGCGACGGCCATCGGCATCGGTGGCCCCGCGCAGAATATCCAGATGCTCGCGGGTCAGATCGTAATCGTAGGACGCCGGGTCGTTGTCCAGGTTGGCGATCACCACGCCCGGCCGCACGAAACGCGCATAGAAGTCAACGTGCGCATCGGTGATGTCCTTGCCGACGATACCGGGCAGCCAGATCACCTTGCGCAGCCCGAGGTGGTGTTTCAGCTCGGCCTCGATATCCGCGCGCGACCAGTCCGGATTGCGATTGCGATTGACCCAGCAGCTTTCGGTAAGGATGGCCGTGCCGTGGCCATCGACTTCGATGCCGCCGCCCTCGCCCACCAGATCGCTTTCCAGCAGCGTGGCACCGGTCACCTGTGCCAGCCACGGCGCCACCGCGCCATCGTTGCGCGCGCTCTGCTTGCCGCCCCAACCGTTGAAGTTGAAGTCGACCAGGCCGAGGCCACCTTTGCCATTGGTGACGAAGCAGCCACCGTAGTCGCGCACCCAGATGTCGTCCAAGGGCACTTCCAGGAACTCGATGTTGTCGCGCCCGCAGCGGTCCTGCGCCTGCTTCAACTGCGCCGGGCGGCACAGCACGCTGACCGGCTGGTGGCGGGCGATGGTGCGGGCCAGCCGTGCCACGGCGGTGTTCACCGCATCGGCCCGCGCCCCCCACACCCGCGGCTGCGCGGCGAAGGCCAGGAAGACGCGTTCCTGCGGCCCATGTTCATCGGGCATGCGCCAGATGCCTACACCCGGTTCCTCGGCAGCCACGCGCCCCGGCAGGCCGGCCAGGCCAAGAGCAGCAAAGCCGCCAAGACCGGCGGCGCCCGCCAGCTGGGTGAGGAAGTGACGTCGGTTGGTCATGACAGGCTCCAGGGCCGGTGTGGGATGGGCGCTATGCTGCGCTTGCCGATACATAAGAACAAACGATATATTCAGCCACCAATTGAACAGTTTTACTTATCTGAAATGCTCAAGCACTGGCCACCGCTGAACGCCCTGCGGGGTTTCGAGGCCGCCGCCCGGCTCGGCAGTTTCCACCGTGCGGCGGAGGAACTGCACCTGACCCAGTCGGCCATCAGCCAGCAGATCCGGGGCCTGGAAGCGTCGCTGCAGCAGCCGTTGTTCTTCCGGCAGGGCCGCAGCGTCACCCTCACCGATGCCGGCATCGACCTGCTGGAAACCACCCAGTCCCTGCTGCGGCAGCTGGCCAGCGGCATCCGTCGGCTCGACCAGTACCGCAAGCCGAATCAACTGATCGTCAACACCAGCCCGGCCTTTGCCCGCCACTGGCTGGTGCCGCACCTGGCCAGCTTCCGCCGGCTGCATCCCGATGCCGACCTTTGGCTGCTGACCAGTGAGGAAGCCCCGGACATGACCACGCAGACGCTTGACGTGGCGGTACGTGATGACCTCGACTCGCAGGCGCAGTGCCAGCATCGCGTGCTGCTGCAGGACCGTCTCTATCCCGCTTGCCACCCCAGGCTGCTGGCCACGCCCGTGCACGAGCGCCTGACCCTGCATGGGGAACGCGAAATGGACTGGAGCCAGTGGCAGGTACAGGGCGGTGCAGATGTCGGCCAGCGCCGCGAGGGCATGAATTTCTCCGAGCCCGGGCAACTGCTGGATGCCGCATGCCAAGGGCTGGGCATCGCGCTGGTCAGCGAACTGCTGAGCGCGCGTGCGTGCGATCAAGGCCTGCTGCTAGCCCTGGATGATGCACGCGTGCGCGGCCCGCGCTGGAGCTGGCTGGTGCATGAGGACAGCGCGGAAGACCCGTTGGTGATCAGCTTCTGCGAGTGGCTGTTGGCGAGCCTGCCCGCCGGTGCTACTTCTGCTGCAGCGCGCGCTTGACCGCCGCTTCAGCCAACGGCGCCATCACCGCATAGCCCTTCGCCGTGGGATGCACGCCGTCGACGGCCAACTGCGGATCCAGCCCACCGGCGGCATTGGCCATGGGCGTGTAGTAGTCCAGATAGACCAGTTGCTGCACATCGGCATAGCGCTTCAACGCCGTGTTCAATGCACGCACCTTGGGCGCAGGTGCCGTGCCCGGCAGCCACGGGTAATCGCTGACCGGCAGCACCGATGCCAGCACCACACGGATGCCGTGTGCGCGGGCCAGGTCCACCATTGCGTGCAGGTTGTCTTCGATCATCGCCTGCGTGGACGGGCCGGTGTTGCCGGCGATGTCGTTGGTGCCGGCCAGGATCACCGCCACCTGTGGCTTCAGTGCCAGCACGTCCTGCGGGAAACGCACCAGCATCTGCGCCGTGGTCTGGCCACTGATACCGCGGTTGAGCCAGCCCTTGCCCGGGAAGAAACCGGCACTGCCTTCCCTGCCCCAGCCTTCGGTGATCGAGTCGCCGAAGAAGACCACGCGTGGCTGACCCGGCACCGCCGCAGGCAGTCGCGCGTTGGCGTCACGATAGCGTTGCAGCTCCGGCCAATCGGCCAGGCGCTGCTGCATGAAACGAACCTCGTCGGGGCGCAGCTGGTCGATGGGCGTCTGCAGCAGCGGATTGACTGCGACGGCTTCGGCGGCGCCCAGCGGAGAAGCCATCGCGAGGCCCAGCGTCACGACGGTGGCAGTGGCAAGCTCAACAGGTCCACGCATGCGGATACTCCTGAAATCATCTTCCGCAGTCTAACGCCATGCCCTGTGCTCAGCGCACAGCCGTACGCGCCGCCACACCCGTGACTTTCGCAGGCATCCACATGCCTGGCGTCCAACCACTGGCGGCGAGGATCGCCTTCGGATTGTCCTGCTGGATCAGCGCACGCACCGCATCGCGCTTGTCCTTGGCCTGCAGGTAATAGGCCTTGGCGATGCGGTAGCCGACCCAGTAGCCGAGGTCATAGGGTTCCTGTGAACCGGGCTTGTAGTTGTACAGCCACGGCGACAGGTCGGTGCTGTCCACGTCCAGCGCAAAGGCGCTTTCAATATGGACCTCCCGGCCGCGCGTCCAGGTGGCGTGGCGACCGTTGCCGACGTTGCCGGAAATCAGCTCGGCAATGAACTCAGCGATGCCTTCGCCCAGTGAAACACGCAGCACCGTTGCATGCGGGTCGCCCGGCTCGAAGTCGGTCAGGCCGGTCTGCTGGATGTGCACGTACTCGTGCGCGATCACGTGCACAAAGCGGTCCTGCACATTGGGATTCATGAAATCCGCTGCGCACAGCGCTTCCAGGCCGATGATCACCCCACTTTTCGAGGTCAACCCGACCGGACGGCCACGGCCGACCGCGATGGTCACCGGCGGAAACGTGGCCTGCGGATAAATAGCCTGCAGGTTACTAAACACCTGCACCAGGCGCTGCTTCACCGCCGGCAGCTCCGCAAGGCAACTGCGGCCCTTTGCATACACCTCGGGCTGGCTGGCAATGGCCTCGGCAATACGCTCGGGCGTGACCCGGCGTGCCTTCGCCAGTTCACCCAGGCCCGTACTGCCTTCGGCCAGGTAACCGGCCAGCTGGGCGACACTGGGCTTGCCGCCGGTGCTGTCGTAGAGCGCGTAGAAACGGCTGGCATCGGTGGTAAGGATCTGCGGCCCGGGCGGGGTACCCGCCGACGCCACGCCGACCACCCCGGCACAGGCCAGGGCAAGCAGGCAACGCAGGAAACTGGACATCGCTCCGTCCTTGGTGGAGTGCATGCGAAGCGCGCAATCTACCACTCCGCCCCGGCCACCGCAGCGGGTACATGCGGCCCCTTCGGGGCTGTGCCAGACTCACTCTGGCACCGGCCATGGATGATGGAGCACCGTACGATGATGATCGTTCCCGCGTACTGGGCTGAAGCCCGCCTGCAGTCCCGCTTTCGTGGCCGGCCGGTGGTGGTGCGCCGCTTCGGCTGGTCCGACGAAGGCCCTGCCCAAGCCCAGGCCCACGCCGACGCACGTGCCCATGAAGCCCTCAACGCCATCATCGCCGGGCAGGTACTGCCGCGCCGCGAAGTGCGCAGCAACTACGGTGTGGAGGGCGTGCCGATCCGCGAGCAGATCGTGCAGCGCGACGGCGATGTCATCATCACCCGCAACAGCTATGGCGCGCTGTGCCTCAACAGCCCCGACGTGCTGTTCGCCGATATCGACCATGCGCAGCCACCAGCCGGGTGCGTGATACCGGCCATCGTCGCTGCGGTCGTACTGCTTGCCGGTGCCATCATCGGCACCCTGCTCTGGCATTGGCTGGTGGGCCTGGTACTGGGCGTGGCGGCAGTGCTGCTGGTCAACGCGGCCCTGCTGATGCGGCGGAAGCAGCGCCTGGCCGCGGCCGGCGGTGCTGAAGGGCTTGCGTTGAAGCGCGTGGACACTTTCAGTGAACAGCATCCTGATTGGCATCTTCGCGCCTACCGCACCCCGGCGGGGCTGCGCGTGCTGGTGATGCATGCCACGTTCTCACCCGAGGACGAGCTGCCGCAGGACTTCTTCAAGGCGCTGGGCACCGATCCGTTGTATGCGCGCATGTGCCGGCTGCAACATTGCTTCCGTGCCCGGCTGACCCCCAAACCCTGGCGTGTTGGCCTGCGATATCGCATCCGCCCGCCAGCGGCGGCATGGTCGGCCGAGCAGGCCAGCAATCCGGATCGCCTGGCCTGGATTGCCGACTACGAAAAGAAGAGCGCTGGCTTTGCCGCCTGTACCTATCTGCGCAGCTTTGGCGACACCACCCGTGTGCATGCAAAGGCCGAGCATGTGCGCGAGCTGCACGACCGGCTGTCGCACGCGCAGGACCGCCTGCCGCTGGCGTGAAGGTGGAGGCTCAGTCAGCACCCTGCACGAACGGCTGCCCTGCCAGGGTAGTGCCCAGCCGCACCGCGACCTGCTGCCCGCCCTTTTCGAAGGTTGTCGTGCAGCGGGTTCCCCCCTTCTGGCATCCGACTTCCGGAAAGCCCTCGAGCGACTCAGGCGTGCCCTGTACCGGGCGCGCCTGCCACCCTGCCGCATCCAGCAGGCGCTTGGCCTTGGCATAGGGCATGCCGGCAACGATGCCAAGCTGCGCCAGTTCCGACGGGAGTGACTGGGCATGCAGGCTCGGCGTCATCCCCAGCGCCAACACTGCGGCAACAAGTTTGGACTTCATTGGTGAAACCCATGGCGGACAGCAACAGACCTGCAGCGTATCGCAGCTTCCGCGCGCCATGGCTGCGGCATCACACACGGTTACGTAATCGCAACAGCACATGACACGGGGTCACCCTGCGGATCAATCAGGTGCTGTTGAGAACCGCGACCGGCGCCTCGCGCGCCGCCCGACGTGCCGGCACCCAGGCGGCAAGCTGTCCCAGCGCGAACACCAGCCCGACCCCCAGCGCGAGAAAGCCAGGATCGATGCGGGGTATCTCGTAGTAGCGCGCAACCCAGATATTCAATGCCAATGCCAGCGCGCTCCCAGCCAGTGCACCGACGAGTGTCAGCATCAGGTTCTCGATCATGAAGAAGCTGACCACATCACGCCTGCGCGCACCCAATGCCCGTCGTATCCCGATCTGGGGATAGCGCTTGCGGACCCAGAAGCTGGCCAACCCGTAAACGCCAGTACCGGTCACGATCAGCAGCGAGACGCCAGCGCACAGGAAAATGATCGCCATGGTGCGGTCACGCCGGAAGTACTCGGCCCGCAGCTCGCTGAAGCGCTGGACGCGAGGCAGCATGCGATTGGCTTCGCGCCCGGCCAACGCGTTGCTGGCAGAGTCGAGCACGGTGGGAAGTACGCCCGGCTCGCTACGCAGCGCATACATCACCCGGGTGCCATCAGGAATCAACGGCAGCAGCAGGCTCATGTCGTTGTCTCCATCGGTCCGCAGCACCGGCCTGGACAGGGTCTCGACGACCCCGACGATGCGCAGTGGATGGATGCCGTCCGTATACAGATCCCGCCCGACCGCACTGGCCGAGCCGAACAGGTGACGTGCGAGCGCGGCGGAGACGATGGCTTCACTGGCTTTGTAGAGGCCGGCGTAGTCCTGCGCGGACTCGGTCTGCACGAATGATGCGGCGGAGAAATCACGGCCTGCGACAAGGCGCATGCCCAGCGCTTCCACCGCACCGGCAGACATGCCATAGACTGCGGGCTCGGCCTCTACGATGCCGGACGTGTCCTGGCCCTGCACCGGCGCATTGGTGAAGCCGACGGTCCAGTTGTGCTGGCTCAACGGCAGTGACTCGGCCGCCACCACGGCCTTCACCCCGGCCACGTTGCGCAATGCCTGCATGTCTGCCTTGACCGCGGCGGCTGGATTGGCCGCCGCGCTGCCGACGAACTCGGTTTCGATGATGCCAAGCCCCTGCTCCTGCAGGCCGGTGTCGTAGGCGAGCGTCTCCACGCGCTGCGCAAGCAGGAAGGCGATATTGGTGACGCAGGCGGTGGCGATGACCACCTGCAGCAGCAGGATGCCGGCCACCAGCCGGTTCTTCTTCATCGCACGGGCAATCAACGGAATCTGTGAAACGCTCATTCAGCGGCCTTGATCTGCATGGCGACACGGGTGGAGGCCGCACGCAGCGCGGGCAGGACGGCGGCGAACAGGCTGGCGATGCATGCCAGCACGGGCGTGGCGATCACCATCGCCGGGTCGATGACAGCGAGGCTGGCATAGTCTTCCGGCTGCATCCGCACCAGGAACAGGCCGGCCTGCGCGACCAGCAGGCCCACGCCTCCTCCCAGCAACCCGATCATCAGCGCTTCGGTGCACAACTGCAGGATGATGTCCCTGCGGCGGGCCCCCAGCGCACGGCGGACCGCGATCTCGTGCGTCCGGCGGACAAAACGGGCGAAGATCAGCGCTCCCATGTTGACCAGGCAGACGACCAGGAAGGCCAGGCACAACGCCAGCTGCAGCCGTACTTCGTCCGGAATGATCCGGCGCTGGACCAGATAGCTGCGCAGGCCGTCCAGGTGCGGGGGCGTCTGCCGGTCGAAGCGCCCACGTGCGTGCTGGTCCTGTACGTAGCGTTGCAGGAAGTGCAGGTACGCCTGCTGGCCGGCCTGATCCGGGATCTCGGCCCAGAGCTGGACCCACGCCGTGCTCGCGTCGACCATGCGGTTCGCCGGCGTGCTGCCTGACCAGCCGTACATGCTGTTGGCAACCCGAAGCTGAAGTTCTACCGCGGTCTGCAGCGGAATGAAGACATCGTCGCGTCCCTTGAAGGGTTCTTGCTGCAGGTCGGTATGGAAGCGCGGCAGCGGCATCCAGTCAGCGATCACTCCGACCACTCTGAAGGGCTGGCCATCCAGCTGCAGGGTCCGCCCGACCAGGGAACGTCCATGACCGAGCCGCTGCGCCAGCGTGTGACTGACCACCACGACCCGGGAGCGCTGCAGATCATCGTCCGCAGACCACCAGCTCCCCTGCAGCACCTCCATGCCGAACATCGCCGCTGCGTCCGCATTGGTGTACTGGCCATCAACGAAGAAGGCCGTCGATGCGCCCGGCTGCGGATCCACCAGCAGCCGGCCCGCAGCCAGTACGGCCTGCCGATGCGCAGGTGCATTGCGCAGCAGTTCGCGGGCATCGGGCCAGGTCATGGCCACCCTCGGATCCAGCCCCCCCTTGAGCTGGTACCCGGCCGGCAGCGGATCCAGGAAGGGGTGGAACAGCTGACCGCTGCGCCCGGGCAGCGGGTCCCAGGACATGGCGCGGACGACAGTGAGCATGGTCACGCTGGCACCGATGCCCAGCCCCAACGCCAGCACCAGAGCCAGCGTCATGCCTTTGGTCTCCAGCAAGCGGGTTCGCGCCAGCCCCAGGTAATACGTCAGCATCATCATCCTCGGCACCTCAATGGAAGAACTCGGCGGCGGTCGGAACGACATCCACCGGCTCGATGCTCAACCACGCAGTGCTGTTCTGCGCACGTGCCCGCGCCTCGATGAGGTGCATCAGGCGGAACCGCGAGCGCTGCACCCGATCGATCGCCGCAGCGGTCTCCTGCGGCGCCCAGCAGCGCGCCAGCCCCAACGGGATCTTGTTGCCGTTGAGATCGTCGACGATCCGCTCCAGCGTCAGGTAACTCAGGCGCTGGGTCGAGGCGCTGTCGATGAATACCGATGCGGTGGGTGACAGGTGGGGCAGGAAGTGGCCCAGAAGGGCCTGGATGCTGTCCGGCGAATGATTGAAGTCCGAGAACAGCATGTCGATGCCGCCGTGCAGAGCGGGAGTAGCCGCGATGGCGGCGAAGTCGATGTCCTCGACGTGCACGTGGGCGAAGTCGGCCACGCCCGCCCAGGTCAGCAGCGCGTGCAGGAACGAAGGATAGTCCTGCCCCGGTTCGACGATCGTGCGCAACGGCCCCTGCAGCTCGGCCAGGAAACGCCGTGCGGGATCGCTGGCATAGTGTGATCCATTGTCATAGCTGTGCAGGGCACCGGTCTCGTTCTCTTTCAGTGCTGCGGCGATCCAGGCAGTGGATACGCCGAACCCCGTACCAAGTTCGACCACTCTCTGTGGACGCGCACGCTTGATCAGGCTGTACAGCAGCACGCAGAGATCCTCGCTGCCGTACAGCCAGCCCATGCGCTCGCGGATCTCGGCCAGGCGCTCAATGCACGAGTGCATGTCGGGCATCGTTGCTCCCACAGCTGGAATCATCAGCGGCCAACCATTTGTCCAGCATGTCCACCATTGCGGGTTCCTCCGCCACTGAAAGCAGATAGGGCGAGAATGCGTGGAAGCGCAGCTGCCCGCCCTCGGCGAAGAGCAGCAGCTCTCCGGTTTCAGAACGGAAGGCACGACGCGCGGCCTGGTTGATGGCGCGCACCCGCTCGAGATCGAACGGCACCGTTTCGCCCCTGGGGAAGTGGACGCCATGCGCCGTTTCACCGCAGAAGTACGCCACCAGCGGTATACCTTGTGGCCGCGAAACGAAGAACTGGTGACGCCGTTTCTCTTCCGGCAGCAGGTTGCGCTCCTGCTTCCAGTCGAACAGCGACCATACCGACTTCTGCAGAGGATCAACCAGACCGCGCAGGTCCGGCGCCTCATAACCGATCGAATAGACGAAGTCGGGCGTCTGGATATCGGCAAGTACCCGCTTGAGCTCGAACCACTGTACGTTCAGCGGCATCAGTGTGCGCGAGACGCCACGCACGCCGGTGTCGTGGCAGACGCTGGCCGCGGAATCGAGCAAGGACTGCAGCCGGATGTGCAGCCAGCGAGCGTCGATTCCGCTGTCACTCAGGAATCCGTCCATGTGGGTGTTGGCCAGCGAGAACACCCGGTTGACCACCCTCGCACCGATGAACCGCTCGCGCATTTCCGCGCTGGGCTCGAAATCCAGAACTGCAGGCCAGCTGCCGGCACGCACCCGTGGCAACAGGTCATCAAGGTGCAGCAAATCGGCCCCGGACCGCGCCGCCCGGCGCGCGACCGGATCAGCGTGATCGGTGTACAACACGATGGTCCTGGCCTTCATTGCTGCCTCCCATAGCCATATTCCCGCTTCATGTCCGCCTGCATCTCGTCCATCATCGTCCCGATGTCGGCATTCAGTGGCTGGGTACTCATCAGCCGGCTGCTGAGATCCTGCTCGATGAGGAATCCGGCAGCACACACCGCAAGGCGACGGTGCACGTGCGCACGGGCAGCGGCATCGATGTTGTCGGCCACCGCAAGATGGCTCTTCAGCAACCGATGGCAGATGTAGTACACGAAGACCGCGTGGATGTACGAGGAGTTGGGGATCGGATTGCCCGACCACGGCGACACCACCCGGTGCTGATAGTCGTTGGCGACAAAGAAGCCATTGGCCAACTCCCACGCTGCAAGGAAATTATGGGTGCTCTCGTGCATGATGCTCTCCATGCAGGCCTCCACGCTCAGCTCGGGGTGGTGGATATTGAGCAGGCGCAGGGAACCGGGCTGGCGCGGTACATGCTCCGACCCGAAACGGCGCGCGACATCGGGCGTTGATTCCTCGGATTTCCGGACAACGATGCGGCGGACGAAGTTGCGGATCACCAGGCCATACAGCGGTTCGGCGCGATCAATGCCTGCCAGCGCGCGCGACAGCTTGTCGAGCACGGCCGTCTGTTCCGCCTCATCCAACGCAAGGCACGGCTGGCTGAGCACGCCGGAACGCGGTTCATGGTGCCTGGCGACCTTGCTGTGCAGGTCGACGGCAACGCAATCACCCAGCATCGGAGGCGCGTCCAGGATCCAGCGCCCCTGCTCGTCCTTGCGGGCGAACTGGTCACCCACCGGGCTGTCGACCACCCAGTCGCGGCTCTCAAGCAGGTAGCGCGAGGGGGTGCCTGTGGCCAGGTCCAGCAACGCCTTTTCCCTCTGCACCAGATCGTGGATGGCAGACAGATTGCGTGCGGTTTCGGCATCCCATGCCATTGCGTCGGCGCCGGCTTCCGGCCGTTGCTTGCGAGCGGCGTCAAGCGCCATGTAGTTCTCGCAGAACTCGGAGCTCAGCAGCACACGCGCCTGGCGGTCGGCCGGCAGCGTTTCATAGATTGCATGGATCGAGCGAGCGATGACGCCATGCTCGGCATTCCCCAGTGCTTCCTGCAGGCGCGTCCGCATGCGTCGCAGGCGGGCCCACATAATGCCTTCCATCACGGCATCCATCTGGGCACTTGTGCGGGTGATCTCCATCAAGCACGCCGGGCGTGCCACATCGGCTTCCAACGGTTTCAGCTGCGCATTCATCGTTGCTCTCCCTGCATCCCGCATCAAAGAGTTGCGGGGGACACGGCCCCCCGCAGGCCGCCAGGTCAGACGTTGAAGCGCGTGGCTTCCACGTTCAACTCCGGCTCCTTGACGATATCGTGATGATGGTGCGAACCAATCGAATCGTCGTGGTGGCCGGTGGCCAGCGCTTCCAGGTTGTTGGCACGCGCGTTGGCCTGGAACTCGGCCATGGCCAGGTCATCCAGGCTCACGATGGCCGTGGCCTGGTCCAGGACACTGGATGCCACCGGAGCCTCGCTTGCCATCACGGCACCGGCTGAAGCGCTTCCGATCACCAGCAGCGTCAGGGCCGACAACGCCTTGGGCATGTTGCGGTTGTCCTTCATGATGTTGCTCCCTTTGACTGACTCAGACGTCGAAACGTGCGTTGGAAAGGCCCTGGGCCTGCTCCTCGGGCACGGCATCGTGATGGTGGTGGGAACCGATGGAATCGGAGTGATGGCCCCCGGCGAGCGCGATGGCCTGCAGTTCGACGAACTCGGACATGCGCAGCGCGTCCAGGTCGGCATTGATCGAGGTGGCCGACTGCAGTCCCTGCTCCGCCGGTGCCGGGAGTGCCGCAGCACCTGCGGTGCCGGCAGCGCCGGCAATGATCAGGGTGAGCGAGGAAAGTGCGGTGGTTTTGATGCGATTGCTCATAACTAACCTTTCTCCAGAATGATGGACTTTCAGGCAACTACGAGTCGCGCTCCGTCCGTCGTGCACGAACGTCGGACCGCGATCGATTAATGCCAGTGTCGGAGAAGGGGAGCAAACACTCTGCTGTGCGCTGCACAGCACCGATGAAGTTGCAGGCTCAGCGATGGGCGTGACCGCCTGGCAGCACGAGGCTGCCGGTGCAGGATCAAAGATAGGTTTCTGCGTTTTCCATCAGCGCGACAACGCTGGCAAGAAACGATACCGGCAGGTGCTTGGAGAGCTCGATCATCTTCTCTTCCAGCCTTGCCCTGGAGCCGCGCACCACGGGCTCGGCGGAAGGGGTTTCGCCCTGGGCCAGCCAGGCCAGCGTGACGCCAAGGGCATCGCTCATCTTATGCAGGTGATCGAGCGTCGGCGTGAATCCCTCCTCGCGCTCCCAATGCGCGACGGTGGCGCGGTTCACGCCCAGGCGGCGTGCCATGTCGGTCTGCGACAAACCGCAGTTGGTACGGGCCAACTTGATTCGTGAAGAGATCGTGCTGACATCCATCGGCTGGCCAAGCTCCCTGATCTGCCCATGTAGTCCAGGGACGGGCAGGAACGCCGAGTGTCAGACATGATCCGGAGCGAGTCAACGCAGTTGCGTCGCCTCCCGTGAATCCATCCGTGCGCCGCCTGTTCAGCGACTGCGCTGGCGCTCGATTTCTGCGTGGAGTTCCTGCAGTTGCGCAAGGTACTGCTGGAAAACACCCAGGTCCGCCTCGACCAGGCGTGGCCAGTCGGGCTTCGCATTCAGCAACTGCTCGACCTGCTGTTGCGGCGCGCGGTCGAACCCCTCACCCAGGACCGCCAGGTAGCGCTGCCTGAAGCCCTCCGGATCCTGCTGGTCCTGTACAAAGAGCTGCACCGCGATCAGTCCGGCATACAGATAATTGGCCAGATAGAGCGGATCTTCGTACATGAGCCGTTTCGATATCCAGGTATTGCGCAGCTCGGGACGTTGCTCCCACGCCCCCCCATACCGGCCCAGAACCTTCATCGTCAGGGCGTCAAGCGCATCCGCATTGCCGACCCCATCGGCCACCACTTCCCGGTAGATGGACTGTTCCAGATCGGCCTCTTCCGAGGAAATGAACAGCTGCAGGATGATGTCATCGAGCAACGATTTCAGGTAATACGCCCTGGCCCGTGGATCACTCGCCTGCCGATAGAGCTGATCGCGGAACTTCAGTTCGTTGTAGATGGCAAACGACTCGGTCAACCACTTGTTGCCGTTGCGCTGGAATGATGATGCGCCGCCGCGCTGCATCCACTGGCCGTGCATGGCATGACCGGCTTCGTGGGCGATCTGGACGTCCCCTTCGAGGTCTCCCTGGCGATGGCCAACGAACAGCAGCGAAGGCATCCCCGGGGCACTGATCGAAAACGCATCCATCGCGCGCCGCCCTGCCGATCCGCCCAGATCCATGCGCCCGCCTGAAGGATCAAGCAACGCTCGCAGTCCTGTCACGTAATCCGGCCCCAGCACCTGCATTGATGCAGCCGCAGCATCCCGCAACTGCGTCAGGTCAAGCGGCGGAGGGATATAGCCGGCATCAGGCAGGTCCATGTCCCATATCTGTGGAGAGGCCAGGCCCATGCGCTCAAGATGGGCCAACTGCATCTGCTGATAGTTCCGCCGCAGCGGCGCGTGGCGCGCTACCGCCGCCAGTGTCGCGTCGACGGCGGCCTGGTCCAGGCCCATGTGCCGGTAACTGCGGCCAGGTGCAGTTCCATCACCTTGCAGTTCCGACGCACGCTCATTGAGGCGCACCAGACCCAGCAGCACCGTTGCCATTTCGCCGCGCCGCGACGCCATCCCCTGCCAGTAGGCACGCCATGCCGCCTCGCGCAGCGGACGGCCCGGCAGGCGGGAAAGGGTACGCGCGTCGGTCCGGCTGTCGAGCGTCCGGCCTTCATGCTCGAAGCGCGCAAAGGACGCCGATTGCAGCAGCTGCCGGTGCAGGCGCCCGAAGCTGTCCAGCGCCGGGTCGGCCAGCGCGTCGACCGCATCAACCAGCGCTGCATTGGCCGGTTGCATGTCCTCCCGCAACGCCCGCTCACGCAGGTCGGCATGCGGCGCGATCCAGGCAGCGTGCGCAGGGGCATCACGCAATGCCTGCTTGGCAATCGCCGCGATACGTCCACACAGGCTGGCCACTTCGCCTTGGGTATTGGCCAGCCGCGCATCATCGGCATTGCGTGCTGCCTGCAGATGCAGGTAACCATGGTGCCGGAGACACTCGCCATACAGATGCTCGGCCTGCTGGAAACGCGCTTCTGCTGGCGCATGCAGGGCCTTGAGGGCATCGGTCCTGCGCTCGAGGTTCTGCCATGCCGCACGTTCAGCAGTGGCGCTGCCAAAGTAGCTGCGGTCATCCGCCCGCAGGGCCTGCGCTTCCACTCCGTGTGTCATCCCGGCCAGCAGCGTCGCGATGATGAAAGTGATGGCGCGCATCCCGTTGCGATGCATCGATGTCTCCTGGACTGTTCCCGTGCGCAGCTTAGCAGCCCCGGCCCCGCCGCTGCCGCATCATGGACCGCCACGCAATGCAGGCCGGGCGGAACAGGCAACCTGCCAGCGACAGGAGCATCACCAGCGCCCTCTGCGCGCGGCCGTTCATGACGATCCATCGCTGCCCATTCCGCATGCCGTTCCTGGATGCTGCCTCTCTGTCAATGCGCGACGAATTCGTCGCGCACGGTTCCCCTCTTCCGATGCAGCAAGGCCGCCCAGAGGCGGCCTTGCCGTTCGTCACCTGGCGTTCTTCACGTAGGTGTCGAACCAGTTCAGCATTTCCGACACCAGCTGCTCGTTCGATTCCAGCGCGGTGTACCAGTGCGGTTCGTTCGGCAGCATCACCAGGCGGGTGGTACCGCCATTGCCGCGGATCGCCTGGTACAACTTTCGCGACTGGAACGGCTCGGTGCCCGGGTTGGCGTCATCCTCGCCGTGGACCAGCAGCAGCGGCAGCTTGATCTTGTCGGCATAGAAGAACGGCGAGGCCTTCAGGTACACATCCTGCGCCTGCCACACCGAGCGACGCTCGTTCTGGAAGCCGAACGGAGTGAAGGTCTTGTTGTAGGAACCGCTGGTCGCTACGCCAGCCTTGAACAGGTTGGTGTGCGCGATCAGGTTGGCGGTCATCAGGCCGCCGTGGCTGTGGCCGGTCACGCCGATGCGGTTGCGGTCGACCACGCCCATGTCCACGGCCTTGTCCACCGCCGCCTTGGCGTCGGCTTCCAGCTGCTCCAGGTAGGTGTCGTAGGCGTTCTTCGGGTCGCCCACGATCGGGAACGAAGCGTTGTCGATGATCGCGTAGCCGGCCAGCAGCATCAGACGGTACGGCTGCAGGCGGGTGAAGGTCTGCTGCGAGCCGGACACCTGGCCGGCCTGCGCGGCGTTGGCGAAGTCGGCCGGGTACGCGTACAGGATCGCCGGCACGCGCTGCCCTTCCTTGTAGCCCGGCGGCGTGTACAGGGTGAACGACAGGTCCACGCCGTCGGCACGCTTGTAGGTCACCAGCTGCTTCTTGATCTGGCGTACCTCCGGGGTCGGGTCGGCCAACCTGGTCAGCGCGGTCGCGATGGAAGCGAACTCCGCCTCGCCGGCCTTCGCATCGGCCACCGCCTCACCCTGCTGGCGGATGAAGGCGTTCGGCGGATCGATCACCGACTGGTGCCAGGTCAGGTAGCGGCCCGGCGTGCTGCTGAAACCGAGGAACTGTTCGTAGGCATCAGCACTGCTGCGGAACAGGCGCTCGCTCTTCAGCGTGCCCAGGTCCAGGCGATCAAGGAACGGACGGTCGCCCTGCGGCGAGGCACCACGGCCGCTGAGGAACACGTAGTTGCCGTCCTGGCGCACGACCTGCGCGCCATTCGCCAGGCGGGTAAAGACCAGGTTGCCGGGGTTGCCGTACAGCTCATCGCTGGACATGTCCCACAGCAGGCGGCCTTCCTTCTTCGGCTGGTCCACGTCGACGATGCGGGTCTGCATCCAGTGGCGGTTCTCGTCGTTCTCGTACTGGAAGGCCACGGCCGGATCGGCGGTCCACGCGAAGCCTTCAAAACGCTGCACGGTACGGGTGATTTCGGTCGGCTTGCCGGTGAACGGGGCCTTCAGCATCAGCACGCGATCGCGATGCGGCACGTTGACCTTCCAGTCGCCCTTGTCCAGCGCTTCGGCATAGACCAGGGTGGCCGGATCGGTGGCACGCCAGTCGAAACCGCGCGGGCCTTCCGGTACGCCGTGCACCGGCACGCGGTCGGCCAGCGGCAGGCTGGCGATCGGCGTGCTACGGCCATTGCTGATGTCCAGCACCGTCACATCATTGGCGAAGCGCTGGTAGGTCACCGCATGCGAGTACGGTGCCTTGATCGATTCGGTCAGCACGTGCACGCCATCGGGCGCGGCGCTCACCTCGTTGAACAGCGCCGGCTGCCCCACCGGGCGCACGCTGCCCGCGGCAGTGTCGACTACAGCCAGCTGCGAGGCACCGTAGTAGGCGAACAGCTTTTCGTCATGCACGCTGGTCAGCGTATCGCGGGCCTCATAGGTGCTGCTTTCGCCACTGCTGCCCAGCGACTCCTGCGCGTCCGGACCGGTCGGCACGCCCCCATTGGACGGCGCCGGGCCCTGATTGGCCGGAACCAGCTTCACCAGCAGATTCTGGCTTCCACCCAGCCACTGCACGGTGTTGCCGAAGACCGGGTTCAGCTGCACGTTCGGCACCTGCTTCACCTGGCCGGTAGCAGCATTGCCCACCCACAGCTGCACGCTGGTATCGACCGCGTTCTGGAAGGCGAAGTGACTGCCATCGGCCGACCACAGCGCCCCGGTCGCGCAGCCCTGCGGCAGGTCCACCTTGTTTTCCTTGCCACTGCCGATGTCGACCAGGGTGAAGTCGGCCACGCAGGCCGGAATGCCGTAGCCGCCGGGAGTGTCATGGCGACTGCGGTTCTTCGGCTCCAGGCGCACACCGGCCAGCTTCAGGTACGGCTGGGCCACGCGGCTGATCGACGGATAGGTCTGCGCGGTAGTCAGCAGCAGGCGCTGGCCACCCGGCGCCACGTTCGGTACTGGCGGCGGCGGTGCCTTCAGCACCTTGAGCAGGTGTTCCGGCGGCTTCGCGTAATCAGCGAAGGCCGGGCCGGCGGCCAGCAGGCCGACGGTGGCAGCGGCAACAGCCGCCGCCAGAGAGGTTCGACGGATCAGCATCCTTATCCCCTGGGTGTGAATGGATGCCCGGATTCGGGCATGGCCCCGAATCTAGCACCGCAGGGGGTGAGGAGAATGGGCCGGAAGGGCTAGTGGCCGGATGGGGCAAAGTGGAGTGCGGGCGGCCATCGCCAGGCATGGCCTGGCACTACTGCCGGGCGTGCAGGTCCCAGGTGGCCAGATAGTCCGGGTCGACCACGATCATGCCGCTGTTGCGCATGCGGTACTCACCGGGCTCGGCCGGCAGGTACTGATCGAGCATCGGCGGCAGGTAGCGCTCGTGGCCATCATTCTCGTCGGCCAGCACCACGCCCTCAACGGCACTGATGCGCAGCACCGTGCCGGCGTACTGCTCGAGTCCCTGCACCTGGCCGTCACCGCCATAGCGCGTTACGCCGACCAGCACCACCTTGCCGATCATTTCCTCGACCTTGGCATCGTCCAGGGGCGGCAGCATGGGAGTGAGTTCGTCGCTCATCGGTACACCTCCAAAGCCTGCAGGATCATCGTGGACAAGGCACCTTCCGCGCGGCAGTCATCGGCGGCATCGCAAGGGGCGCATTGAAAGCAGGTATCCAGCGGAATCGCAGCGCCGGCAATCCATGCCGGTTCCGCCATGATGGCTGAGGCAGGTCGTGCGTTGGGCGGCCATCCCTGCCGGCATTATGACCGTATCAGGCCAGGCTCAACTCCACGCGGTGCATGGCGTGCAGGATGATGCGTGACAGCTGCGCTGTAGCGGCATGACAGCCTCCCGTTGAAAGTTACACGCGGGTGGAATGCTCCATTGAAGGCGATGCTGCCACCGGCAACGGAAGGGCGAAGTGAAGACCAAGCCGCAATTCGTCTTTCCTGTCGCTTTCGCATGGATCAGGTGCACTTGACCTTCGCTTCATCCGGCTCAGCCACCAGACAGAGGGTGCGGGCGCGGCGCAGGACATCTTCATGGTGAAGAGCGCGCAGGAGGAGCCGTCCTCGCTGCGCGCGCCCTCGCCCACCGCAGCGGCCCGTGCAGGACGTCCAGACAATCGCCGGGCTCAACCAGTGCACCGCCGCGGCGTTGCCGGGCGCGCCCCCCAGCACCACGCTAGAATGCGCCATGCGCACCGTACACGCCCTCCGCTACATCACCCCCTTACGGGAGGGGGGCTCCCTGCCGGCTGTGGTCGAGACCGACGACGACGGCATGGCCGTGCTGAAGTTCCGTGGCGCCGGGCAAGGCCCGAAGGCGCTGATCGCCGAGCTGGTCGCCGGTGAGATGGCGCGCACGCTGGGCCTGCCGATTCCGGAAATCCTGTTCGTGGAACTGGACCGCGAGTTCGCCCGCACCGAGCCCGACCCGGAGATCCAGGAGCTGATCCGCGCCAGCGAGGGCCTGAACCTGGGCCTGGACTACCTGCCCGGCGCGATCAATTACGACCCAGCGGCGATGCCGGTGGATGCCGAGCTGGCCTCGCGCATCGTCTGGTTCGATGCGTTCACCAGCAATGTCGACCGCACCACCCGCAACCCCAACCTGATGGTGTGGCACCGCAAGCTGTACCTGATCGACCACGGTGCGGCCATGTACTTCCATCACGACTGGGCCAATGCCGGCGACGCCTGCGAAAAACCCTTCGTACTGATCCGCGACCACGTGCTTCTGTCGTTCGCCAACCGCATCGCCGAAGTGGATGCCGAGCTGGCCGCGCGCCTCACCGATGCCGAGATCGAGCGCATCGTCGGCCTGGTGCCGGACAGCTGGCTGGTCAACGAGCCGGCATTCGACAGCCCGCAGGCCTACCGCCAAGGCTACATCGACTATCTCAAGCATCGCCTGAAAGTGCGTGCGGTGTTCGTGCAGGAGGCCCTCCGTGCCCACGCTGCACACGTATGACTACGCGGTCATCCGCGTGGTACCGCGGGTGGAACGGGAGGAATTCATCAACGTCGGGGTGATCGTCTCCTGTCCTGGAGCGCGTCATCTGGAGGCGGCCATCGAGATCGATCCTGCGCGCCTGCACGCGTTTGCCCCGGCGCTTGACCAGGGGGCATTGCAGCCGTGGCTGGATGCGATCGTGGCGATCTGCCGCGGCGATGCTGGCGCTGGGCCGATCGCGCAGCTGCCCGCACGCGCACGGTTCCACTTCCTCACCGCCAAGCGCAGTTCGATCGTGCAGATGTCGAGCACGCATGTGGGCCGCACGGCCGATCCGGCAGGTGTGGTGGAACACTTGATGACGAAGATGGTGCGGGTGCCGGAATGACCGGCACCTGCCGCGGTCACAGTGGCACTCTGCGCGCGATGTAGTTGACCACGTTGCCGATCGCATCCGGATCGACATTGGCCAGCCCAACGATCACATAGCCCTGTGCGGGCAGCACCACGATGGCGCTGTTGGAGCCGGGCGCACCGCCTTCGTGGCCATACTGGTGTTCCCTGCCCTCGCCCTGCACCACGAAGCCGAATCCATACCAGCCCTTGTGGTTCTGCGCCGTGGTGGCCTGCTGCAGCAATGCAGGCGAGACCAGCGTGCGGCACTGCTGTGCATCCAGCTGGGCAACGGCCGTTCCACCTTCCGGACATCGGTTGTCGCGCTGGCGCATCCATTGCCGCTGCAGATCGCGCAGCACCCGCTGGTCGCTGGCCGTCAGCGTGGAGCGCGCCGCACTATGGGCGGCGTTGAGCGCATCGTCGTGCACCTTGAATTTAGCGTCGGCACAACCACGCTGGGCGTCCAGCGCGTTGCCCGCGGCCGCCATGCAGGGCGCATGGGCGGGGCTCAGATAGCGCGCATCGCCCGCGATCAGCTCGGCACCGCTGGGCACCTTGCGCACGGCAAGCTGGGGTGACGCCTGCGCGCTTGCCCACATACACGGGCCAAGCAGAAGCAGTCCTGCCAACAACCGGGTGGCGCACCCCGGCAGGCGTTCAGAGTTCAGCATGCGTTTCCTTCCATGGGGACTTTGGCCGGCCCCGTCCTGTTTCGATGATGGATGCTGCCCGGCCGCCAGCGAAACGTCAGCGACAGCGGTCCCAGCCCCATGGCCGTGTTCAGGCGAGCAGCCGCTATTTCGGCAGGGCGAAGGCCATCACGTAATCGCCGTTCGGGGTTTCCATGAAATGGTGGCCGCCGGCCATGATCACCACGTACTGGCGCCCGCCCTGTTCGTAGACCATCGGAGTGGCCTGGCCACCGGCCGGCAGCCGGGTGTGCCACAGCTCCTTGCCGGTCTTCAGATCGATGGCGCGCAGCAGGTCATCGGTGGCCGCGGCGATGAACACCAGGCCACTGGCAGTGATCACCGAGCCGCCATTGTTCGGTGTGCCGATCTCGATCGGCAGGCCGGAACGGATGCCGAACGGCCCATTGCCGCGCGCACTGCCGAATGGGCGATCCCATAGCAGCTTGCCGGTGCGCAGGTCGATGGCACGGATGCCGCCATAGGGCGGCTGCTTGCACAGCAGGCCGGTGAACGGCAACCGCCAGCCGGCATTGACATCGATGGCATACGGCGTGCCCACCTGCGGGTCGCCCGCGCCCTCGGCACCGCCCTTGTCGAACCGGATCTTCTCGCGCGGCAACCAGCCCAGCCGGTCGGCCTCGGCACGTGGCACCAGCCGGTTGTAGTTCGGCATGTCGTTGTAGTTGGCCACGATCACGCCGCGGCGTGTATCGATCGACACGCTGCCCCAGTCCGAGCCACCGTTGTAACCGGGGTACTCGATGGAATGGCGGTCACTGCTCGGCGGCGTGTAGAAGCCTTCGTAATAGGCCTTGCGGAACTGGATGCGGCAGACCAGCTGGTCGATCGGAGTGATGCCCCACATGTCGCGCTCGGTCAGGTCATGCTCGCGGCGCAGCGTGTGGTACAGCGAGAACAGCTGGGTGGGTGAACGCTGCTCGGGTTCGACGCCACCCACCGGTACCTTGCGCTCTTCGGCGGCGGTCAGCAGCTTGCCGTTGCGGCGGTCGAGGATGTAGAGGTCACCCTGCTTGGTCGGCAGCAGGATCGCCGGCACCTTGCCCGCCGCCGTCGGGTAGTCGATCAGGCTGGCCTGCGAACCCAGGTCGTAATCCCACACATCCTTGCGCACGGCCTGGAAGTGCCAGGCCGGCTTGCCAGTGGCTACGTCGATCGCCACCAGCGAGGTCGAGTAGCGGTTCTGGTTTTCCGTGCGTGAGCCACTCCAGTAGTCACCCGCGGAATTACCCAGAGGCAGGTAGACCAGGCCCAACGCCTCATCACCGGTGGCCGTGGTCCACATGTTGGGCGTGCCGCGCGTATACGTCTGCTCGCGGGGCGGCAGGCCGCTGCGCTCGGGCTGGTCCATGTCCCACGCCCAGCGCAGCTTCCCAGTGATCGCGTCGTAGGCCTGGATCACGCCCGACGGCGCATCGCGGCGCTGCCCATCCAGCACCTGGTGGCCGGTGACGATGACACCGCGCACGATGGCCGGCGGCGAGGTGATCGACACATAGCCCGGCGGCACCTCGCCCATGCCCAGGGTGATATCGACCTGGCCGTTGTTGCCGAAGTTGGCGCACGGGCGGCCGCTGTCCGCATCCACCGCGATGATGCGCCCGTCCAGCGTGCCTTCGATGATGCGCGCCCAGCACGCCGGACGGCTACCCGGCGCGGCACCGCGGGTGACGCTGGGCGACGGTTCGGGCAAGGCCAGATCGGCTGCGGCATCGGCCAGCGTTGCATCGGCAAGGACCGGTGTGCGGGGCTGCTCGTAGTAGCTCACCCCACGGCAGGCGGCGGTGTACGGGATCGAGGCGTCCTTCACCTTCGGATCGAACCGCCACAGTTCCTTGCCGCTGGCTGCATCCAGCGCGATCAGGCGGTTGCGCGCGGTGCACAGGTACAGGCGGTCGCCGATCTTCAGCGGCGTGGTTTCCGCGCCCCAGCGCTTCTTCGGCAGGTCACCGGTGCGGAACTGCCAGGCCAGCTGCAGCGTGCCGACGTTGGCCGGCGTGATCTGCTGCAGCGGCGAGTAACGGGTGGCGGCGTTGCTGCGGCCCCAGGCCGGCCAATCACTGTCGGCAGGTTGGTCGGCCGGCTCCAGGCCGGTGGTATCACGGGTGGGTTCCAGGCCGGCGCTGACCGCGCCTTCCGGGAACGGCTGGTGCCCATCCACCTCGCCATGCGGCGCAAACGCCAGGCCGAACGCGGCCACGAATACCAGCATCAACATAGCGGCCACCGCACGCGACAGCCGTTTGGGAACGGGATCACGCAGGGTCGGCGCCAACAGCGCCAGCACGATGCCCAGTGCGGTCACCAGGCCCAGCCGCGGCACCCACCGCCAGTAGTCGCTGCCCGACTCCCACCAGGTCCACAGCAGCGTTCCGATGAACACCAGTGCGTACAGCAGCGCGCCACTGCGGCGGTTGCCGAACAACAGGATGCCGCTGGCCAGCAATCCAAGGCCGGCAATGGCGTAGTACGCCGAACCGCCCAGGCTGAGCAGCCACGCGCCGAGCCCGCCGATGACCAGGCCAAGCACGACCAGCAGCAGCGACAGCACGGTCACCAGGGGATGGCGGTACACAACGGGGGCGGCGGACTGCGGCGTGGCGGACATCGTCGATCTCCGGGGCAGCATGGCCTGTTATCCCACCGTCGCTGTGAAGTGCGCGTGCGGTGAGCGCCGGATACAACAACGCCGGCACGAGGCCGGCGTTGTTGAGGTGGCGAGACGACGCGGGCTTACGCCTGCGGCGCGTCCTCGCTTGGTGCGGGGGCTTCGGCCGGGGCGGCGGCTGCCACCTCGTCCTCGTCCTCGTCGATCGAGGCGTCCATGCGCTCCACCGCCTGCAGCTTCTCGTCCTTGGACAGGCGGATCAGGGTCACGCCCTGGGTGTTGCGGCCGACGCGGCTGATTTCCGAGCCGCGCGTACGCACCAGGGTGCCACCATCGGAGATCAGCAGGACTTCGTCGCTGGAACCCATCAGCACCGCAGCAACCAGCTTGCCGTTGCGCTCGGTGGTCTGGATGCCGATCACGCCCTGTGTACCACGGCCCTTGCGCGGGTAGTCCGGCAGCGGGGTGCGCTTGCCGTAGCCGTTCTCGGTGGCGGTGAGGATGTACTGCACGCTGGCGTCATCAGCACCGTCGATCACCGCATCGCCAGTGGCGACGGCTTCATCGACACCGTTGTCGTCCTCGTTCTCATCCTCGATGCCACCGGCACTCTCGGCCACGATCAGGCTGACCACTTCCTCGCCGGCCGGCATCTTGATGCCGCGCACGCCGGTGGCGGTACGGCCCATCGAGCGGACCTTGTCTTCACCGAAGCGCACGGTCTTGCCGTTGGAGGCGAACAGCAGGATGTCGCGTTCGCCATCGGTCAGGCCGACGCCGACCAGGGCATCGCCCTCGTCCAGGTTGATCGCGATCTTGCCGCGGGCCAGACGGAAGGCGAACTCGCCCAGCGGAGTCTTCTTGACCGTACCGTTCTTCGTGGCGAAGAACACGAACTGGCCATCGGCGTACTCGCGGACCGGCAGCACGGCCTGCACGCGTTCGCCCGGCTCCAGCGGGATCCAGTTGATGATCGGACGGCCGCGGGCGTTGGAACCGGCTTCGGGAAGCTGGTAGACCGGCAGCCAGAACACCTTGCCCGAGCTGGTGAAGGTCAGCAGCGTGTCGTGCGTGTTGACCAGCCACAGCTGTTCGATGAAATCCTCTTCCTTGGTCGCCGCCGCACTGCGGCCACGGCCACCGCGGCGCTGTGCGCGGTACACGCTTACCGGCTGCCGCTTCACGTAACCGGCATGCGACACGGTGACCACCACGTCTTCCGGGGCGATCAGGTCGAGGATGTCCAGGTCTTCTTCGCTGTGGCGGATTTCGGTACGACGCTCGTCGCCGAACTCGGCCTTGACGTTGACCAGCTCCTCGCGGATCACCTGCAGCAGGCGGTCGGGATCTTCCAGGATGTGGATCAGCCCGGCGATCACTTCCAGCAGCTGCTTGTACTCGTCGGTCAGGCGGTCCTGCTCCAGCCCGGTCAGGCGGTGCAGGCGCATCTCCAGGATCTGGGTGGCCTGGATCTCGGTCAGCTGGTAGCCGCCCTCGATCAGGCCCACGCCCTTGGGCAGGTCTTCCGGACGCGAGGCTTCGGCACCGGCGGCACCCAGCATCGCCCCCACCAGGCCCGGCTCCCACACGCGCGCCAGCATGCGCTCGCGGGCTTCGTTCGGGTTCGGCGAGGTCTTGATCAGTTCGATCATCTCGTCGATGTTGGCCAGCGCAACGGTCAGGCCTTCCAGCACGTGCGCACGGGCGCGCGCCTTGCGCAGCTCGAACACGGTGCGGCGGGTGACCACTTCGCGACGGTGGCGGACGAAGGCCTCGAGCATCTGCTTGAGGTTCATCAACTGCGGGCGGCCATCGACCAGCGCCACCATGTTGATGCCGAACACCGATTCCATCTGCGTCTGCTGGTACAGGTTGTTCAGCACAACCTCGGCAGATTCACCGCGCTTGATCTCGATGTAGATGCGCATGCCGTCCTTGTCGGACTCATCGCGCAGCTCGCTGATGCCTTCGATCTTCTTTTCCTTGACCAGCTCGGCGATCTTCTCGATCAGACGCGCCTTGTTCACCTGGTAAGGAATTTCAGTGACGATGATCGATTCGCGGCCGTTGTCGGCCACTTCGATATCGGCCTTGGCACGGATGCGCACGCGGCCACGGCCGGTGCGGTAGCCGGCGACGATGCCGGCGGTGCCATTGATGATGCCGGCAGTCGGGAAGTCCGGGCCGGGGATGTATTCCATCAGGCCGTCGACATCGATGTCCGGGTTGTCGATCAGCGCGATGCAGGCATTGATCGATTCACTCAGGTTGTGCGGCGGGATGTTGGTCGCCATGCCCACCGCGATACCGGCCGAACCATTGACCAGCAGGTTCGGGAACCGGGTCGGCATGACCGTCGGCTCCAGTTCCTTTTCATCGTAGTTGGGCTGGAAATCGACGGTTTCCTTGTCGATGTCGGCCATCAGCTCATGCGCCAGGCGCGACATGCGCGCCTCGGTGTATCGCATCGCTGCGGCGGAGTCGCCGTCGATCGAACCGAAGTTGCCCTGGCCGTCGACCAGCATGTAGCGCAGCGAGAACGGCTGTGCCAGGCGCACCAGCGTGTCGTACACCGACTGATCGCCATGCGGGTGGTACTTACCGATGACGTCACCGACGATACGCGCCGACTTGAAATAGGGCTTGTTGCTGTGCGCGTTGAGCTCGTTCATCGCGTACAGCACGCGGCGATGCACCGGCTTGAGGCCATCGCGCGCATCCGGCAGCGCACGGCCCACGATCACGCTCATGGCGTAATCGAGGTAGCTCTTGCGCATCTCGTCTTCCAGGTTGACCTGGATGATTTCCTTGGCGGTTTCTGCCATTCGGGTTCCGTTGTCTGGTAGCGGTCCAGTCCGGCGCAGCCCTCTGCGGGAGGGGGTCGTGCCGGAACCTCGATTCAACCTGCGAATACTACCACAACAGGCTGTTTCCCGCCTCCCTTTACGGGGATTTTACCGGCACAAATCAGGAACTTAGGGGGCTATACCGCGCCAGTCGGGCCAGGCCCATGCTGGGTTGCGGCGGATTCCCGGCTGGGCCGAGTATGGGCTCGGCTCCGCAGGCATCCGCGACCCAGCCTGCCTCAACCGCCGAAGGCGGCGCGCATGTTCTCGGCGGTCGGGTTCAGGATGACCCCCCGCTCGGTCACGATCGCGTCGATCAGCTCGCCCGGGGTGACGTCGAACACCGGGTTCCAGGCAGCAATGCCCTCGGCGACGGTACGGGTACCGCCCACACCGTACAGCTCACCCGGGTCACGCTGCTCGATCTCGATCTGGCTGCCATCGACGGTTTCCATGTCCACGGTCGAGGACGGCGCCACCACCATGAACCTGACACCGTGGTGGCGCGCGGCGATGGCCAGCTGGTAGGTGCCGATCTTGTTGGCGGTATCGCCATTGGCGCAGATGCGGTCCGCGCCCACGATCACCCACTGCACGGCGCCGGTCTTCATCAGGTGCGAGGCGGCCGAATCGGCGATGAGGGTGGCATCGATGCCATCCTGCTGCAGCTCCCACACGGTCAGGCGTGCACCCTGCAGCCACGGCCGGGTCTCGCCGGCGAACACGCGGGCGACGCGGTGCTGGGCCATGCCGGCGCGGATCACGCCCAGCGCGGTACCGAAGCCCGCAGTGGCCAGCGAGCCGGTATTGCAGTGGGTCAGCACGCCGCTGCCGGCCTCGATCAGGCCCGCGCCCAGCGCGCCCATGTGGCGGTTGGCGGCCAGGTCTTCCTCGGCGATGGCCTGCGCTTCCGACTCCAGCAGAGCCTTCCAGTCGGCACCGGCGGCGCTCAGGCAACGGCGCATGCGTGCCAGCGCCCAGGCCAGGTTGACCGCAGTCGGGCGCGATGCGTTGAGGCGCTGCAGGGCCGGTTCCAGCTGCTGCAGCGCGTGCGCACCATCGGCGGCCTGCACCTCTCGCGCGGCCAGCACGACGCCCCAGGCGGCGGCAATGCCGATCGCCGGCGCGCCACGCACGGTCAACGCGTGGATCGCGCTGGCAACTTCGTCGCTGTCATGGCAGACCACGTGCTCGACCACGAACGGCAGCTTGCGCTGGTCCAGCAGTTGCAGGGCATCGCCGGTCCACAGGATCGGGCGGATGTGGTCGTAACGGGCGTAGTCGATGTCAGAGGCAGTGTTCATGGGCCCATTGTAGGGCCAGGCCCCGCAGGGTTGGAGCCTGCCCGGGCTCAATTCACCGAGAATTCGGCGCGGCAGCCGCCGTCCACCCAGATCCCGTTGCGACTCCAGCCCCAGGTGCTGCCTTCCTCGCAGGGCGTGCTGGACAGCTGCTCGGAGACCACGGCGCCAACCGAGATGCTGGCACCGCAGAAACGCCGCTTCTTCGACTTCGATTCGCAGGTGAGGCGGCGTGGCACGTCAACGAAGCGGCCGTCATCATCGGCCACTTCGAAATCGCCCTGGCAGCCACGGCTGGTCCAGACTTCATTGCGCTTGTAGCCCCAGCCCTGCCCTTCGCGGCACGGCAGCACGGACAACTGGCGCAGCAGGCGCACCGGCGCGCCATCGAGCCGTACCGGGCAACTCTGCGGACGGCCATTGGATTCACAGCGCACCACGCGGCGCACCAGGCGCTTTCCAGAGGTGTCTGCCGGCAGCGCCGTCCCCGCTGCGCGCCGGGCACGGAACTCGGCACGACAGCCCAGGGTGACCCACACGCCGCTGCGGTCGGTTCCCCACTCACTGCCACGGATGCAGCTGTTGCTGGACAGCTGGCGCACCAGATCGACGCCGTTGGCGACCTCGATATCGCAGTGCACCCAGCCCATGTCGCGTGATTCGCAGGTCACCACTTCGTCGTCGTAGCCCACCTGCTGGGCCGACGCCGGCGACGGCAGCCAAGCCCCCCACAGCGCGATGGAGTAGACCGGTGCCGCCACGACCGCAAACCACTTGACCAATGCCTTCCCCAACAGGAGTGGACGAATTCCGATGCCAGTGTCCCGCATCTGCCGTGATAAGAGCATCATCCTGCTTGCCGAAGCAAGCACGGAAATGCGGCAATCCGTTCAGTCTTCAATGTTCAGGAACGTGCGCGCCACGCTCACGCGCGGGCAAAGTCGTAGGCCAGCACGTCGGCGATCCGCGGCGTGCGGTTCATCGCCATCAACAGCCGATCAATACCCACCGCCACGCCGGCACAGGCAGGCATCGATGGCAACGCCGACAACAATGCCTCGTCCACGGCCGGCTGCACCTGGCCGCGCTCGTGGCGGCGCTGCAGATCACGCTGGAATCGCATGCGCTGTTCGTGCGCGTCGTTCAGTTCGTGATAGCCGTTGGCCAGTTCCACCGCGCCCAGATACAACTCGAAACGCTCCGCCAGCGGCGGCGTGCCGACACGGATGCGTGCCAACGCGGCTTGGCTGGCGGGCCAATCGTGGACCACGGTCATGACCGCGTCATCGAAATGCGGCTGGATATGATGGGTCATCAGCAGATCCAGCCAATCGTCGCGGGTCAGCCCGACGGGATCGACATGCACGTCACCGAGCGCGGCACGCAGCGCGGCCTGGTCGGCCTCGAACGGATCCACGCCCACGTACTGCTGGAACAGCTCGCGGTAACCGAGCACACGCAGCGTCGCACTGCGCCCGACCAGGGCCAGTGCCTGTCCGACCAGCTCGGCGGTTTCCCCTACCAACCGATGATGGTCCCAGCCGACCCGGTACCACTCCAGCATGGTGAATTCCGGGTTGTGGCGACCACCAGCCTCGCCGTTGCGGAACACGCGGCCCAGTTCGTAGCAATCGCCAACACCGGCAGCAAGCAGTCGCTTGAGCGGATACTCCGGCGAGGTGCGCAACCAGCGGCGGCGCCCGCCCGCGTCGACGTGGCCAGTGAAATCGGTATGGAAGCTGTCGATGTTCGGCTCGGTGTTGCCCGCCACCGACAGGATCGGCGTTTCCACCTCCAGCACATTGCGCTCGGCGAAGAAGCGGCGCACCAGCGCATTGAGCGCGGCTCGCTGCCGCAGCGCGCGCAGCAGGGCCTCGCTCACAGGATGCCCTCCGGGCGCGGATGGTCCAGCGGCAGGGTCAGCAGATCGCGGGTATCGTCGATGTAGCCGCTGGCCAGGTACAGGCGCCGGGCCAGTTCGTTGTGGTGGTTCACTTCCAGGCGCAGGCGGCTGACGCCACGCCCGCGAGCGCGCTGTTCGCAGATGGCCAGCGCCTGCTTGCCGCGGCCGCGGCCGCGCGCGCGATGGCTCAGGTACAGCTCGTCCAGCAGCATGAAGTGGCCGCCCTGCTCCAGGCTGAAGCCCATCGCGATCACTGCGTAGCCAACCACCTCGCCCGCCTCGTCCAGCCACAGCAGCACTTCGCCGTTGCGCGGATCGGCCAGCAGCGCGTCCACGCCGCGACGCACGCGCGCGTCATCGAAGTCGATCCTGTCTTCGGCGTAGAACTCACGCATCAGCTCGATCAACAGTTCTTCGTCGGCACGGGTGGCCAGGCGGAAATCCAGCGGGGCGGTCTGCATCGGTATTCCTTTGTGCTTCATGCCGGGCGCGAGGCACCCGGCGGGGTCATCATTCGTGCTGGGCGAGATAGGCCAGCAGGCGGTCTTCGTCCCATACCGGCACGCCCAGCGATTGCGCCTTGTCCAGCTTGGAACCGGCCTCGGTACCGGCCACCACGAAGCTGGTCTTCTTCGACACGCTGCCGGAGACCTTGGCACCCAGTGCTTCCAGGCGCTCCTTGGCTGCATCGCGGGTCAGCTGGGCCAGGGTGCCGGTCAGCACCACGGTCTGCCCATCCAGCGGGCCAGCCACGATCTCGGCCATCGCCGGCGCCTTGGCCAGGATCTGCTGCATCGCCTTCTCGGCCGCCAGCAGCATCGCGCCATGACCTTCGGCATCCAGCCACTCGGCCAGACCGCGCGCGGTGTCGTCCGGCAGGCCCGCGTTGACGAACTGGCCATGTTCGGCATCCAGCACCGCCTGAGCGCCCGGCAACGCCGCCACCAGCTTCTCCGCACGCAGGCGGGTGATGCCAGGGATCTCCGATTCAACCAGCAGCTGTGCCAGATCCAGCCCCTCGCGCAGCTTGGCACTGGGCGCATGCACGTCGCTGATGCGCACCTGGCCGACCTGCAGCAGATCATCAATGGCCTGCTGGTTGCCCTGCTGTTCGAAGAAGTGGCCGAGCGAGCGCGCCACTTCGCCACCGATGTCCGGCACGCGCTTGAACAGCGGCCACGGCAGGTGGCGGATCAGCTCCAGGTCACCGAACCACTGCGCCAGCGCCTTGGCCGTGCTCTCGCCCACGTGCTCGATGCCAAGCGCGAACAGCAGGCGCTCCAGCGTGGCAGCGCGACTGGCGTCGATGGCCGCGATCAGGTTGTCGGCCCACTTGGTGGCGATCTTCTTCGTGTTCCATTCGAAGCCGGCCGGCTGCGCCAGCGCCTGCGCGCGCCACGCCGGATCGTTGCCATCCAGCTTGAGCACCGCATTGAGCACCGCGCCGCTCCCCTCTGCCGGCAGGTGCAGCTTCAACGCGGCGGCCAGTGCGGAAGGGTCCTCGGCATCCAGCACCAGTTTCAGGTGCAGCAGCTGGTCGCGGTTGAGCCGGTACAGGTCGGCCACGCTCCTGACGATGCCGGCGTCGACCAGCGTTTCGATGTACCTGTCGCCGAGGCCGTCGATATCCATCGCACGACGCGAAGCGAAATGGGCAATGGCCTCCTTGCGCTGCGCCGGGCAGGACAGTTCGCCCGAACAGCGCCACGCGGCGGCACCTTCCTCGCGCACGATTTCCGAGCCGCACACCGGGCACTGCATCGGCATCTGCCAGGGCGCCGTGCCTTGCGGACGGCGGTCGAGGATGACGCTGACCACTTCCGGAATCACGTCACCAGCACGCCGCACGATCACGCTGTCACCGGCGCGCACATCCAGACGCGCGATCTGGTCAGCGTTGTGCAGGGTGGCGTTGGACACGATCACGCCAGCCACGGCCACCGGCGCCAGGCGGGCGACCGGCGTGGCGGCACCGGTGCGGCCGATCTGGATCTCGATCGCTTCCACCGTGGTGCTCTGTTCCTGTGCCGGGAACTTGTGCGCGATGGCCCAGCGCGGCGCACGCGAAACAAAGCCCATGGCCTGCTGGCCGGCGCGGTCATCCAGCTTGTAGACCACGCCATCGATGTCGAACGGCAGGCCATCGCGGCGCTCGCCGATGTCACGGTAGTAGCCGAGCAGGCCGTCGGTGCCTTCCACCACCTTGCACAGCTCACTGACCGGGAAGCCCCAGGCACCGAGCTGGGCCAGCGTGCCCGAATGGGTGTCCGGCAGCTCGCCGCCCTGCACTTCGCCGGTGCCGTAGGCGAAGAAACTCAGCCTGCGCTGCGCACTGATCTTTGGATCAAGCTGGCGCAGCGAACCGGCGGCCGCGTTGCGCGGGTTGGCCAGCACCTTGCCCCCCTGCCGGCGCGCGCGTTCGTTGTAGGCCTCGAAGTCGGCGCGGGCCATGTAGACCTCGCCACGCACCTCCAGCACGTCCGGCCAGTCCTTGCCATGCAGGCGCTTGGGAACATCGTCGATCTCACGCAGGTTGGCGGTCACGTCCTCGCCGGTGCTGCCATCACCACGGGTTGCGCCGAGTACGAAATGACCGTCCTCGTAGCGCAGGCTGATCGCCAGGCCATCCATTTTCGGTTCGGCCGAGAACCGCAGGCTGCGACGACCCAGGCGCTCATCGATGCGGCGCACGAAATCGGCCACTTCCTCATCGCTGAAGGCATTGGACAGCGACAACATCGGCACCGCGTGGCGCACCTCGGGGAAGCGGCCGGACGGACGTGCACCGACCTGCTGGGTCGGGCTGTCGGCACGGGCCAGTTCCGGGTGCTCGCGCTCCAGCGTTTCCAGCTCGCGCACCATCCGGTCGTAGTCGACGTCGGGGATCTCCGGCGCATCCAGCTCGTGGTAGGCGCGGTTGGCCTGGGCGATCTGCCGGCGGAGTTCGTCGGCGCGTTCGGCGGGGCTGGGGCTCATCGGGATCCGGTGGTTCTGGGATGGCCGGGGATTCTACCGCGCCCGGCCGTCAGGCCCTGTAACGCCGCTGCGTTCATAGCGTCGAGCCATGTTCGACTCCACAGAAGGCGGGCTTGCCGCCCACCTCCACCGGCGCTAGCGTGCGACGTTCGCCCTTCGGAATACTGCCCGTGACCCTGCCTGCCTCCCGTCGACGCTTCCTGCAACTGGCCGGTGCCGGCCTCGCCGTCGCCGGCAGCGGGCTGCCGCGGCTCGGCCATGCCCAGCCCGCGACAGCCGCGGCCCCCGCCCCTGCCGAAGGTGCAGTACTGCTGAACTTCAACGAATGCCCATATGGTCCCTCGCCCGCAGCCCAACAGGCAGCGCGCGACAGCATCGCAAGCTGTGGCCGTTACCGCTTCGAGCTGGCGGGCAGCGTGCGCGACGCCTTCATCGAGCAGGCCGGCATTCCGGCCGACCATGTACGCCTCTACCCCGGTTCCAGTGAACCGCTGAACCGTGCCGCCACGCTGTGGACCGGCCCGCAGGCGGGGCTGGTGGTGGCCGCCCCGACCTTCGAGACGCTCGGCGAGGTCGCCGCCGCGCACGCTGCGCACGTGCAGAAAGTGCCACTGCGCGGCGACGGCGCGCATGACCTGCGCGCGATGGTCGCTGCCGCGCACCGGCGCCCGACCGGGTTGCTGTATGTGTGCAACCCGAACAACCCGACCGGCTCGATCAGCCCACCGGATGAGCTTGCCTGGCTGCTGGCCCACAAGCCCGCCTCCACCCGCGTGCTGGTCGACGAGGCCTACCTGCAGTACAGCGAACAGCCCAGCCTGATCACGCAGGTGACGCAGCGCGACGATCTGATCGTGCTGCGTACGTTCTCCAAGCTCTACGGCATGGCCGGCCTGCGCCTGGGCGTGGCGGCCGCCCATCCCGACCGTCTGCGCGAACTGGCGAGCCTTGGCGACAACCCGCTGCCGGTGCCGGCACTGGCCGCTGCACTGGCCAGCCTGCGCGATCCGCAGTTGATTCCGCAGCGCCGCCTGCAGAATGCCAAGGTGCGGCAGGCAACCATCGCATGGCTCGGCAAGCGTGGTTTCAGCTGCGTGCCGTCGGAAGCGAACTGCTTCGTGGTCGACGTGCAACGCGACGGCAGCGCGTTCGCCAAGGCGATGGCGGAGAACGGTGTAGTGATCGGACGCAGCTGGCCGATCTGGCCACAGCGCGTGCGCGTAACCGTCGGCACCGAGGACGAGATGGCCGCGTTCCGCCGCGCGTTCGCCAAGGTGGCCGGCGTACCGGCCTGACCCTGTTGGTGGGGGCGAACCTTGGTTCGCCCCATCCACGCATGGCGTGGACCTACTGTTGTGGGTGCCAACCGTTGGTCGGGGTGGGTGCCGACCGTTGGTCGGCACACCATGGCGCTTACCAGCGCGGGGTCTTGGTCAGCGGCGGCGCCTGGTGCTGGCGGTCATAGGCGCGCAGCTCGTCACGGATGTGCGCGATGCGCTGGCGGCCCAAGGCATTGCGGCTGTCATCCAGCACCACGCCGTCAAGCAGTTCGGCCATGCGCTGCACGGTCGGCAGCATCTTCTCCCAGGCGTCCAGCGCGGTCAGCGGTGCCGGCAGGGTCAGGAAGAAGGCGATGGCCGGGGTCTCCATGGCGCGGATGTTGGCCATGTCGAAGCTGCCCGGCTTCATGATGCTGGCCATCGAGAAGATCGGGCCGCGCTCGGGATGACCTTCCACCAAGCGGTGGAACACGTTCATGTGGCCGAACACCAGGCCGGTCTTCTCGGCCGCCACCACGATGTCTTCGCCACGCAGCTGTTCGCCGGCCCGGGCGGCCACGAACAGCGAGACAATCTTGTCGAAATCCTGGGTGGCGCGCTTGCCGAGATCGCTGGCGCCCGGGTCGGTTTCGCCCAGACCGAGTTCGGCCTGCTCGCCTTCCGTGCCCATGCCCGGTTCGACGCGCCCATCGGCCACGGCGACGCCGTCTTCGCCCAGTACCGGTTCGCGGCGCTCGCCGCTGGTCGGTTCCGCGCCTTCCACGCGGCGCCCCTGGGGCTTCTTTTTCGGACGGCCAAACAGGAAGATCGCGGCGATCAACAGCAGGCCGGCGGCCAGGATGCCGATGCGCAACAGTGCCGTGTCGGACATTCGATAGGTTCTCCGGCTAGTTCATTCAGGTAACTAGGATGGCACGTCAGGCCGCGCCCGCCAATCGCGCGGCTTCTTCCAGGTCCACGCTGACCAGGCGGCTGACACCCGGCTCGCGCATGGTGACGCCCGACAGCTGGTGCGCGGCCTCCATCGTCGCCTTGTTGTGGCTGACGAACAGGAACTGCACCTTCTCGCTCATTTCCTTGACCATGTTGGCCAGGCGGCCGACGTTGGCTTCGTCCAGCGGCGCGTCCACCTCGTCCAGCAGGCAGAACGGCGCGGGGTTCAGCTGGAAAATCGCGAACACCAGTGCCACTGCGGTCATCGCCTTCTCGCCGCCGGACAGCAGCGAGATGCTGGACACGCGCTTGCCCGGCGGGCGCGCCATGATGGTCACGCCGGTGTCGAGCAGGTCTTCGCCGGTCAGTTCCAGGTAGGCGTGGCCGCCGCCGAACAAGCGCGGGTACAGCGCCTGCACGCCGGCGTTGACGCGGTCGAAGGTGTCCTTGAAGCGGCCGCGGGTCTCACGGTCGATCTTGCGGATGGCGTCTTCCAGGGTCTCCAGCGCGGTGGTCAGGTCCACGTGCTGCGAATCCAGGTAGTCCGAACGCTGCGAGGCCTCGCCGTACTCGTGGATGGCGGCCAGGTTGACCGGCTCCAGCCGGCGCATGCGGCCATCGATCTGGTGCACGGCCTGCTCCCAGTCACCCAGGCGGGCGTCCTCGGGCAGTGCGTTGAGCACGTCCTGCAGCACGAACCCGGCCTTCTCCACCGCGCCCTGCAGGGTGTCTGCGCTGAGCACCAGCGCCTGTTGGTCCAGCTTGCGCTGCGAAATGCGTTCGCGCTGGGCCAGCGCCTGTTCGTCGCGCTGGTGGCGGGTCTGTTCGTAATTGCGCAGCTCGGCGTCGATACCGTCCAGCAACGTGCGCGCTTCGGTCAGCACGCGATCAGCCCGCACGCGCTCCTCCAGCGCATTCTGGTGCTCGGCCTGCAGCGATTCGACCGGCGAATCCCCTTCGTCCAGCTGTGAATGCAGCTCCTCCAGCCGCGAATCCAACTGCCCGCGCTGGGTACCCATGCGCTCCAGTGCCTGGCTCAGCGAGGCCAGCTGCGCACGCTGCGATTCCAGGGTCAGCGCCAGCGAATGCGAGCGCTCACGCACCGCGCGTGCGGCGTCGCGGGCCAGGTCGCGTGCCTCGGTCAGCTGGCGGCGCTCGCCCTCCAGCCGCTGCCGGGTCGATTCCAGGTCGCCCATGCTGCTGACCGCATTCTCCAATCGCGAGCGCGCCTCACGCGCCTGCTCGTTGTTGGCCTCGAGCGTTTCCTGCAGCTGCTTCAGTTCGCCCTCGATGCGGTCGATGCGCGTGCGTGCGGCCTCCACCTTGCCCTGCTGGCCCTGCAACTGGCCTGCCAGTTCGGACACCGCACGGTGGGCCTGGTACAGCGCACGCTGCGCGTCTTCGCGCTGCTGTTCGGCCGCCTGCAGCTGTTCGCGGAACCCGGACAGCTGCTCTTCCAGCTCGGCCTCGCGATCCTGCAGTTGCTCGATCTGCTCGCGCAGCTCATTGATCTCACGTTCGCGCAGCAGCGCGCCCTGCTGGGCCGCACCGGAGCGCGACACGCGCAGCCAGCCCTGGCCCAAGCGCTCACCACCCTGGGTGATGATCGAATCGCCTTCCGGAAGACTGCCCTGCAACACCTTCGCCTCGGACAGGTCCTTGGCTGCGTGCAGGTGCGCAAGCAGGCGACGGATCGCTGCAGGACCACGCACGCGGGCCGCCAGCGAGGTCGGCGCGACCTTCAGGTCCGCACCATCGTTGGCGACCAGTGCGATGTGGCCCTCGCCCAATTCGCCGAGCGCATCGACCAGGCTGGCCGGGTCATCGACCAGCACGCCTTCGATCAATTGGCCGAGCGCGCTTTCCACCGCGTTTTCCCAACCGGTATCAACGTCCAGGCGTTCGCCGACACGCGCCGCCGAATCCAGCCCGCGTGTCTTCAGCCACGCCACGGCCGCGCCCTGCTCCTGGCCGAGTGCAGCCTGCTGCAGGGTTTCCAGCGAGGCCAGGCGACCGCGCAGGCCATTGGCCTGCTTGCGCAGTTCGGCCAGCTCGTTCTGGCCACTGCGCTGCTGCTCCTGCACCGCCGCCACGCCCTGCTTGCGCAGCTCCACGTCTTCGCTCAATTCATCCAGCGCTGCCTTCTGCGTGTCGTGCTGCAGGTGCAGCTGCTCGAAGGCTTCTTCCAGCGCGTCCACGTCCAGCCCGGCGCGCTCGGCAGCCAGAGCCTCGCGACGGCGGTCGGCATCGAGGATCTGCTTATCCAGGTAGTCCACGCGCGTGCGCTCGACATCGCCGGCGCGCGAGGCCTCCGAACTCTGCGAGGTGTGCTGTTCCCAGCGCTGCTGCCAGCTCGCCAGCCGGTCTTCGGCCTCGCGCAGGCTTTCCTGCTTGATCTCGTTTTCTTCCTGCAGCGCTTCCAGCTGCGGGGTGGCCGCCTCGACCGCTTCCCGCAGCACCCTCAGCCTGGCCTCGTCGCCGCTGATGTGCTGGCCCAGGTCAGCCAGCGCCTGGCGGGTTTCATCGCGCGCCTTGTGCAGGCGCTGCGACAGCTCGCGCTGGTGCTGGATCTGCTGTTCCAGGCGCGCCAGCGTGCTGCCGACCTGGTAGACCGCGGCCTGCGCGGTATTGAGCGCATCGGCAGCCTCCTCGCGACGCGCGCGCGAGGTCTCGATGCGGGCCTCGGCGTCGCGCTGATCGGCAATCAGCTGCTGCAGCTTGGTCTCTTCCTGCGACAGCCCTTCGCGCAGCTTGGACAGGCGCCCGTCCAACCCGCGGAACTCCAGGGCCTTCCATTCGGCATCCTTGACCCGGCGTTCTTCCTGCAGCGCCTGGTACTGCTCGGCCTGCTTGGCTTGGCGCTTGAGGTGTTCGAGCTGCTTGCTGATCTCGTCGCGCAGGTCGCCCAGCCGGTCCAGGTTCTCGCGGGTGTGGCGGATGCGGGTCTCGGTCTCCTTGCGGCGCTCCTTGTACTTGGAGATGCCGGCCGCCTCTTCAAGGTACACGCGCAGGTCTTCCGGGCGCGCCTCGATGATCTGGCTGATCATGCCCTGCTCGATGATCGAGTAGCTGCGCGGGCCCAGGCCGGTACCGAGGAACAGGTCGGTGATGTCGCGGCGGCGGCACTTGGTGCCGTTGAGATAATAGTTGCTGGTGCCGTCGCGGCTGACCGTGCGCTTGACCGAGATTTCGTTGAACGAGGCGTACTCGCCGGAGATCGTATGGTCGGAGTTGTCGAAGATCAGCTCGACGGTGGCCTGCGAGACCGGCTTGCGGGCGTTGGAACCGGAGAAGATCACGTCGGTCAGCGAGTCGCCGCGCAGGCGGCTGGCCGAACTCTCGCCCATGACCCAGCGCACGGCGTCGATGATGTTCGACTTGCCGCAGCCATTGGGCCCCACCACGCCGGTCATGTTGGTCGGCAGGTGCAGGGTGGTCGGATCGACGAACGACTTGAAGCCGGACAGCTTGATCGTGGAAAGACGCATAGGGGTTCCGGACTGGGGCCGTCGAGCGGCCTGCGTTTACCCTCCAAGTCATTGATCCTGCTGGGATCGCTGGCCGTGGAACGGGTGTGACGCCCTGAGTATACCGATGTGGCCGTGTTCTACGAATGGGCGTGGAACATTGCCCGGCCGTGCCCCTCGGTCGGGCATGGCTCAACGCCACGAAACCCGGGCCGCAAAACAAAACGGGCACCCTTGCGGGCGCCCGTTCTGCGGTGATTCCAGGCCTTGCGGCGAGGGATCAGGCTTCGGCGACGACGACGACCTTGACGGTGGTCTCGACGTCGGCGTGCAGGTGAATCAGCACGTCGTACTCGCCGATGTTGCGGAAGGCGCCTTCGCCCAGGATGACTTCGCTCTTGCTGACCGGCAGGCCGGCGGCGGTGAAGGCATCGGCGATTTCGCGGGCGCCGACCGAGCCGTACAGCTTGCCTTCGGTCGAAGCGTTGGCCGGGATGGTGACGCTCGCGCCGTCCAGCTTGGCCTTGCGGGCGTCAGCGTCGGCGTGGATGGCCTGGGCCTTGGCTTCGTATTCGGCGCGCTTGGCTTCGAACTCGGCCTTGTTGCTCTCGGTGGCCGGAACGGCCTTGCCCTGCGGCACGAGGAAGTTACGGCCGTAGCCCGGCTTCACGTCGACCAGGTCGCCCAGGTTGCCGAGGTTGGTGACTTTCTGCAGAAGGATCAGCTGCATGGTATTGCTCCAGATGAGTTATTCGTTAGCGAGGCGATGCCCCGCAACAAAGGCTGTCCGAATAGCTGGCACAGCGGGGGCGGCACCGGGCCGCCCCGCCGGGCATCAGACGTCGTGGTTGTCGGTGTACGGGATCAGGGCCAGGAAGCGAGCGCGCTTGACGGCGGTCGCCAGCTGACGCTGGTACTTCGACTTGGTACCGGTGACGCGGCTCGGCACGATCTTGCCGTTCTCGGTCAGGTACTGGCGCAGGGTGTTGAGATCCTTGTAGTCGATCTCCTTCACACCTTCAGCCGTGAACTTGCAGAACTTGCGGCGACGGAAGAACTTGGACATGGGAAGGCTCCTTAGGCGGCGGAAGCGGCGTCGTCGCCGGCTTCGTTGTCAGCGGTGGTGGTGGACTCGCCTTCTTCGTCGTCACGACGACGGCGCTCACCGCGCTCCGGCTTGTCACCCTTCTCGTCCTTGCTCTTCATGATCAGCGACTGCTCGGTGTCAGCCTCGTCACGCTTGATGACCAGGTTGCGCAGCACGGCGTCGTTGAAGCGGAAGCTTTCGGTCAGTTCGTTCAGCACGGCCTGGTCGGCTTCGATGTTCAGCAGCACGTAGTGCGCCTTCACCAGGTTCTGGATCGGGTACGCCAGCTGGCGGCGGCCCCAGTCTTCCAGGCGGTGGATGGTGCCGTTGCCGTTCTCGACCAGCGACTTGTAGCGCTCGATCATGGCCGGGACCTGCTCGCTCTGGTCCGGGTGGACCATGAACACGATTTCGTAATGACGACTCATGTTTTTTCTACCTTTCGGATGTGGCCTTGCGGCCGGACAGCCCCCCGCCGTTGAGACCGCGGTGGGGCAAGGATTCCCGCCAGGGAGGCAGGAAGCCGCGCATTATGGCGCAGATGGGGTGGCCGGGCAACCGGCAGGCCCCATGGGGCAACCTGAACCGGGGGCGCCGCTCCCATGCCCTCCCCCTGGGCCGACCAGGAACGGTCACCACCGGAGCCCCCGGCAGAACTCACGGCTCCGCCCGACGTCACCCCAGGTCGACGTGATGGCGTTGCCGGCCGCATTCCGCGCACTGGAACGGGCAGCCAACCCTCATCGGTCCCAGCTCAGATGGTCCAGTCCCCCCGTCGGCAAGAGCGGTCGTTGCATCCGCACCTCCCTTCCGGGCTACATTCCGCCCATGAACCGCCTTTCGCGCCTCCGGCGCTGGATCAACCGCGACGATGGACGCCTGATCCACGTGGGCAATGCCCCGCTCGGCATCCTTGAAATCCTGGGCTGCATGAGCCTGCTGGTGGCAATGCTGCTGCACCTGCTGCGGGAGACGATCGGCCTGTCGGGCCTATGGGCGACAGCGAGCGTGATCCTGGGACTGGTACTGCTGGGACGGAACGCTTGGCGCGAGCGGCGATAGCGCCGGATCATGCCCCGCGTGCCGGCCAAGGACGGCACCTACCACATCAGATTCCGCCAGCACGGGGCATGCCCGGCAGACAACCGGCGTCAGGCCTTGTCGGCGTCGGTGGTGAAGCTTTCGCCGCAGCCACATTCGGCAGTGGCGTTCGGGTTGCTGAACGTGAACGTCTCGCTCAGGCCGTGCTTGCCGAAGTCGATCACGGTGCCGTCCACCAGCGCCAGGCTCTTGGCGTCGACGTAGATCTTCACGCCGTCCTGGTCGAACACGGTATCGCCCTCGCGCTCGTCGCGGGCCAGGTCGGTCACGTGGCCCCAACCGGAGCAGCCGGTCTTGGTCACGCCGAAACGCAGGCCCAGCGCGCCGGGGGTCTGGGCGACGAAGCGCTGCACGCGCTCAAAGGCAATGGGGGTCAGGCTGACGGCCATGGGGCTACTCCAGAGGTACGGGGACATTATAAGGAGCCGTTGCCACGAAAAATGCCTCGCAAGCAGAACGCTGCAACCGGTAAACTCCCTTGTTCACAGATCGAGTCGATCAGCAGAGGATTCAAGTCATGACGGTGGTCAGCGTTGAACATGCGCTTGCCGGGAAGATCCCGGAAGGCGGCGAAGTCACGGTACGCGGATGGGTGCGCACGGTGCGCGGTTCAGCGAATCTGGCCTTCGTGAATGTGAGCGACGGCTCCTGCTTCGCCCCGATCCAGGTAGTGGCCAATGACAACCTGGCCAACTTCGACGAGATCAAGCGCCTGACCAGCGGCTGCTCGGTCATCGCCACCGGCACGCTGGTGAAGTCGCAGGGCAAGGGCCAGTCGTTCGAGATCCAGGCCAGCGCACTGGACGTGGTCGGCTGGGTCGAAGACCCGCTGACCTACCCGATCCAGCCCAAGCCGATGTCGCCGGAGTTCCTGCGCGAAGTGGCGCACCTGCGCCCGCGCACCAACCTGTTCGGCGCGGTCACCCGCATCCGCAACTGCCTGGCCCAGGCGGTGCACCGCTTCTTCCACGAGAACGGCTTCAACTGGATCAGCACCCCGATCATCACCACCTCCGACGCCGAAGGCGCCGGCCAGATGTTCCGTGTGTCCACCCTGGACATGGTGAACCTGCCGCGTGACGAGAAGGGCGCGATCGATTTCAGCCGCGACTTCTTCGGCAAGGAAACCTTCCTGACCGTGTCCGGCCAGCTGAACGTCGAGGCCTACTGCCTGGCGCTGAGCAAGGTCTACACCTTCGGCCCGACCTTCCGCGCCGAGAACAGCCACACCACCCGCCACCTGGCGGAGTTCTGGATGATCGAGCCGGAAATCGCCTTCGCCGACCTGGCCGAAGATGCGCGCCTGGCCGAAGAGTTCCTGAAGTACCTGTTCCGCGCGGTGCTGAACGAGCGCGGCGACGACCTGGCCTTCATCGCCGAGCGCGTGGACAAGAACGCGATCACCAAGCTGGAAGACTTCATCAACGCGCCGTTCGAGCGCATCGACTACACCGATGCAGTCAGCCTGCTGCAGAAGTCCGGCAAGAAGTTCGACTTCCCGGTCGAATGGGGCCTGGACCTGCAGACCGAGCACGAGCGCTGGCTGACCGAGGAACACGTCGGCCGCCCGGTGGTGGTGACCAACTATCCGGAGCACATCAAGGCGTTCTATATGCGCCTGAACGACGACGGCAAGACCGTCGCCGCGATGGACGTGCTGGCCCCGGGCATCGGCGAGATCATCGGTGGCAGCCAGCGCGAAGAGCGCCTGGACGTGCTGGACGCGCGCATGGCCCAGTTCGGCCTGGACCGTGAGCACTACAGCTGGTATCGCGACTTCCGCCGCTATGGTTCGGTGCCGCACGCCGGCTTCGGCCTCGGCTTCGAACGCCTGGTGGTGTACGTCTGCGGGCTCTCCAACATCCGCGATGCGATCCCCTACCCGCGCGCCCCGGGCAGCGCGGACTTCTAAGCCCCACACGACCACGGAGGTACCGCTCCCATGACCCTGTTCTTCGCCCTCTGTTTCGTCGGCGTTGCAGTGGCCGGGTTCAGTGCCTTCGTGATCTTCTGGCCGCTGACCCTGGTGCACGTGCGTGACCGCCATCCGGCGCTCGCCGAGCGCTTCGGCAGCGGCGCCTTCCTAAAGCCCGATGCCCTGGCCTGGCTGCTGCGCCGTGACTATCGCCAGCAGCCGGACCGCTCACTGTCCGGGCTGGCGACGCCGGCCTGGGTATCGCTGCTGACCCTGCTGGCCGGACTGGGCATGGCCGCCCTGCTCTGGCTGGCCTCGCTCTGGTAATACCTCCATGAATGACATCTCCGCCTCGCGCGACAGCTGGTGGCTGGCCAGCCTCGGCAACACCCTGATCTGGGCGCGCCTGCGCGTGCGCCCGGCCGGCACCGCCGAGGTGCTCGACAGCGACGGCAACACGCTGAGCTATGACAGCGAAGACACCGCCCGTTCGCAGCTGTTCGACGCCGAGTTCGTCGAGTACGACGGCCTGGACGAGGAAGACGCGCTGGTGCGCGGTTTCAGCCTGCACGAAGTACAGCCGCCGCAGGCCGACAGTGACGAGGGCCTGCGCGGCCGCATGATCCAGTCGCTGGGCGGGCGCGCCTGACTCTCGCATGTTCACCCCGCGCGCCTTCGCCGAGACCGACCTGCGCTGGCTGGACCGCCTGCTGGCGCGCGATCCATTCGTCACCGTGCTCACCGCCGGCGACGATGGCCTGCCGGAGCTGACCCGGATGCCGGTGCTGTACCGGCGTGTTGGCGAGCGTATCGAGCTGCGCGGGCACTGGGCCCGCGCCAACCCGCAGTCGCGCCACAGCGGCGCGGCCAAGGTGCTGGTCGACGGCCCCCACGGTTACGTCTCGGCCAGCTGGTATCCGGACAAGGAGCCCGCCGCGCGGGTGCCGACCTGGAACTACGCCACTGCCGAGCTGTGTGGCCAGCTGCAGACCTTCGACGATACCGATGCACTGGCCGAACTGGTCGGCGCGATCAGCGACCGATTCGAAGCCAGCGTAGGCCAGGCCTGGCAGTTCGATGCTTCGCGCGCCGAACATGGTCCGGAGCTGCGCGCCATCGTCGGTTTCCGCTTCCAGGTCGAACAGGTGCAGCTGAAGCTGAAACTCAGCCAGAACCACCCGGAAGCCAACCAGCAGGCGGTGATCGCCGCACTGGAAGCGCTGGCCACGCCCTCCTCCCAGGAACTGGCGCAGTGGATGCGCTGGCACCGCGACCCGGCCGCCCTGCAGGGCGACTGAACACCACAGATTCCCGCGACGACGCAGCCGGACGGCTGCGGCGAGCCCCCACCCGACGCCAGGGACCCGAACATGAAAGACATCCACAAGCTGCTGCAGAACAACCGCGACTGGGCCGACCGGATCGAGAAGGAAGACCCCGAGTTCTTCCACCAGCTCGCCAAGCAGCAGCACCCCGAGTACCTGTGGATCGGCTGTTCCGATTCGCGCGTGCCGGCCAACCAGATCATCGGCATGGCCCCGGGCGAAGTGTTCGTGCACCGCAACGTTGCCAACGTGGTCGCCCACACCGACCTGAACTGCCTGAGCGTGGTGCAGTACGCGGTGGACCAGCTGAAGGTCAAGCACATTCTGATCGTTGGCCACTATGGCTGCGGCGGCGTGCATGCCTGCCTGCACAACACCCGCGTTGGCCTGGCCGACAACTGGTTGCGCCACGTCGGTGACGTGATGCAGAAGCACACCGGCATCCTCGATGCGATCGAGACCAATGAGCTCAAGCACGCGCGCCTGTGCGAACTGAACGTGATCGAGCAGGTGGCCAACCTGTGCCGCTCGACCATCGTGCAGGACGCCTGGGCCCGCGGCCAGAAGCTGATGGTGCACGGCTGGGTCTACAGCCTGAAGGACGGACGCGTGCGCGAGATGGGCATCGACGTCGGTTCGCAGGAAGAGCTGCAGCCGGCCTATGAAAAGGCCCTGTCCTACGTCCCGCGCAAGGGCAAGCGCGACTGATCCCCCACGGATGACCACCATGCTCGCTTCGCCGATCAACCTGCACGCCTGGATCGAAGAGAACCGCCACCTGCTGAAGCCGCCGGTGGGCAACAAGATGATCGACAACGGCGATTTCATCGTGATGGTGGTCGGCGGGCCAAACTCGCGTACCGACTACCACTACGACGAAGGCCCGGAGTGGTTCTACCAGCTCGAAGGCGAGATGGTGCTGAAGGTGCAGGAAGACGGCGCGGTGCGCGACATTCCGATCCGCGCCGGTGAGATCTTCCTGTTGCCGGCGAAGGTGCCGCACTCGCCGCGGCGCCCGCCCGGTGGTATCGGCCTGGTGGTCGAGCGCAAGCGCCTGCCGCATGAGATGGACGGCGTGATCTGGCACTGCGAGCGCTGCAACCACAAGCTGCACGAAGAGTTCTTCCCGCTGCAGAACATCGAAACCGACCTGCCCAAGGTATTCGCGCGCTACCACGCCAGCCTGGAACTGCGTACCTGCAGCCAGTGCGGGCACGTGGACCCGCTGCCGGCGCCCGCGGTGGGCTGAACCATCGAACGGTCGTCGCCCACCTGGGTGGGCGCCTGCTCGCACGTGCGCCAACCAAGGTTGGTGACCACCGGATCATGCAGTGCTGGTGTTGGGCTGGTGGCGGCTACCGGGCCATGCCCCAGGCGCTACACTGGCGGTCCCGTTGCAGCCTGTTGCCCGACCATGTCCGACCTGCTCAGCCGCACCCACGCCATCGCCCTGGACGCCGCCGATCCGCTGCGCCCGCTGCGCAATGAATTCCTGATTCCGCGCCACGGTGGCGGCGAGCAGACCTACTTCGTCGGCAACTCGCTGGGCCTGCAGCCGCGCGGCGCGCAGGCCGCCGTGCAGGAAGTGATGAAGCAGTGGGGCGAACTGGCCGTGGAAGGCCACTTCACCGGCCCGACGCAGTGGCTGTCCTACCACCGCCTGGTAAGCGCGCAGCTGGCACGCGTGGTCGGCGCGCTGCCCAGCGAAGTGGTGGCGATGAACACGCTGAGCGTGAACCTGCACCTGATGATGGTCAGCTTCTACCGGCCGACCACGCAGCGCCCGGTGATCCTGATGGAAGCCGGCGCGTTCCCGACCGATCGCCACGCGGTGGAAGCCCAGATCCGCTTCCATGGCTTCGACCCGGCCGAGTGCCTGGTGGAAGTGCAGCCGGACGAAGCCAACGGCACGATCTCGCTGAACGCCATCGAACGCGCCATCACCGAACACGGCCCGCGCCTGGCGCTGGTGCTGTGGCCCGGCGTGCAGTACCGCACCGGCCAGGCCTTCGATCTGGATGCGATCACCCGCGCCGCACGCCTGCAGGGCGCACGCATCGGCTTCGACCTGGCGCACTCGGTCGGCAACCTGCCGTTGCGCCTGCATGACGTGGCCCCGGATTTCGCCGTGTGGTGCCATTACAAGTACCTCAACAGCGGCCCGGGTGCAGTCGCTGGCGCCTTCGTGCACGAGCGCCACCACCGCGACACCAGCCTGCCGCGCTTCGCCGGCTGGTGGGGCCATGAGGAAGCCACCCGCTTCCAGATGGCGCCGCAGTTCACGCCGGCCATCGGCGCCGAAGGTTGGCAGCTGAGCAATCCGCCGATTCTCGGCCTGGCACCGCTGCGTGCCTCGCTGGAGCTGTTCGAGCGTGCCGGCATGGAAGCGCTGCGCGGCAAATCGCTGGCGTTGACCGGCATGCTCGAAGCGCTGGTGCGCGCGCGCCTTCCGCAGGTGCTGGACATCATCACCCCGGCCGACCCGCAGCGCCGCGGCTGCCAGTTGTCGCTGCGCGTGATCGATGGCCGCGAGCGTGGCCGCGCACTGTTCGAGCACCTGCGCGGCATCGGCGTGCTGGGCGACTGGCGCGAGCCCGACGTGATCCGCATCTCGCCCACGCCGCTCTACAACCGCTACCTGGACGTGCACCACTTCGTCGAGGAAGTGGAAGCCTGGGCCGGCCTTTAGGCCGGCCCCTCCCCTACTGCTGGACAGTTCGTTGATCGCACATGCTTCCCGCTCGTTGAGCATTATCGGCGCCGGCCTGGCCGGGTCCCTGCTGGCCATCCTGCTGTCACGGCAAGGCTGGCGCATCACCCTGTACGAACGCCGCGGCGATCCGCGCGTGGCCGACTACGAGAGCGGCCGCTCGATCAACCTGGCGTTGGCCGAGCGCGGGCGCAATGCGCTGCGCCAGGCGGGCGTGGAGGACGAAGTGATGGCGCGGGCGGTGATGATGCGCGGCCGCATGGTGCACCCGCGCGACGGTGAACCGCAGCTGCAGCGCTATGGCCGCGACGACAGCGAAGTGATCTGGTCGATCCACCGCAGCGACCTGAACACCACGCTGCTGGAGCTGGCCGAACAGGCCGGCGCAACCGTGCACTTCCATCGCCGCCTGCACACCGTTGATTTCGATGCCGGCTACGCACGTTTCATCGATGACCGCGACGACAGCCCGCACGACATCCGCTTCGACACCCTGATCGGGGCAGACGGTGCCGGCTCGGCACTGCGCGCGGCGATGAACCGCCGTGCGCCGCTGGGGGAGGACATCGCCTTCCTCGACCACTCCTACAAGGAGCTGGAGATCCCGCCGGCCGCCGACGGCAGCTTCCGCATCGAGCGCAACGCGCTGCACATCTGGCCGCGCGGCCACTACATGTGCATCGCCCTGCCCAACCACGAAGGCACCTTCACCGTCACCCTGTTCCTGCCCAACCAGGGCGATCCCAGCTTCGCCACGGTCAACACCGGCGCGCAGGCCGAAGCGCTGTTCGCACGCGAGTTCGCCGACACCCTGCCGTTGATCCCGAACCTGCGCGCGGACTGGGAACAGCATCCGCCGGGCCTGCTCGGCACGCTCACCCTGGAGCGCTGGCATCAGCACGGCCGCGCCGTGCTGATCGGCGATGCCGCGCACGCCATGGTGCCGTTCCACGGCCAGGGCATGAACTGCGCGTTCGAGGACTGCGTTGCGCTGGCACGCCACCTGACGGAAGCAGATGATCTGGAAGGCGCGTTCGCCGCGTTCGAAGCCGAGCGCAAGCCGAATGCACGTGCCATCCAGCAGATGGCGCTGGAGAACTACCTGGAGATGCGCGACCGCGTCGCCGATCCCGCGTTCCTGCTGCAGCGCGAGCTGGAGCAGGAACTGCAGCGACGCTGGCCGACCCGTTTCGTACCGCATTACACGATGGTCACCTTCCTGCACACGCCCTACGCCGAGGCGCTGCGCCGCACCGAGCTGCAGCGCGACATGCTGGTGGCCGCCACCGCCGGCCACGATTCACTGGACAACATCGACTGGACCGCCCTGGAAGCGCAGATCCACGCGCAGCTGCCGGTCCTGGAGGGCGCGCACTGATGGCCGACAGCTTCCTGTTCTACGACCTGGAAACGTTCGGCCAGGACCCACGACGCACGCGCATCTCGCAATACGCCGCGATCCGTACCGACGCCGACCTGAACGAGATCGACACCCCGGTCAGCTTCTTCGTGCGCCCGGCCGATGACCTGCTGCCCTCGCCGATGGCCACCCTGGTCACTGGCATCACCCCGCAGCAGGCCCTGGCCGAGGGCATCAGCGAGGCCGAGGCCTTCGATCGCATCAACGAGCAGCTGTCGCGCCCCGGTACCTGCGCGCTGGGCTACAACACGCTGCGCTTCGACGATGAGTTCGTCCGCTACGGCCTGTTCCGCAACTTCCACGACCCGTACGAACGCGAGTGGCGCAACGGCAATTCGCGCTGGGACCTGCTGGACATGCTGCGGCTGATGCGCGCGATGCGCCCGGACGGCATCCAGTGGCCGCTGCGCGAGGATGGCGCCACCTCGTTCAAGCTCGAGCACCTGGCCGAGGCCAACAACGTGCGCGAAGGCGATGCGCACGAAGCGCTGTCCGACGTACGCGCCACCATCGGCATGGCACGCCTGTTCAAGCAGTCGCAGCCACGCCTGTGGGACTACGCGCTGAAGCTGCGTGACAAACGCTTCGTCGGCGGCCTGCTGGACGTGGCCGCGATGAAGCCGGTGCTGCACATTTCCATGCGCTACCCGGCCAGCCGCCTGTGCGCGGCACCGGTACTGCCGCTGGCCGTGCACCCGACCATCAACAACCGGGTGATCGTGTTCGACCTGGAAGGCGGGATCGACGACCTGCTGGAACTGCCGGCCGAGGTGATCGCACAGCGCCTGTACATGCGCGCCAGCGAGCTGCCCGAAGGCGTGGCGCGGGTGCCGCTGAAGGAAGTGCACCTGAACAAGGTGCCGGCGCTGATCGCCTGGAACCACCTGCGCGCCGATGACCACGCGCGCCTCGGCCTGGACGTGGCCGCGATCGAGGCCAAGGTGGAACGCCTGCGCGCGTTCGCCCCACAGCTGGCCGAGAAGGCGCGACAGGTCTACAACCAGCCCCGCGCCGCCACCGTGGCCGACGTCGATGCCTCGCTGTACGACGGCTTCCTCGGCAGTGGCGACAAGCCGCTGCTTGCGCTGGCACGCACCACCGCGCCGGAGCAGCTGGCCGCGCTGGAAGGCCGCTTCCGCGACCCGCGCCTGCCGGAACTGCTGTTCCGCTACCGCGCGCGCAACCACCCCGACAGCCTCGCACCGTCCGAACGCCAGCGCTGGCAGGAGTACCGCCGCCAGCGCCTGCTGGGAGACGGCGGGCTGGGCGAACTCAACCTGCCCCAGTACCAGCAGCAGCTCGATGCACTGGCCGCCGAAGCGCCCGACGACGCCCGGCGCCAGGCCCTGCTGCAATCGCTGCGCGACTGGGGCCAGCACCTGCAGGAGACGCTGTGAGCACCTACTTCTCGGACGCCAGTTTCAAGTTCCTGCGCAGCCTGGCGCGGCACAACGACAAGGCCTGGTTCAACGACCACCGCCAGCAGTATGAAGACCACGTGCGGCAGCCGTTCCTGCGCCTGCTGGGCGACCTGCAACCGGCACTGGCCGAGGTCAGCGACCATTTCCGCGCCGATACGCGCGGCGTCGGCGGCTCGCTGTTCCGCATCCATCGCGACGCGCGCTTCTCCAACGACAAGTCACCGTACAAGACCTGGCAGGGCGCGCGCCTGTTCCATGAGCGCCGCCGCGAAGTGGCCGCGCCTTCGTTCTACGTGCACCTGCAGCCCGGCGAGAGCTTCGTCGGTGCCGGCCTGTGGCATCCGGAGCCGGAAACCCAGCGTCGCGTACGCCACTTCATCCTCGACAACCCGGGCAGCTGGAAGGCCGCCGCGCATGCGCCGGCCCTGCGCAAGCGCTTCGATTTCGAGGAGAGCGAAAAGCTGGTGCGGCCACCCCGCGGCTTCCCGGCCGACTTCGAGTTCATCGACGATCTCAAGCACCGCAACTGGGTGATGTGGCGCTCGCTGGACGACGCCACCATGACCGGCCCGCGCCTGCTGTCCACGCTGGGCAAGGACCTGGCCGCGCTCGGTCCGTTCGTCGACTACCTGTGCGCTGCGCTGGATCTGGAGTTCTGATGTCGCCGGATCTTCCGCTGGCCCGCCAGCGGCGCGTGCTCGGCCGCACCGGCCTGGCCGTTTCACCGATCGGCCTGGGCTGCTCCGGCTTCTGGGGTCATCGCCGCTTCCCCGAGCCTGAGGCGGCTGCCGTGGTCGAGCATGCGCTCGCCCATGGCGTGAACCTGCTCGATACCGGCCACAACTACTCCGGCTTCCATGCCGAACCGCGCCTGGGCCGCATCCTGCGTCCGTTGCTGAAGCAGTACCCGCGCGACGCGCTGGTGGTCTCCAGCAAAGGCGGCACGCTCACCGGCCAGGCCGGCATCAGCGGTGCCGAGCAACGCAACTTCTCGCCCGCGGCCATCACCGCCAGCTGCGAGGCGTCGCTGCGCAACCTCGGCCTGGATCATCTGGACCTCTACCAGCTGCATGGCGCCAGCGAACACGACATCAACGATGACCTGCTAGCCGCGCTGCAACGCCTGCGCGAACGCGGCCTGGTCCGCCACACCGGCATCAACACCCACTCGGCATCGACCCTGCGCTGGATGATCGCCCATCCCGACGCGTTCGATGTGGTGCTTCTGGACTACAACGCCCTGCAGCAGGACCGCGAACCGCTGATCGACCAGCTGCAGGCGGTGGGCATTGGCGTGCTGGCCGGCACCGTGCTGGCGCAGGGCCACCTGCTGCCCGCCCGTCCGCGCCTGCCACGGCTGGCCGATGGCTGGTACCTGGCGCGCGCCTGGCTGAAACCCAGCAGCCGCCAGCTGATGCGCAGTGCCCGCCAGATGCGGCGCGCCATGGGCGCGATCCACAGCCAACGCCCGGCCCAGACCGCCTTCGCCTATGCGCTGGGCCATCCCGGCGTGGCCAGCGGCATCCTCGGTACCACCCGCACCCGCAGCCTCGACGAGGTGCTGGCGACGCGGCTGGAAGCACTGACCCCGGCCGAACGGCAACAGCTGGTCGATGCCTTCGGTGACGGCCGTGGTTCGCCCAGTCATTGAGTCTTCACCCGGCACTGCCGCCATTGCGGCAGTCTGGTCGGCATGAAGAAACTCACCGCACTCATTGTGCTGCTGGTCCTGGCCGTGGCGGCCTGGTGGTTCGGCGGCCCCTACATGACCGTCAATGGCCTGTCCAAGGCCATCGAGCAGCGCGACACCGCCCGCCTGGAGCGTTATGTCGACTTCCCGCGCGTGCGCAGCAGCCTGCGCGCGCAGCTCAATGACTATCTGGTGCGCCAGGCCGGCCCCGAGGTGGCGGCCAGTCCATTCGGTGCCCTGCTCTATGGGCTGGGCGACCAGCTTGGCGGTGCCGCAGTGGAGACCATGGTGACCCCGACCGGGATCGGCGCGATGCTGCAGGGCCACGTGCTGTGGAAGCGTGGCCGCAATGAACTGCAGGGCGGCGATGCCTTCGGCGCGACCGAACCGGCGCGGCCGCTGAAGCATGCCGAGCACCATTTCGAGGCACTGGACCGCTTCGTGATCGATGTCGATCGCGGCCCTGGCCAGCCGCCGCTGAAGGTGGTGCTTGAACCGCAGGGCCTGCGCTGGAAGGTGGTGGACCTGCAGCTTGGGATGTCGGTCGCGCAGTGACCAGTAGAGGCCCACCTCGGTGGGCACCGATGCATGGCAGGGCCAACCGACGGTTGGCACCTGCCCGTCATGGCCTCAGCTCTCGTTGGCGACACCATGCGGTACGTGGCCAGCGGCCACATGCTCGCGGGCACTGTCGATGTTGTGCTGCGAATCATCGAAGAAGATGTCGGCGCCGAACGCCTGCAGGAACGGCCCCTTGTGGCGGCCACCGAGGAACAGCGCCTCGTCCAGGCGCACGCCCCACTCGCGCAGGGTGCGGATCACCCGTTCATGCGCCGGTGCCGAGCGCGCGGTGACCAGTGCGGTGCGGATCGGCGCACTCTCGCCGGCCGGAAACACTTCCTGCAGCGTGTGCAGGGCCGACAGGAACCCCCGGAACGGCCCGCCGCTGAGCGGCTCGCGGGCGCGCTCGCGCTCGTGGCGGCCAAACGCCTCCACGCCCTGCTCGCGCGAAATGCGCTCACTCTCGTCACCGAAGATCACCGCGTCACCATCGAAGGCGATGCGCAGCTGGCCGGCCGGGCGACCGATATCGATCTGGTCGGCCGCTGCCGCAGCGGTCTCGCCGGGCGGCTTGGGCAGGATGGTCGCCGCCGCGATCCCATGGCGCAGCGCGCTGCGCACCGATTCCGGGTTGGCCGACAGGAACAGGTCGGTACCGAACGGCTTCACGTACGGCCAGGTCGGCTCGCCGGCGGTGAACGTCGCACGGATGATGCCCAGGCCGTAGTGCTGGATCGAGTTGAAGATGCGCAGGCCGGTATCGGCCGAGTTGCGCGACAGCAGGATCACCTCGACCCGTGGGTTCTCCGGGCTGGCGCCCTGGTTCAGCGCCAGCAGCTTGCGCACCACCGGGAAGGCCACGCCGGGGCCGAGGATGTCGTCCTCATGCTGGCGCTGGAATTCGGCATAGGCCGCCACGCCATCACTCTCGAACAGCGCATGGCTTTCCTCGAGGTCGAACAGGGCGCGCGAGGTCACCGCGACGGTCAGCAAACGGGGGGAGTTGTCGCCCATCGGTGGGGGTCCTTCAAGCGGTCGGCGGGGCCGGCCGCCCATTGTCCTCAAAAAACGAACTGTTCGCTCAGGATCCGGTCTTCCAGGTTGTGCTCCGGGTCGAACAGCAGGGTCACGCGGCGGTCCTTCGACTCGCGGATGGTCACCTCGACCACGTCACGGGTCTCGTGCGAATCCGCAGTGACGCTGACCGGGCGCTTGTAGGGGTCAAGCACGCGGAAGCGCACCTCGGTGTCGGCCTTGAGGATCGCCCCGCGCCAACGACGCGGCCGGTACGGAGCCAACGGCGTCAGCGCGATGGTGTGCGAGCCCAGCGGCAGCACCGGACCGTGCGCGGAATAGTTGTAGGCGGTGCTGCCGGCCGGGGTGGCCACCAGCACGCCGTCACCGATCAGCTCGGCCACGCGTTCCTGGCCGTTGAGGTCGATGCCGATATGCGCTGCCTGCCGGGTCTGGCGCAGCAGCGACACATCGTTGTAGGCCAGCGAACCGGTACTGGTGCCCGACTCGGTCAACGCGACCATCTCCAACGGGCGCAGGTTGGCCGGCTCGGCACGGGCAATGCGGGCCTGCACGTCGTCGTCGCCACGGTACTGGTTCATCAGGAAGCCGACGGTGCCCAGCTTCATGCCGAACACCGGCTTTCCCAGGTGCCCGTGCCGATGCAGGGTCTGCAGCATGAAGCCGTCGCCGCCCAGCGGACACAGCACGTCCGCCTGGTCCGGCGCGTGATCGCCATAACGCGAGACCATCGCGGCGCGGGCCATCTGTGCAGGTTCGGTGGCGCTGGCCAGGAAGGCGATGCGGGGGGTGTCGCTCATCGGTGGATCCGGGGGGAAGGCATGAGGGAGAGCATAACCGAGCGCCGGGCATTGGACCCCGCAGGGCGGATGACCGGCGTCGGGTCAGTGATCGCAGAAAAACAGGCAGAAACAGAACGGCCCCGCTTTCGCGGGGCCGTTCCTCCAACTGCCCCCTGAGTCAGGGGGGCGCGCCAACGGCGCGGGGGTCCGGGAGCATGGTTGGCATGGGGCCCACGGTTTGCAGAGCAAACCGTGAGGCGTCAGCGCGAATGCGCTTACGCACCATGCGCGGCCAGCTGGCCCAGGCGCTGGACCGCGACCGAGACGGTCGGGTAGTCCAGGGTCTTCTGCTCGGCCAGTTCGGCCAGCATCGCCAGGGTGAAGCGCAGGCTGTTGTCGTCGCGACCCATCCAGGCCGCCACCTTCGCTTCAGCACTGCTGCCCTTGGTGCCCAGCACCTGGCCGGCCAGGTTGCGGTGGTTGGCGGCCAGCTCGTCACGCAGCACGCCCCGTGCCACGGCGTGCCAGCGGCCGTTGACCTCCAGCGCGTCGACCTGCTCGAACAGCCACGGCAGCTGCAGGGCATCGCCCAGGCGGAAGTGGACCTTGGACACGTCCACCGGCTTCAGCTTGCGGGTACGGGCCAGTTCGATGATGTCGAACGCCGGCTCCAGGAAGTGCAGTTCGGCAAGCTGCTGCGCCAGCGCGGACGGCAGGCCCTTTTCCTTCCACTCGGCCACCAGGGCTTCGTAGGTCGGACGCTGCGAATCCGGCAGCACGCCCGAAGCAACGCGGATGTCGTTGAACGGACCCTGGTAGCGGTTGACCGCTTCGGTGATGCCCGGCATCGCACCCGGGCGCGACAGCAGCCAGCGCACGAACGAACGCTGCAGCTTCCAGATCACTTCCAGTGCGTCGATCTGCACCGACTCCGGCACCTTGCCGTCGAGCGCATCGATCTGCGCCCACAGCGCGCGTGCATCCAGCGTTTCACGGCTGATGGTGTAGGCCTTGGCGACCTCGGCGATGGAACGACCGGTGTCTTCCTGCATGCGCATCAGGAAGGTGGCGCCCATGCGGTTGATGGTCTGGTTGGTCACGGCCGTGGCGATGATTTCGCGCTTCAGGCGGTGACGCTCCATTGCGTCGGCGTACTTCTTCTGCAGCGGGGTCGGGAAGTAACGCTGCAGTTCCTTGGACAGGTACGGATCTTCGGGGATGTCCGAATCCAGCAGCTGGGCGAACGCCACCAGCTTGGAGTACGACAGCAGCACCGACAGTTCCGGACGGGTCAGGCCCTGGCCGCGTGCCTTGCGCTGCGACAGCTCGGCATCGGACGGCAGGAACTCGATCTGGCGATCGAGCAGGCCCTGCTGTTCCAGGGTACGGATGAAGTGCTGCTTGGAGCCCAGGCGCTTGACCGCCATCCGCTCCATCAGGCTCAGCGCCTGGTTCTGGCGGTAGTTGTCGTTGAGCACCAGCTCGGCGACTTCATCGGTCATCGAGGCCAGCAGCTTGTTGCGCTGCTCGACGGTCAGCTTCTTGGCCCGCACCACATCATTGAGCAGGATCTTGATGTTGACTTCATGGTCGGAAGTATCAACACCGGCCGAGTTGTCGATGAAGTCGGTATTGAGCAGCACGCCAGCCTGCGCGGCTTCGATACGGCCCAGCTGGGTCATGCCCAGGTTGCCGCCCTCGCCCACCACCTTGCAGCGCAGCTCGCCACCGTTCACGCGCAGCGCGTTGTTGGCGCGGTCGCCGACATCGCTGTGCTGCTCGCTGGCGGCCTTCACGTAGGTACCGATGCCGCCGTTCCACAGCAGGTCGACCGGCGCCTTCAGGATCGCGCTCATCAGATCGTTCGGCGACAGCGCCTTGACGTTTTCGTCCAGGCCCAGCGCCTCGCGCACCTGCGGGGTGATCTCGATCGACTTCAGGCTGCGCGGGTACACGCCGCCGCCCTTGCTGATCAGCTTGGCATCGTAGTCCGCCCAGCTAGAACGCGGCACAGTGAACAGGCGCTCACGTTCAACGAACGTGGTGGCCGCATCCGGGTTCGGGTCCAGGAAGATGTGGCGGTGGTCGAACGCAGCGACCAGGCGGATGTGGCGCGACAGCAGCATGCCGTTGCCGAACACGTCGCCGGACATGTCGCCGACGCCGACCGCAGTGAAGTCCTGGCTCTGGCTGTCGCGGCCGAGCGCACGGAAGTGGCGCTTGACCGACTCCCACGCACCGCGTGCGGTGATGCCCATGCCCTTGTGGTCGTAACCGACCGAACCACCGGAGGCGAACGCATCGCCCATCCAGAAGCCGTGCGCGATGGCCAGGCCGTTGGCGATGTCGGAGAAGGTCGCGGTGCCCTTGTCGGCGGCCACCACCAGGTACGGATCGTCCATGTCGTGGCGCACGACATCCACCGGCGGCACGATCTTGTTGTTGACGATGTTGTCGGTGATGTCCAGCAGGCCCTGGATGAACAGCTTGTAGCAGGCCACGCCGTTGGCGAAGATCGCATCACGGTCGCCGTTCACCGGCGGGGTCTTGGCGAAGAAGCCGCCCTTCGCGCCGACCGGCACGATGACGGTGTTCTTGACCATCTGCGCCTTGACCAGGCCCAGCACCTCGGTACGGAAGTCTTCGCGACGGTCCGACCAGCGCAGGCCACCACGGGCGACCGCGCCGAAGCGCAGGTGGGTACCTTCCACGCGCGGGCCGTAGACGAAGATTTCGCGGTACGGACGCGGCTTCGGCAGGTCCGGCACCAGCGCCGAATCGAACTTGAAGCTGATGACATGGCCGTGCTGGCCGTTGGCATCGGTCTGGTAGTAGCTGGTACGCAGGGTCGCGTCGATCACGCCCATGAACGAACGCAGGATGCGGTCCTCGTCCAGGCTCGACACGCGGTCCATCAGCTTCAGCAGCGCATCGCGCGCGGCCTGCATCTGTGCGTTGCGGTCACCCTTGCGGGCATCGACCACGGTCTTGAGCACCTTCAGGGTGGCATCGTCGCCAGCAGCCAGCACATCGAAGTGGGCCTTCAGCTGGGCCTGGCCGGCCGCGATGTCGTCCTTGCTTTCGTGGCCGGTGGCCGGATCGAAGCGGGCTTCGAACAGCTCGACCAGCAGGCGGGCCAGCAACGGGTAGCGCGCGAAGGTGCCTTCCACGTAAGCCTGCGAGAACGGCACGCCGGTCTGCAGCAGGTACTTGCAGTAGCCACGCAGCATGGCGACCTGGCGCCAGTGCAGGCCGGCAGCCAGCACCAGGCGGTTGAAACCATCGTTTTCGGCATCGCCGTGCCAGACGCGTGCAAAGGTCTCGCCGAAGGCTTCATCGACGCTGGCGGCATCGATCGCGCCGGCGGTCGACTCGACCTCGAAGTCCTGCACGTACACCGGGGCGTTATCGACCGACAGGCGGTACGGACGCTCGGCGATCACGCGCAGGCCCATGTTTTCCATCATCGGCAGCGCGTCCGACAGCGGAATGTCGTCCAGCTGGCGATACAGCTTCAGGCGCAGGCCATCGCCGCTTTCGCGCGGCACGGCCTGCAGGCTCAGGCGCAGGTCGTCCGGGCCGGTCAGGGCGTCGAGCTGGCTGACATCGTTGGCGGCAACCGCGGTGCTGTTGTCTTCGATGTAACCGGCCGGCAGTGCCTTGCCGATACGGGCGGCGATGCGCAGGCCTTCGGTCTCGCCATGGCGGGTCACCAGCGCTTCGCGCAGGTCGTCCTGCCAGTTGCGCAGCACCTGGGCCAGCTTCTGCTCCAGTTCGGCGGTATCGACGTCGAGCATTTCACCCGGCTTCGGACGCACGATCAGGTGCACCTGGGCCAGCGGCGATTCGCCCAGCACCACCGAGCTGTCGACGTACTCGCCATGCAGCGCGTCCTTCAACATCGCTTCGATGCGCAGGCGCACGTCGGTGTTGAAGCGCTCGCGCGGCAGGTAGACCAGCGCGGAGATGAAACGGCTGTACTTGTCACGGCGCAGGAACAGGCGGCTGCGCACGCGCTCCTGCAGGCCCAGCACGCCCATCGCGGTGCGGAACAGTTCGTCCTCGCTGGACTGGAACAGTTCTTCGCGCGGCAGGGTTTCCAGGATGTGGCGCAGGGCCTTGCCGCTGTGGCTGGCCGGGGCCAGGCCCGACTGCTTCATCACGTGCTCGTGGCGCTGGCGCACCAGCGGGATTTCCCACGGGCGACGGTTGTAGGCACTGGACGTGAACAGGCCGAGGAAGCGCTGCTCGCCGATGATCTTGCCCTTGGCGTCGAATTCCAGCACGCCGATGTAGTCCATGTAGCCGGCGCGGTGCACGCGCGAGCGGGCATTGGTCTTGGTCAGGATCAGCGCGTCCTTCAGACCGGATGTGGTGTTCAGGCCCTGCGCGGCCAGGGTCTTGACCGGGCGGGCGGCGGACTTGTCCTTGCCGCGCATCAGGCCCAGGCCGGTGTCGTTCAGCGGCGCGAGCACTTCTTCCTTGCCCTGCTTCTCGACGCGGTACTCGCGGTAGCCGAAGAAGGTGAAGTGGTTGTCGGCGGCCCAGCGCAGGAATTCCTGTGCTTCCTTGCGCGACGCGTCGTCGACCGGCAGCTGGCGGCTGCCCAGGTCGTCGGCCAGCGCCAGCGCCTTGTCCTTCATCGGCTGCCAGTCGCGCACGATCGCGCGCACTTCATCCAGCGCCTTGTTGATGGCCTGCTCGATGGCGGCCATGGCTTCAGCCGGCTGGCGGTCGATTTCCAGCAGCATCACCGACTCGGCATCACCTTCGCCGACCTTGACCAGCTTGCCGGCCTTGTCGCGGGTGAAGCGCAGCACCGGGTGGCCCAGCACGTGGACACCCACGCCCTGCTCGGCCAGCGACATGGTGACAGTGTCAACCAGGAACGGCATGTCGTCGTTGACGACCTGCAGCACGGTGTGCGGCGATTCCCAACCGTTGGCCTTCGCGGTCGGATTGAACACGCGGACGTTGGCCTTGCCGGCCTTGCGGGCGCGGGCGAATTCCAGCGTCTCAGCCGCGAGAGCGGCCCACTCTTCAGCGCTGTGGTGCGGGAACTCGTCCGACTCCATGCGCTTGTAGAAGTCAGTGGCGAAGGCCACTGCTTCGGCCTGTGCGGCCGCGGGGTAACGCTTGCGCAATGCCGTGTACACCGGCTCCAGGGAGAAACCAGCGGTCACTGCGACCTCCGACTCAGCTGGTTTGGTCTTGTTTTTCACGGTCTTGGCTGCGGTTTTTTGCGGTTTCATGGCAGAGCGATGCGCTTGCTCAGTTGGGAAAATGAAATTGTAGCCCTACCGCACGAAAAGGCCTTGCTGCAGGACGGAATAACCAGATTCGGGTTTGCTGCGGTTTAGACGCCTATTCAGTTCGCTCCGGTATGGAGCTGGCGCCTGTTTCAGCACTGCCGACAGGATCGGCAAAACGTGTTACCGGAAGACACACGCGGCGACGCAGATTCGATTCCACAATCCTGAACTGGACGGTATAGTCCACCGCGTGAACCCGGCCTACCTCCCCGTTGCCCTCGACGCGCGCGATGAGCGCGTGTTCGATGCCGTGCGCGAACTGCTGGCCCAGCAGGGCATGCAGATGAGCATGGACGCGGTGGCCCAGCATGCCGGCTGCTCCAAGCAGACCCTGTACTCGCGCTACGGCAGCAAGCAGGAACTGCTGCGCCGGGTGATGCAGCGCCACGTCGGCCACGCCACCGGGGCCATGCTGCGTGCACTCCGCGGTGACGACCTGCGTGCCAGCCTGCTCCAGTTCTCCACCGACTTCCTGGAGCATTTCAACCAAGCGCACGTAGGACAGGCCTGCCGGCTGATTGCGGCCGAGGCGGCCCAGTTTCCCGAAGAGGCGCGTACGCTGTACCGGCACGGTGCCGGCGCGCTGACGCTTCATCTTGCTGAATGGATTGAAACCGTTTGCATGCGAGGCCAGCTCCGGCATGACGACCCGCACTTCATGGCCGAACTGCTGCTGAGCATGATCGCCGGTCAGGATTTCGACAAACAGCGCTTCCATACCCCCCATCGTGATGACGCACTCTTGCGTCGGCGCTGGGCAGAGTTCTCCGTCGACAGCTTCCTGCGCGCGTTCGCGCCACGGCCGTCGCCGGCCCCGTCTACAAACCAACCCCGGAGTTCCTCCTGATGACCGCCCCACTCCGCACCCTTGCCTTGACGTGCGCCGTTGCTGTCGCTCTGGCTGCCTGCAAGAAGCCGGAACAGCAGACGCCCCCGCCGCCGGAGGTGGGCGTGATCGACGCCAAGCCGCAGACCCTGCCGCTGCAGCGCGAGCTGGTCGGCCGCCTGTCGCCGTTCCGCAGCGCCGACGTCCGCGCACGCGTGCCCGGCGTGCTGCTCAAGCGCGTCTACCAGGAAGGCTCGCAGGTCAAGCAGGGCCAGACCCTGTTCCTGATCGACCCGGCGCCGTTGCGTGCCTCGCTCAATGCCTCCGAAGCGCAGCTGGCCTCGGCCCGCGCGAGCTACGCCAACGCCAAGGTCGCCGCCGACCGCGCACGTTCGCTGGCGCCGCAGCAGTTCGTCTCCAAGGCCGACCTGGACAACGCCGAATCGGCCGAGCGCACCGCCCTGGCCGCGGTCAAGCAGGCCGAAGCGGCGGTGACCTCTTCGCGCATCAGCCTGGGCTACACCGAAGTGACCGCACCGATCAGCGGCGTGGCCAACAAGCAGCAGGTCACCGAAGGTGCGCTGGTCGGCCAGGGCGATGTGACCCTGCTGACCACCGTCGACCAGCTCGACCCGCTGTACGTGAACTTCTCGCTGAGCGTGGATGAACTGACCCAACTGCGCGCGCAGCAGGCCAAGGGCGCGCTGGCGCTGTCGGGCGACGGCAAGGCCACGGTCAACGTCAAGCTGGCCGATGGCAGCACCTACAGCGAGCCGGGCACCCTGGACTTCTCCTCGACCACGGTCGACCCGGCCACCGGTGCGGTGTCGTTGCGTGCGTTGCTGCCGAACCCGCAGCAGATCCTGCTGCCGGGCGCCTTCGTCAGCTTCCAGGCCAACCTGGGCGAACGCAACAATGCCTTCCTGGTACCGCAGCAGGCCCTGCTGCGCGACACCACGGGCGGCTACGTGATGGTGGTCGGCGCCGACGGCAAGGTCGCGCGCAAGAACGTGAAGACCGATGGCGCGCAGAACGGCAACTGGCTGGTCAGCGACGGCCTGGCTGCCGGTGACAAGGTGATCGTGGCCGGCGTACAGAAGGTCAAGGAAGGTGCACCGGCGGTGGCCAAGCCGTGGACCCCGGGGCAGGACGCCAACGGCAAGTCTGCCGCAGGCGGCGCCGCTCCGGCGGGCGCAGCACCGGCCGCAGGCAAGGCACCGGCCGACGCGGCCAAGCCCGAGCAGGCCGATGCGGCCAAGCCGGCCGCCACCGATTCGAACAAGCAGTAACGGGAACCTTCCGTCATGCCTAAATTTTTCATCGAACATCCAGTCTTCGCCTGGGTGGTGGCGATCCTGATCTCGCTCAGCGGCGTGATCGCGATCCTCAACCTGGGCGTGGAGTCCTATCCCAACATCGCCCCGCCGCAGGTCACCGTCTCGGCGACCTACCCGGGCGCCAGTGCGGACACCACCGAGAAATCGGTCACCCAGGTGATCGAGCAGCAGCTGACCGGCATCGATCACCTGCTGTACTTCAGCTCCTCGTCCGCCTCCAACGGCCGCGCGCAGATCACCCTGACCTTCGAGACCGGTACCGATCCGGACATCGCCCAGGTGCAGGTGCAGAACAAGGTCTCGCTGGCCACGCCACGACTGCCTTCGGAGGTGACCCAGCAGGGCGTGGTGGTGGCCAAGGCCAACGCCGGCTTCCTGATGGTGATCGCGCTGCAGTCCGATACGCCGGCCATCAACCGTGACGCCCTGAACGACATCGTCGGCTCGCGCGTGCTCGACCAGGTCTCGCGTATCCCCGGCGTCGGCAGCACCCAGCAGTTCGGTTCCGAGTACGCCATGAACATCTGGCTGAACCCGGAAAAGATGCAGGGCTACGGCCTGTCGGCCAGCCAGGTGCTGGCCGCGGTACGCGCGCAGAACGTGCAGTTCGCCGCCGGTGCGCTTGGCTCGGATCCGTCGCCGGAAGGCCAGCACTTCACCGCCACGGTCTCGGCCGAAGGCCGCTTCAGCTCGCCGCAGGAATTCGAGAACATCATCCTGCGCGCCAACGCTGACGGCTCGCGCGTGCTGCTGAAGGACATCGCACGCGTTGCGTTCGGCGCCAACAATTACGGCTTCGACACGCAGTACAACGGCAAGCCGACCGGCGCCTTCGCCATCCAGCTGCTGCCGGGCGCCAACGCCCTGAACGTGGCTGATGCGGTGCGCGCCAAGATGGACGAGCTGCAGCCCAGCTTCCCGGCCGGCGTGACCTGGTTCTCGCCGTACGACAGCACGACCTTCGTCAAGATCTCCATCCAGGAAGTGGTCAAGACCCTGTTCGAGGCCGTGTTGCTGGTGTTCCTGGTGATGCTGATCTTCCTGCAGAACTTCCGCGCTACCCTGATCCCGACCCTGGTCATCCCGGTGGCCCTGCTCGGTACCTTCCTGGGCATGTGGATGATCGGCTTCACGATCAACCAGCTGACCCTGTTCGCGATGGTGCTGGCGATCGGCATCGTGGTCGATGACGCGATCGTGGTGATCGAGAACGTCGAACGCATCATGACCGAGGAAGGCCTGGCGCCGAAGCCGGCCACGCAGAAGGCGATGACCCAGATCACCGGCGCGGTGGTGGCGATCACCGTCGTGCTGGCCGCGGTGTTCATCCCGTCCGCCCTGCAGGGTGGTGCCGCCGGTGAGATCTACAAGCAGTTCGCGCTGACCATCGCCATCTCGATGGCGTTCTCGGCGTTCCTGGCACTGGGCTTCACCCCGGCGCTGTGCGCGACCTTCCTCAAGCCGACGCACAACGACAACCCGAACATCGTCTACCGCACCTTCAACAAGTACTACGACAAGATCAGCCACACCTATGTGGGCCACATCACCTCGGCGGTGCGCCATGCGCCGCGCTGGATGATCCTGTTCGTGGTGCTGACCGCGCTGTGCGGCTTCCTGTTCACCCGCATGCCGGGCAGCTTCCTGCCGGAAGAAGACCAGGGCTATGCGCTGGCGATCGTGCAGCTGCCGCCGGGCTCGACCAAGGGCCAGACCAACGAAGTGTTCGCGCAGATGCGTGGCATCCTGGAAAAGCAGGATGGCTATGAAGGCATGCTGCAGGTGGCCGGTTTCAGCTTCGTCGGTTCCGGCGAGAACGTGGGCATGGGCTTCATCCGCCTGAAGCCGTGGGAGGAACGCAAGTTCACCGCACCCGAGTTCATCCAGAACATGAACGGCGCGTTCTATGGCATCAAGGAAGCGCAGATCTTCGTGGTCAACCTGCCCACCGTGCAGGGTCTCGGCCAGTTCGGCGGCTTCGACATGTGGCTGCAGGACCGCAGCGGTGCCGGCTACGAGCAGCTGACCCAGGCGCGCAACATCCTGCTCGGCAACGCAGCGCAGAAGCCCGAGGCACTGGTCGGCGTGCGTCCGAACGGGCTGGAAAACGCCCCGCAGCTGCAGCTGCACGTGGACCGCGTGCAGGCGCAGTCGATGGGCATGTCGGTGTCGGACGTGTACAGCACCATCCAGCTGATGCTCGCCCCGGTGTACGTCAACGACTTCTTCTACGAAGGCCGCATCAAGCGCGTGACCATGCAGGCCGATGGCCCGTACCGCACCGGCCAGGAGTCGCTGAAGAGCTTCTACAGCCCGTCCAGCCTGACCACCAATGCTGACGGCACCAACGCGATGATCCCGCTGAACACGGTGGTCAAGTCCGAATGGGTGTCGGCACCGCCGTCGCTGAGCCGCTACAACGGCTACTCGGCGATCAACATCGTCGGCTCGCAGGCCCCGGGCACCAGCTCGGGTGAAGCGATGCAGACCATGGAGAGCATCGTCAACGACGACCTGCCGGCCGGCTTCGGCTACGACTGGTCCGGCATGTCCTACCAGGAAATCCTGGCCGGCAACGCCGCGACGCTGCTGCTGGTGCTGTCGATCGTGGTGGTGTTCCTGTGCCTGGCGGCCCTGTACGAAAGCTGGTCGATCCCGGTGGCGGTGCTGCTGGTCGTGCCGCTGGGCGTGCTCGGTGCCCTCGGCCTGTCGATGCTGCGCGGCCTGCCCAACGATCTGTTCTTCAAGATCGGCCTGATCACCGTGATCGGCCTGGCGGCGAAGAACGCGATCCTGATCGTGGAGTTCGCGGTGGAGCAGCGCGCAGCAGGCAAGAACCTGCGCGATGCCACCATCGAGGCGGCCCGCCTGCGCTTCCGCCCGATCCTGATGACCTCGTTCGCTTTCATCATGGGCGTGATCCCGATGGCGATCTCCACCGGCGCCGGCGCCAACTCCCGCCACGCCATCGGTACCGGCGTGATCGGCGGCATGCTGTTTGCCACCCTGCTGGGCCTGCTGATGATCCCGGTGTTCTTCGTGGTCGTGCGCCGCATGCTGGGTGACAAGCTGGATGAGCCGTCCAAGGAGTTCATGGAGCGCCAGCGCGATGCGGAATCCGCCCACCGCCCGGATCGTTGATCCGGTGGTAGGCTGAAACGAGAAAGGCCCCGGAGCGATCCGGGGCCTTTTTTCTTGCCGCTTTTGAATCCATGCCAACCAAGGTTGGCATCTACCAGGGCAACGGCATGCCCGAAGGTTGCAATCCACCAGAGCAACGGCATGCCCGGTAGCCGCCAACCTTGGTTGGCACTACCAGGGCAACGTCTCAGCGCAGCAGCGCAACCACTGCGCACACCGCCACGATCACCAGTGCAGCCCATTGCATCGGCACAAAGAAGAAATGATGGGGTGCGACCTCGCCCTTCTGCCGGGGCGCACGGTTGAGCCACAGACCCAGCAGTACGTTCACCGCTGCGCCGATGCCTGCACCCAACAGAACCTGCGCCAGCGGCGTGTTGCCCTTGGAGCCTTCATGCGGGAAGAAGTACGCCAGCAGCAGGATGGCTGCAATCGGCGTCACCAGCGTCATGAATCCCCAACCACGATAGATCATATTTGCAGACCGCGTAAAAACGGCCTGCATTGGAACAGATCGGGTATCGCTCGGCCAAGTGGACCGTGTATCCACGCATGCCGTGGATCTACTGGCCGCGCCGCCGTTGCAGCGGCGCGGCCGTTGCGACTCAGCGCAGCCCGGTCTCGTTGCGGGCGATCACCAGGCGCTGGATTTCCGAGGTGCCTTCGTAGATCTCGGTGATCTTGGCATCACGGAAATAGCGCTCCAGCGGCATTTCCTTGGAATAGCCCATGCCACCGTGGATCTGCACGGCCTGGTGGGTGATCCACATCGCTGCTTCCGAAGCGGTCAGCTTGGCAATGGCCGCTTCATTGCTGAAGCGCTTGCCCTGGCCCTTCACCCACGCCGCGCGCAGGGTCAGCAGCAGCGCCGCATCCAGCTTGCACTTCATGTCGGCAATCTTGGCCTGGGTCATCTGGAAGGTGCCGATGGCCGCGCCGAACGCCTTGCGTTCCTTCACGTACGCCAGGGTCGCTTCATAGGCGGCACGGGCGATGCCGATGGCCTGCGAGGCGATGCCGATGCGGCCGGCATCGAGAACGCTCATGGCAATCTTGAAGCCCTCGCCTTCCTGGCCCAGCACGTCTTCGGCCTGCGCCACGTAATCGTTGAACTCGATCTCGCAGGTGGCCGAAGCGCGGATGCCGAGCTTGGGCTCGGTCTTGCCACGGCCGAAGCCGGCCTTGTCGGTATCGATCAGGAAGGCGGTGATGCCGCGCGCGCCCTTGTCCGGCTCGCTCATCGCGAACAGCACGATGTACTTGGCCACCGGGCCGGAGGTGATCCAGCTCTTCTTGCCGTTGATGACGAAGGTGCCATCGGCCTGCTTCACCGCACGGCAGCGCATGGCGGTGGCGTCCGAACCGGACTGCGGCTCGGTCAGCGCGAACGCGCCGATGGCCTCGCCTTCGGCGATGGCACGCACGTAGGTCTGCTTCTGCTGCTCGCTGCCATGGGTGAGGATGCCGTTGCAGAACAGCGAGTTGTTGACCGACATGATGGTCGAGTGGGCTGCGTCGGCGGCGGCGACCTCCACCATCGCCAGCACGTACGCCACCGGGTCCATGCCCGCACCGCCGTATTCGGTCGGCACTTCGATGCCCATCAGGCCGTTCTCGCCCAGCAGGCGGATGTTGTCCAGCGGGAACTCGCCCGTGCGGTCATGGTGCTCCGCGCTGGGGGCGATCTTTTCCTGCGCGATGCGCCGCGCCACGTCCTGCAGCATCAACTGCTCTTCGGTAAAGCTGAAATCCACAACACCCTCCCGGGTACATGAAGTTATGGGCTGCATACGGCGCGCCCAGGTGCCCCGATTGTACCGGGGCCCGGCTGTTTCCGTACGCTGGCGACTTGACCGCGGCAGGCCTTCTCGGCGAATATATCTCTATATCGCGATAGGTAGATATTTATGGATCTGGAAGACTGGTCGACCCGCCTGAAGGTGTTCGCCGATGCCACCCGCGTGCGCCTGCTGGCGCTGCTGGAGCAGGAAGAGCTGACCGTGGCCGAACTGTCGGCGATCACCCGGCTGGCGCAGCCGCGCGTGTCCACCCACCTGGCGCGCCTGAAGGAAGCCGGCCTGGTCCGCGATCGCCGCGCCGGCGTGTCGGCCTACTACCGCTTCGACGAGGCCCAGCTGGACCCGGCGCAGCGTGCATTGTGGCATGCCTTGAGCAACGGAAGCGACGACCCGTTGCTGCGACAGGATGCCGAGCGGGTGGCTGCAGTGCTGGCCCACCGCGCCTCGGACCAGAACTGGGCCGACAGCGTGGCCGGCGACATGGAGCGCCACTACTCTCCGGGCCGTACCTGGGAGGCGCTGGCGCGCACCGCCCTGCCGTTGCTGGAAACCGGCGACGTGCTGGACATCGCCTCCGGTGACGGCGTGCTGGCCGAACTGGTCGCGCCCCACGCCAAGCGCTACATCTGCATCGATACCAGCGCGCGCGTGGTCGCCGCTGCCAGCGAGCGCCTGCGCCGGCTGCCCAATGTGGAAGTCCGCGAGGGTGACATGCATGCCCTGCCGTTCAAGGACGGCAGCTTCGACCTGGTGGTGCTGATGCACGCGCTGACCTACGCCAGCAAACCAGCGCAGGCGGTGACCGAAGCCGCGCGCGTGCTGCGCCCGGGCGGCCGCCTGCTGCTGTGCAGCCTGGCCCGCCACGAGCACAAGGCGGCGGTGGAGGCCTACGGCCACGTCAACCTCGGCTTCAGCGACAAGGAACTGCGCAAGTTCGTCGACAAGGCCGGCCTGCAGGTATCCAGCCTGGAGACGGTCACCCGCGAGAAGCGTCCGCCGCACTTCGAAGTGATTTCGCTGATCGCCAACAAGCCCTGAGCCCGAGACCGCCATGCCCGCCCTGCCCTGGTTGCATCCTGATCGTGCCAACGCCCTGCTCGATGCCCTGCGCGAGCGGATCCTGATCATCGACGGTGCGATGGGTACCATGATCCAGCGCCATGGTCTGCAGGAAGACGATTATCGCGGCGAGCGTTTTGCCGGTGGCTACGATCATGTGCATGGCCCCGCATGCGACCACGCCGTGCCGGAAAGCCATGACCTGAAGGGAAACAACGATCTGCTGCTGCTGACCCGGCCGCAGGTCATCGCCGACATCCACACTGCCTATCTGGACGCCGGCGCGGACCTGGTCGAGACCAACACCTTCAACGCCACCTCGGTCAGCCAGGCCGACTACCACCTCGAGCACCTGGTGTACGAGTTGAACAAGGCCGGTGCTGCGGTCGCCCGCACCTGCTGCGACGCCGTGGCTGCAACCACGCCGGGCAAGCCGCGCTTCGTCATCGGGGTGATCGGCCCGACCAGCCGCACCGCCTCGATCAGCCCCGACGTCAATGATCCCGGCTTCCGCAACACCAGCTTCGACGAGCTTCGCGACACCTATCGCGAAGCCATCGAGGGCCTGATCGACGGTGGCGCCGACACCCTCATGGTCGAAACCATCTTCGACACGCTCAATGCCAAGGCGGCGCTGTATGCGCTGGAGGAAGCCTTCGACGCGCGTGGCGGACGCCTGCCGGTGATGATCTCCGGCACCATCACCGATGCCTCCGGACGCACGCTGTCCGGGCAGACCGCCGAGGCCTTCCATGCGTCACTGGCGCATGCGCGTCCGTTATCGATCGGCCTGAACTGCGCGTTGGGCGCCGATGCGATGCGCCCGCACGTGGAAACCCTCTCGCAGGTCGCCGACTGTTACGTCAGCGCACATCCCAACGCAGGCCTGCCCAATGCCTTCGGCGAGTACGACGAGACGCCCGAGGACATGGCCAGCACCCTGCGTGGTTTCGCCGAGGATGGCCTGTTGAACCTGGTCGGCGGCTGCTGCGGTTCCACCCCCGATCACATCCGTGCGATCGCCCAGGCCGTGGCCGGGCTCCCGCCGCGCGCCCTGCCCGGTGTCCAGGAGCAGGCCGCATGAGCATCGCCGCCACCGTCCCGCACTTTCCGCCCTATTGCCGCTGAGCCGCCGCCTGCCATGACGCCCGTCCGCCCTACCCGCCTGTCCGGCCTGGAACCCCTGGTCATCACGCCGGACCTGCTGTTCATCAACGTCGGCGAACGCACCAACGTCACCGGCAGCGCACAGTTCCGCAAGCTCATCAAGGAAGGCCGCTACGAAGAAGCGGTGGACGTGGCCCGCCAGCAGGTCGCCAGCGGCGCGCAGATCCTCGACGTCAACATGGACGAGGGCCTGATCGATTCGGAAGCGGCGATGACCCGCTACCTCAACCTGATCATGTCCGAGCCGGACATCGCCCGCATCCCGGTGATGGTCGACTCCTCCAAGTGGAGCGTGATCGAAGCCGGCCTGAAGTGCCTGCAGGGCAAGAGCGTGGTCAATTCGATCTCGCTGAAGGAAGGCGAGGCGCTGTTCCGCGAGCACGCGCGCAAGGTGCTGCGCTACGGTGCCGCCGCGGTGGTGATGGCCTTCGATGAGAACGGACAGGCTGACACCTGCGCGCGCAAGGTCGAGATCTGCACCCGCGCCTACCGCATCCTGGTCGACGAGATCGACTTCCCGCCCCAGGACATCATCTTCGACCCGAACATCTTCGCCGTCGCCACCGGCATCGAAGAGCACGACAACTATGCGGTGGACTTCATCGAAGCCACCCGCATCATCAAGCAGACCCTGCCGCACTGCCATGTCTCCGGCGGTGTCTCCAACGTTTCGTTCTCGTTCCGCGGCAACGAAACGGTGCGTCAGGCCATCCACTCGGTGTTCCTCTACCACGCCATCGCCGCCGGCATGGACATGGGCATCGTCAACGCCGGCGCCATGCCGATCTACGACGAACTGGACCCCGAGCTGCGCGAGCGCGTCGAGGACGTGATCCTCAACCGCCGCCGCGATGCCACCGAGCGCCTGCTGGAGATCGCCGAGCGCTACAAGGGCAGGAAGGGCGCAGCGAAGACCGAAGACCTGGCCTGGCGCGGCAAGCCGGTGGCACAGCGCCTGGCGCACGCGCTGGTGCACGGCCTGGACGCCTGGGTGGAGGAAGACACGGAACTGGCCAGGCAGGCCTCCAGCCGCCCGCTGGACGTGATCGAGGGCCCGCTGATGGACGGGATGAACATCGTCGGCGACCTGTTCGGCGCGGGCAAGATGTTCCTGCCGCAGGTGGTGAAGTCCGCGCGCGTGATGAAGAAGGCCGTGGCCTACCTGCTGCCGTACATCGAAGCGGAGAAGGTACGCAGCGGTGATACCGCCAAGAGCAACGGCAAGATCATCATGGCCACGGTGAAGGGCGACGTGCATGACATCGGCAAGAACATTGTTGGCGTCGTCCTGGCCTGCAACAACTTCGAGGTGGTCGACCTCGGCGTGATGGTGCCTGCGCAGAAGATCCTCGATGCCGCCCGTGAGCACAACGCCGACCTGATCGGCCTGTCCGGACTGATCACCCCGTCGCTGGAGGAGATGAGCCACGTCGCCCGCGAGATGGAGCGCCAGGGCTTCGACCTGCCGCTGCTGATCGGGGGCGCGACCACCTCGCGCGCGCATACCGCGTTGAAGATCGACCCCCATTACAAGGCACCCACGGTGTGGGTGAAGGATGCCTCGCGCGCGGTGGGCGTTGCCCAGTCGCTGATCTCGCGCGACCTGCGCGAAGCCTTCGTCGCCGCCAATGAAGCGGACTACGCGGAGATCCGCGCACGCCACCGCAACCGCGGCGACGCCAAGCGCCTGGTCACGCTGGAACATGCCCGCGGGCAGAAGTTCCAGGGCGGTTGGGACAGCTACACGCCACCGGCACCGGACCAGCCCGGCCTGCACGTATTCGACGACTACCCGTTGGCCGAACTGGTCGACTATATCGACTGGACGCCGTTCTTCCAGGCCTGGGAGCTGGCCGGCAAGTTCCCGGCCATCCTCACCGATGAGATCGTCGGCACCCAGGCCAGCGAGCTGTACCGCGATGCCCGCGCGATGCTTGACCGCATCGTCGGCGAGAAGTGGCTGACGGCCAAGGCCGTGTTCGGCCTGTGGCCGGCCAACAGCATCGGCGACGACGTGCGAGTGAAGCACCCGCAGGGCGAGACCACCCTGCACTTCCTGCGCCAGCAGGTGGACAAGCCGGCCGAGCGCCCGGACTTCTGCCTGGCTGACTTCATCGCGCCCGCCGACAGCGGCAAGCAGGACTGGATCGGCGCGTTCGCGGTCACTGCCGGTATCGGCATCGACGCGCACGTCGCGCGCTTCGAAGCCGAGCATGACGACTACAACGCGATCCTGCTGAAGGCCCTCGCCGACCGCTTCGCCGAGGCGCTGGCCGAGCGCCTGCACCAGCGCGTGCGTACCGAATTCTGGGGCCATGAGCGCACCGAGACGCTGGACAACGAGGCCCTGATCGACGAGCAGTACCGCGGCATCCGCCCCGCACCCGGCTACCCCGCCTGCCCGGAGCACAGCGAGAAACGCTGCCTGTTCGACCTGCTGCAGGCCGAAGCCAACGCCGGCATGGCGTTGACCGAGAGCTTCGCGATGCTGCCCACGGCCGCTGTTTCGGGCTACTACTTCAGCCATCCGCAGAGCCAGTACTTCGTGGTCGGCCGGCTCAGCCGCGAGCAGGTCAGCGACTACGCCCGCCGCAAGGGCGTGGACCGTGCCCAGGCCGAACGCTGGCTGGCCTCCAACCTCGACTACGACCCCGAGTGACACAAAAAGGGGACGGAGGGGATTAAGTCGCTTATGCACAAACGACTAAATCCCCTCCGTCCCCTTTTTGCCTCATCATTCCGCGATGACCGTTCCCGTTGCCCGCCTCTCCAGCTTCTACCTGTTCTACTACGCGGCGCTGGGCGCGTTCACTCCGTACTGGAGCCTGTTCCTGACCGCGCGCGGCATGAGCGTGACCGCCATCAGCGTGATGATGGGCCTGTGGTATGCCACCCGCGTGATCGCGCCCAGCACCTGGACCTCGCTGGCGGCCGCATCACCGCGACCGATCCGCCTGCTGCGCATCGGCTGCGTGCTGACCCTGCTCAGCTTCGCGGTATTCCTGCTGCCGCTGCCGCAGCCGTGGATGTACCCGGCCATGGTGGTGTTCTGCTTCTTCTACAACGCGGTGATGCCGCAGTTCGAGTCGATCACCCTCACCCACCTGGGCAACGACAGCCATCGCTACGGGTTGATCCGGGTCTGGGGTTCGCTCGGCTTCATCGCCGTCGTGACCCTGTTCGGCTGGCTGATCGAAGGTGACGGCACGGCCAGCCGCGCCGGGCTGCTGCCGTGGATGATGCTGCCACTGTTCGCGCTGCTGGTCGCCTCGGCCTTCGGCAACCACTACGCACGCGGCATCGGCAAGACCGACGGCGACGCCAGCGGCTTCTGGCAGATCGTGCGCCGCCCGCCGGTGCTGGCATTCTTCCTGGCCGCCTTCATGGAGCAACTGTCTTTCGGCCCGTACTACACGTTCTTTTCGGTCTACATGGACCATCACGGCTACCGCACCTCCACCCTGGGCCTGTTGTGGACCATCGGTGTGGTCTTCGAAGTGGGTGTGTTCTTCACCATCGGCCGCTTCTTCCGCCGCTATGACGCCAGCTGGATGCTGCTGATCGCGCTGGTCAGTTCCTGCCTGCGCTGGGCCGTGACCGCATTGTTCCCGGAAAACCTGCCGGTGATGCTGCTGGCGCAGAGCGCGCACGCACTGGGCTTTGCGGCGTTCTTCGCTGCGGCGATGCAGATGCTGGCGACCTACTTCCCCGGTCGCCTCAATGGGCATGGCCAGGGGCTGCTGTACGGATTCTCGTCCGGTGCCGGCGGTGTGCTCGGCGCACTCATTGCCGGCCAACTGTGGAAGATCGACGACGGTCGCACCGCATTCCTGGCCGGCAGCGGCTTCGCCCTGATCGGCGCCCTGCTGTGCTTCTTCGCGCTGAGCCTGCCGCTGATCCGTGCGCGACGGAACAACCGCGCGCACTGACCCGATTCCGGTTCAGCGCTGCAGCACCACCTGCAGCAGCGACGGCAGCAGCGCGCGATTGCCATGCGCGCTGAGATGATCGCCATCGAAGAACAGCGGGCGGCCATCGCGTTGCGCGGGACACAGCGCGTCGTCGCACAGCACCGGCATCGGGTCCCACAGCACGCCGCCCGGCAGGCCATCGACCAGCTGCTGCAGGCTGCCCAGCATCGGCGCCCGCAGCGTTTCCATCGCCTCGCGCGTGCTGTCCAGGCCGTTGCGGCAGACCTCGTTGCGGGCGTTGAAGCGGTCCGAGCAGCGATAGGGAGGCGCCGGCAGCACCGGCTTGGGAGCCTCCAGCACGATGCGCACACCACGCTCGGCCAGTGGCCTCCACTGCGTGATCGCCTCGGCTACTTCGGCCGCACGCCCTGCCGCCGCTTCCACAGTCAGTTCGCCCGCCAGCTGCGCCTGTGCATCGAACAGCACGAACTGATCGGACAGGCGCGGCACGCGCAGCGACACCAGCACCACCGCGTCTCCCGGCTGCGCACGCCGCTCGATGTCCGCGAACACTGCTGCGTCGAAATCAGCGCACCCGGCACCGGCGCCGCGCCACTTCTGCAGGCTCACCTGCGGGCATCCGCCACGGCCATAGAGGGACACCTCCGAGCCGGTTTCCAGCGCCAGCCGTTGCAGCAGTTCGATAGAGGCCATCGCATGCGAATCACCGGCAACGAACACCCGCTTCGGTGCACCGGCCGGCAGCGGGCGGTCGCAGTTTCCACGGGCGAAGGTCCGCGCACTACCGCCTTCGAAACGATGCTTCGCGGCCACCAATGTGCAATCGGGATAGTCACCTGCCACGCTCTTGCCATTGGGGTACCAATCGGCCGGATGCCGGCTGACCGTACTCAGCGACAGCCGCGGTGCCTGCTGATAGAGCAATGCCTGGATGCCGGCCGCGCACAGCAGCACGACCGCGCCAGCCAACACCCAGCGCCCAGGGCGCAAGCGCTGCGCCAATGGCCCGCGGAACGGTTGTTCCACCCAGCGCCATGACAACCAGGACAACAGCAGTACCAGCGCGATCGCAGCGATCATCTGTAACGGTGTCTGCAGGCCCACTGTCCAGCGCATCAGCACGAACACCGGCCAGTGCCACAGATACAACGAGTACGACAGCAGGCCGATGCGGCGCATCGGAGCGCTGGCCAGCAGGCGCGCCACCCACGCCTGCGGATGATGATGCAGCGCCCACAGCAGGCCTGCGGTGGCGAAGGCCGGCAGCAGGCCGTCAGGCCACGGTGAACGTCCTGCGCGCGCAGACCACAGCGCCCACCCCAGCAGGGCCAGCGCCCCCATGGCCAGCAGGGAGAACACCGGCGCAGCGCGCTTCAGTGCCTGGCCGGTTGCCGGGTCCAGCGACTCGCGCACGTGCAGCAGCTGGAACAGCAGCACGCCCACTCCCAATTGCCAGAGACGGGTGCTGGTGGCGTAGAACGCCCACGACGGCGGCACCTCGCGCAGGCCCAGCACAGCAGCGTGCAGCAGCGACGCCATGCTGACCACGGCGAACAGGCCCAGGCTGATCCAGCGCCCGCGTGCGCCGCGTGCCCAGGCCAGGAACAGCAGCGGGAACAACAGGTAGAACTGCTCTTCCACACCCAGCGACCAGGTATGGGTGTAGGGATTGAATTCGGCTTTGGGCGCGAAGTAATCGTTGCCGATCGCCGCCAGCACCCAGTTGCTGAAGCCGAACAACGCCATCAGCCCGGTCCTGTCACTGGCTTCGCTGAGCCAGGACTCGGGAATGAACAGCACGCTCGCCACGGCCGTCAGCAACAGGCAGGCCAGCAGTGCCGGCGCGATGCGGCGGATCCGGCGCGCATAGAAGCGCAGCATCGACTGCCCCAGCGACAACGGCGGCAGCCGGTGTACCGACGCGCTGACCACGAAACCGGAGATGACGAAGAACACATCCACGCCGGTGAACCCGCCCGGCAACCAGGCCGGGTCCAGGTGGAACACGATGACGGCCAGCACGGCGATCGCGCGCAGGCCATCAATGTGCGGCACGTAGCCGCGGCTTGGATCAGCGGTCATCCCTTCCCCCACGGCCGCAACGGCAGTGCGCCCGCGGCGGTCACGCGTTTACCAGACCAGGTCGTCCGGCACCTGGTATTGCGGGTCTGCGTACGGATCTTCCTCGGCCGGCGCATTCGGATCGACCTTCAGCGCCACCGACGCGGCGAACACCGCCTCGGCCTGCGCCAGCACCTCGGCGGTCACCAGCAGGTAGCGGCCATTGAGCTGGACCACACCCAGCTCACCGGCGTTGAGCGCGGTCAGCTGTTCAGCAGTCACATAGATGCGCTTGATCTTGCCGCCGTACGGGAAGTGACGGGCAATGTCCGCCGCTTCGGCATTCAGGCCCTTGTCCTTCAGCAGTTCTTCCAGCTTGGCCTTGGCCTCGCGGCGCACGCGCGCTTCTTCCTGCTTCAGGCGCTCGGTCTCGATGCGCTCTTCCTTTTCCTTCTGAGCCCGGATGGCGTAGGCCTTGGCCAGGTCCATCTCTTCGGCGCTGCGCGGCTTGCGCGGGCCCTGCTGGCCCGGACCCCGCGACTGGCCAGGCTTGCCCGGGCCACCGTGGCCATGCCCACGGCGCTCGCCGGGCTTGTGCTCGCCCTTGCCAGCGCCCTGCGGCTTTCCATTGCCGTTGCCACCCTTGCCCTGCGGGCGGCCGTCACGGCGGGGGGCGTCATTCTTGCGCTCGGGCTTGGGCGCAGGCTTGAAGCCCAGGCCCAGCAGCTGGTCGCGGAGGGTATCGCTCATAGAGTTCGGATCAATAGTGCGGCGGCGGCGGTTCGCTCGCCGGATCGGAAGAATTCAGTGCGTTGCGGACCTTGCCCAGGTCTTCCAGCAGCACGCGCAGCACGTCAGCGTTGCGCATGCCCTGCATGCGGGCATCGGCCAGCGCATCGCTCAGTTCGGCCAGCGCCTGTTCCTGGAAGGATACGCGCATTTCCAGCTCGACCAGGCGCGCTTCCAGCGCCTGCTCGCGTTCGGTTGGCAGCAGATCAGACATGCAGCGAGCGCCCCCGGCCGATGCCGTAGTAAGCCAGGCCCGCCGCTTCCACATCCGCCGGCTCGTACAGGTTGCGGCCGTCGAACACCACCGCGTCCCTCAACTGCTCGCGCAGCTTCTGGAAATCGGGGCTGCGGAACTGCTTCCACTCGGTCACCACGACCAGTGCATCGGCGCCCTGCAGCGCCTCGTTGGCATTGCTGCAGAACACCAGGTCATCGCGTTCGCCGAAGATGCGCTGCGACTCGTGCATCGCTTCCGGATCATAGGCACGCACCGTCGCGCCACCTTCCCACAACTGCGCCAGCAGGCGGCGACTGGAGGCTTCGCGCATGTCGTCGGTGTTCGGCTTGAACGCCAGGCCCCACACGGCAAAGGTCTTGCCACGCACGCCTTCGTCCTCGCCCTTGTCGTAATGGCGCTGGATCAGGGCGAACAGATGGCCCTTCTGCGCATCGTTGACTGCTTCCACGGCGTTGAGCAGCTTCGGCTCCAGGCCGGCCTGCTGGGCGGTGCGGGCCAGCGCCTGCACGTCCTTGGGGAAGCACGAGCCGCCGTAACCGGCGCCCGGATAGATGAAATGCCAGCCGATGCGCGGATCCGAGCCGATGCCCTGGCGGACCTGCTCGACATCGGCACCGACACGTTCGGCAATGTTGGCGATCTCGTTCATGAACGAGATCTTGGTCGCCAGCATCGCGTTGGCTGCGTACTTGGTCAGCTCGGCCGAACGCACGTCCATTTCCACCACCCGGTCGTGGTTGCGGTTGAACGGTGCATACAGGCGCCGCATCACCGCCACCGACTCGGCACTGGTCGCACCGACGATGATGCGATCCGGGCGCATGCAGTCGGCAACGGCGTCGCCTTCCTTCAGGAATTCCGGGTTGGACACCACATCGAAAGCGATGTCCGCGCCACGTGCAGCCAGCTCCGCGGCAATGGCGGCACGTACCTTGTCGGCGGTGCCCACCGGCACCGTCGACTTGTTGACCACCACGGTCGGCACGCTCATGTGCTGGCCGATGGTGCGGGCCACAGCCAGCACGTACTGCAGATCGGCGCTGCCATCCTCGTCCGGCGGCGTGCCGACGGCGATGAACACGACCTGGCCGTGGCCGATCGCGGTCGCGGCATCGGTGGTGAAGGCCAGCCGCGACGCGGCGTGGTTGGCCTTCACCATCGGTTCCAGGCCCGGCTCATAGATCGGGATGATGCCCTGGTTGAGGCCATCGACCTTGGCCTGGTCGATATCGACGCAGACCACCTGGTGGCCGACGTCGGCCAGGCAGGTACCGGTCACCAGTCCCACGTAGCCGGTACCGAAAATCGCAACGCGCATGTCCGTGCAGGCTCCGTGGTCGCTTAGGGCAGGACGCCCAGCAGCTCGACGTCGAACGTCAGAGTCGCGTTCGGGCCGATCGGGCCACCCGGGGTACCGTTCTCACCGTAGGCAAGCTCGCCCGGGATCCAGAAGCGGTACTTCGAACCGACCGGCATCAGCGCGACGCCTTCGGTCCAGCCCTTGATCACCTGGTCCAGGCCGAACTCGGCCGGCTGGCGACCGTAGGAGCTGTCGAACACGGTGCCGTTGAGCAGCTTGCCTTCGTAGTTCACGCGCACCTTGCTGCTCGGCAGCGGACGCTCGCCGCTACCTGGGCGGATGATCTGGTACTGCAGGCCCGACGGCGTGGTCACCACGCCCGGCTGGGTCTTGTTCTTGGCCAGGAACGCGTTGCCTTCCTCGCGGTTGGTCTGCGCGGCGGCGGCAGCCTTGGCCTGCATTTCGGCCTGCTTGCTGCCCATGAAGGCCTGGATGGTGGCGGTCGCGTCAGCTTCCGTCATCTTTGGCTGACCCTTGCTCAGGCCGGTGCTGATCGCGTCAAACAGCGAGGCGACGTCGATGTCGTCCTTCAGCTGTGCCAGCGACGGGCCGACCGAGTACGAACCGATCATCTGCGACACCTTGACGCGATCGACCTTCGGCGGCTGCGAACCGGGGGCCATGCCCGGCACCTGCTGGCCACTGCGGGCCATCACGACCTGGCGCAGCGCGGCATCGGTGGCCTTGGCCTGTTCCTGGGTGATCTGCGGCTGCAGGCCTTCGAACGAACGCTCCACGGCGGTGCGCAGCGCGGCCACATCGATCTCATCGGCGATCGGGGTGAACGACTTGGCGACATCAAGGCCGATGGCGTAGCCGAGCTTCTGCTTGGGGGAATTCAAGGTTGCGGTCTCCTTGGCGGCTGCGGGGGCAGCCGGTTGTTGCGACAGAGCGACACCCGAAGTGCCCATCGCCAGAATCAGAACCGACGCCGCGGCGCCGCGCATTCCCATCTTCATTCGCTGCATTCCTGGAAGTGTCTGGGCGCCGACGTCGGCGCGAAAAGAAGCATTGTCGCACGCATGCCGTCGATGTCGAGGCATCCGTGCCGGATATCAATGCGTAGCGGCTGCGGCCAGCGCCTTGTCGATGGCCGCGGTCAGCTGCGGATCGTCCGGCGTTACCTTGCTGGCGAACTGGGCGATGACCTTGCCATCGCGGCCGACCAGGTACTTGTGGAAGTTCCAGCCCGGCGCCACGCCAGTGGCTGCGGCGAGCCGCTGGTACAGCGGCGTCGCCTCTGCACCGACCACGTGCACCTTCTCGAACATCGGGAATTTGACGCCATAGGTGAGCGTGCAGAAATCCTGGATCTGCTTCTCGTCACCGGGCTCCTGGCCCTTGAAATCGTTGGACGGGAAACCGAGCACGGCAAAGCCGCGCCCGGCATAACGCTTCTGCAGCGCCTCCAGCCCTTCGTACTGAGGGGTATAGCCACACTTGCTTGCAGTATTGACCACCAGCAGCACCTGCCCGTGGTAGCGCTGCTGAAGGTTGACCTGCTGCTTGCTGGCCAGCGGGCGGTAATCCAGGTCCAGCAGATCGGCCGCCAGCGCATGGGTGGAAGCGGCCAGGCCGGCCACCAGCAGGGTCAGCAGGGACAGGCCGCGCAGGGGGCGCGGAACAACGGTCGGCAGGGGCATCGAGAGCAGTCCGCGGTAGCCATTCACAGGGCCGGCCGGTAGCGGCCGGGAATCGGCCGAACTATAGCACCGGGGCCCAGTCCCTCCTGTTGCGACGGGCGCTGGCGGCTTTGCGCAGCGTGGCGCTTCCCAGCAGGACACACCAGCAAGGGCGCAGTGATGACATAGCATGGACAACGCTGAATGGAAGGCAGGGTTTGATCGGCCCGCACGACAATTTTATTTCACTTTCCAATCAAAGAGATAAGGTGATATTTCAGCGATTTGACCACCCCTGCCATCAGTTGGGGACGGCAAGGGGTTGCACGTAGGCGTGCCGGTGTTATAGTTGCATACAACACCAGTCACCTGAGACAGGGGGGAAGCCATGAACGCCCGGATCCGTCGCAACCTCACCGCACCTGCGGCCGCTGTTGTTTCGACCCTGATCGTGTTGGTCTGGCTGGCCATGCCAACCTCCCCTGACTCCGCCGACAGTGCGCAGGACGCAATCGCTTCACCGGCCGGGAACGCCGCTCCCTCCCCCCCTCCCCCGCGTCGGCTGCACAGCTCCCTGTCCATGCCGTATTTCTCGTTCGCACAGCCGCTGACCCCACGGAGCTGAATATGAGCGACATCCAGTGGAGCGACGGCGCTCCCATCTACCGTCAGTTGAAGGAGCGCGTGATCGCCATGATGCTCGACGGAATCCTCAAGCCGGGCGATGCCCTGCCTTCGGTGCGCCAGGTGGCCGCCGACTACCAGCTCAACCCCATCACCGTTTCGCGCGCTTACCAGGAACTGGCCGATGAAGGCCTGGTCGAGAAGCGCCGCGGCCTGGGCATGTTCATGACCGAGCAGGCGGCCACGCAGCTTCGCAGCAGCGAGCGCGAGCGCTTCCTCAATGAAGAATGGCCGGCCGTGCTGGAGCGCATCCAGCGCCTGGGCCTGAGCCTCGACGAATTGCTGCCCCAGGGGAAAGTCTGATGAATAGCACTGCAAGTGAACCGGTCATCACCGCCCGAGGCCTGCGCAAGGCCTACAAGACCACCGTGGCCCTCGACAATGCCAGCTTCAGCATTCCGAGCGGGCGCATCGTCGGCCTGATCGGGCCCAACGGCGCCGGCAAGACCACCGCGCTGAAGGCCATCCTCGGGCTCACCTCGGTGGAAGGTGAACTGAGCGTGCTCGGCCGCGACCCGCGGCTGCACCGCGACGAGCTGATGAACGACATCTGCTTCATTGCCGACGTCGCCGTGCTGCCGCGCTGGCTGAAGGTCCGCGAGGCGATCGATTTCGTGGCCGGTGTCCACCCGCGCTTCGACCGTGCCCGCTGCGAGCGTTTCCTGGCCAACACCAAGCTGCAGCCGAAGCAGCGCGTGCGCGAACTGTCCAAGGGCATGATCGTGCAGCTGCACCTGGCGCTGGTGATGGCCATCGATGCCCGCGTCCTGGTGCTGGACGAGCCCACCCTGGGCCTGGACATCCTGTACCGCAAGGAGTTCTACCAGCGCCTGCTGGAAGACTATTTCGACGAGCAGAAGACCATCATCGTCACCACCCACCAGGTGGAGGAGATCGAGCACATCCTCAGCGACGTCATGTTCATCCGTGATGGCCGCATCGTGCTGGACGCGGAAATGGACGACGTCGGCCAGCGCTACACCGAGCTGCTGGTCAATGCCGACCAGCTGGAGACTGCGCGCGCGCTGAAGCCGATCGACGAGCGCAGCCTGGCGTTCGGCAAGACCGTGATGCTGTTCGACGGCGTGCCGCGCACCCAGCTTTCCACCCTTGGCGAGACCCGCAGCCCGGGCCTTGCCGATCTGTTCGTCGCGATCATGAAGGGGACCTACGCATGAATGCCGTCAATCATCCTGTCAGCCCGATGGGCACCCTGCGCTGGCTGCTCAAGCGCGAGTACTGGGAGAACCGTGGCGGTTTCCTGTATGCGCCGCTGATCGCCGGCCTGATCTCGCTGGTGATGAGCACCGTCGGCATCGCCTTCGGCCTGTTCGCCCTGCACCGTGCTGCGCGTGATGGCGGCCTGCATATCGACGGCGAGGACGTGAACATCAACGGCCTGGACCTGGCCCTGCTGACCCGCGACATCAGTGCCAAGGACCTGACCGACCTCGGCAACGGCCTGGACCTGACCCTGGTGCTCAGCTCGGCCTGGCCGTTCCTGGTATTGGCCTTCGTGGTGTTCTTCTACTGCCTGGGCGCCCTGTACGACGACCGTCGCGACCGCAGCATCCTGTTCTGGAAGTCGCTGCCGCTGTCGGACACCCAGACCGTGCTGTCCAAGGTGATCAGCGCACTGGTCGTGGCCCCGCTGATCGCGGTGATCGCCGGCATCATCACCATGTTCGGCTTCATGCTGGTGATCAGCATCGTCGCGCTGATGCACGGCGGCAGCCCGATGACCCTGATCTGGGGCCCGGCCAGCCCGCTGACCCTGGCCGCTGGTCACCTGGCCTGGATTCCGGTCTACGCCCTGTGGGCCCTGCCCACCGCCGGCTGGCTGTTGCTGTGCTCGGCCTGGGCCCGTAGCAAGCCGTTCCTGTGGGCAGTGATGCTGCCGCTGTTCGCCGGCGTCATTGTCAGCACCACCAAGGTGATGCCGCTGATCGGCCTGACCACCGGCTGGTTCTGGCAGAACATCGTCGGCCGCCTGTTGCTGGGCGGCGTGCCGGGCACCGATCTGGTGTATCGCCTCAGCGACGGGGAAGGCTCGCGCCGCGATCTAGAATCGGTGGTCAGCCTGATGTCGCCGGCCTCGCAGCTGAAATCGCTGGCGATGCCGGAACTGTGGATCGGCGCCGCCGTCGGTGTCGTCTTCATCGTCCTTGCCATCCGCCTGCGCAAGCGCGCCGGCGAGATCTGATTCCATCCACCCGGAGGCACCGCCCATGCGTTCCCTGCTCGCCTGTTCTGCGTTGTTGCTGCTGCCGCTGTCGGCGCTGGCCGCCGATGCTCCGAACTGCAAGTTCACTGCCGCCCGCTCGCTGAAGCTGGATGTGTCCGGCGCCAAGGCGGTGGTGCTGGAGGTGAACCAGCACGACCTGAAGGTCATCGCCAGCAAGGGCGGTGGCCAGCTTGATGGCCGCGCCTGTGCCTCCAGCCAGGAATGGCTGGACCAGCTGGTACTGGACCAGCGCAGGGAAGGCGACAAGCTGGTCGTCAGCCTTCGCCGCGACGGCCGTCACAGCGGCATCAGCCTGGGCAACAGCTATGCCTGGCTGGACATCCGCGGCAGCGTGCCGGACAACCTGCCACTGCAGCTGAAGGTCGGCTCCGGCGATGCCAGCATCGACAACGCCCAGTCGCTGAGCGTGGACGTCGGCTCAGGCGACGCGATCGTTCGCGGTACCCGCGGCAGCATCCACGCGGCGGTAGGTTCGGGTGACCTGGACATCGACGGTGGCGGCTCGCTGAACCTGTTGTCGCTGGGTTCCGGCGACGTCAAGGCGCGCAACATCGGCGGCGATGCGGTCACCGGCACCGTCGGTTCGGGTGACCTGAAGATCAGCGATGTCCGCGGCAACGCACGGCTGGACACCGCCGGTTCCGGCGACATCGGCTTCAAGCGCGTGCAGGGCAACGTCGAGGTCGGCGTGGTCGGCTCGGGCGATGTTGATCTGTCCGACATCGGCGGCAACGTGCATGTGCGCAGCCATGGTTCGGGTGACATCCAGGTCGATGGTGTGCGTGGCAGCCTGACCGTCGACCACAGTGGCAGCGGCGATGTCGAGCACCGCAACGTCAGCGGCACGGTCACCCTGCCCCGCAACAAGTAACCGCCACCGGACCGATTCGAGGACATTGCCATGAACCTGCTGCGCGTGCTGCCTGCCACCCTGCTGTGCCTGCCGCTGATCGCCTGCGGCGGCACTTCTTCCGCGCCCGACAAGACCGTCGGCAAGAGCGTCGCCGAGGCCACCAGCGGTGTCGGCCAGACCGTCAAGGACGCCATGGTCGATGCCCGCAAGGACCTCACCCAGGGCAACATCAAGATCTCCGCCGACAAGCAGCCGCGCGCAGAGATCACACCGGACGGCCACCTGTTGATCGACGGCAAGGACGTACCGGCCGACGAGGCCCAGCGCCGTCGCTTGCTGGAGTATCGCGGCCACGTCGTCGCCATTGCGATGGACGGCATGGATGTCGGCCTGGCCGGCGCCAAGCTCGGCGTCAACGCCGCCGGCGAGGCACTCAAGGGCATTTTCAGTGGCGACAGCGAAGGTATCGAGAAGCGGATCAACGCCGAAGCCGAGAAGATCGAGGCCCAGGCCAAGCGCATCTGCAACCGCCTGCCGGCGATGCTGGCCAGCCAACAGGCACTTGCGCGCGAGCTGCCGGCGTTCAAGCCCTACGCCACGATGGACCAGAGTGACGTCGACGACTGCGGCAAGGACACCGTGGTCCTGCCCTAGGCCTGTGACAGATCAGCGCACCCGGCCGGCAGCGGCACCCCGCTGCCGGCCGCAGTGCGCCAGCCGGCTTACAATGTCGGCCCCGGAGGCCCCCGAACCGAATGCCATGAAGAAGTTGTTCCTGCTGCTGGCCGCCCTGCTCTGCCTGGGCCTGGCCGGCTGTGACAAGGATTACCGCAACCACCGCGCCGAGCGCGGCAAGCCCAAGATTTCCGTCAGCGACGGCATGGTCACCGTGCGTCGCCCGCCGGCACCGAACATCATCATCCTCGGCGATGGCTCGATGAAAGTGGACGAGATCCAGATTCCGCTGGACGAGGCACAGAAGCAGATGCTGCAGACCATGTTCGGCAAGCTGCAGGTGCTGCGCCAGAACACCCTGGTCGCCGCTCCGGCCGATCCGAACATGCAGCCGGTGAAGATCCAGCCGCCGGAGGGCATGGAGGTGATCCCGGCCGACCTGATCCAGCGCATCCCGGAATTCAAGGATTACACCGACACCTTCGGCAACATCGTCGCCGACCGTCGCTGAAGAAAAACGCCGCCCAAGGGCGGCGTTTCTGCGTGTGGTGGGTGCGGACCTTGGTCCGCACGCCGTTCGATCAACCGCCGGCGCCACCGCCCCCCGCCTGGATGCCGCCGGCAGTCAGCGCGGCCGGGTCCAGCAGGCGGCGCAGCTCGGCTTCATCCAGGCCACTGTCCTCCAGCGCGACGTCCAGCACCGGGCGCTGTTCCTTGTAGGCACGCTTGGCGATGGCCGCGGCCTTCTCGTAGCCGATGATCGGGTTCAGTGCGGTCACCAGGATCGGATTGCGCGCCAGCGCCTCGGCCACGCGGTCTTCGCGTACCTTCAGCCCGGCAATCGCGCTGTCGGCCAGCAGGCGGGACACATTGGCCAGCAGGCCGATGCCATCGAGCAGGTTCACCGCGATCAACGGCAGGGTGACGTTGAGCTGGAAGTTGCCGGTCTGGCCGGCCACAGTGATCGCGGCATGGTGGCCGATCACCTGCGCGCAGGCCATCACGGTCGCTTCCGGAATCACCGGGTTGACCTTGCCCGGCATGATCGAGCTGCCCGGCTGCAGCGCAGGCAGTTCGATCTCCCCCAGCCCGGCCAGCGGACCGGCGTTCATCCAGCGAAGATCATTGGCGATCTTGATCAGCGCGACCGCCAGTGCATTGAGCTGGCCCGACAGTTCCACTGCATCATCCTGCGCGGCCAGGCCCTCGAACTTGTTCTCGGCGCTGTCGAACTTGAAACCGGTCTGCTGCTTCAGCGCCTTGGCCACCTGCGCGCCGAAGCGCGGGTCGGCATTGATGCCGGTGCCGATGGCGGTGCCGCCCAGCGGCAGCCGGCGCACGCGCTTGAGGCTGTCTTCGATGCGTTCCTGTGCCGAGGCCAGCTGTGCCGACCACGCGCCGAATTCCTGCTCGAAGGTCAGCGGCATCGCATCCATCAAATGGGTACGGCCGGTCTTGACCACCTTGCGCAGGCTGCGGCCCTTCTTGTCGAGGGTCTTGCGCAGGTGCACCAGCGCCGGCAGCAGCTGCTCATGCGCCGCCAGTACCGCCGATACGCGCAACGCGGTCGGGATCACGTCATTGGAGCTCTGCCCCTGGTTGACGTGGTCATTGGGGTGCACCGCGGTCTTGCCCGCCTTGCCGGCACGGTTGGCCAGGGTGGCGATCACCTCGTTGGCGTTCATGTTCGAGGAGGTACCAGAACCGGTCTGGTAGACGTCGATCGGGAAGTGCGCGTCCCATTCGCCTGCAGCCACTTCGGCAGCGGCTGACTGGATGGCCTTGGCCACATTCTTGGGCAGGTGGCCGAGCTCGGCGTTGACGCCGGCAGCGGTGCCCTTGACCAGGCCCAGAGCACGAATGAAACCGCGCGGCATGCGCTGGCCCGACACCGGGAAGTTCTGCACGGCACGCTGGGTCTGCGCGCCCCACAGGGCGTCGGCAGGTACCTGCAGCTCGCCCATGCTGTCGTGTTCGATTCTGAAACCCTTGCTTGCAGCTTTGCTCATTGCATCAACTCCGCACTACTTCAGTTGGGGAAAGGGAAGCGGCGGCTGGCAGGGTGTCGCTTCCCGGGCTGGCGGCTGCGCCAACGATACTCCCTCGCCCGTAGCGTGGGATGACGAGGACGGGCCAGATCGTTCCGTCCGCAGGGCCGTTCTGCACGCTCAAGGGGTAGTGCCGGCCGCTGGCCGGCACTACCTCGCCGGCACGTCGTAGAATATCGGCCCCGCCGCTCGTCCCAGCCCTGCCGACATGTCCGATTCCGCCCTGCTCGCCCTGTCCCCGCTCGATGGCCGCTATGCCGGCAAGGTCGACGCCCTGCGCCCGATCTTCTCCGAGTACGGCCTGATCAAGGCCCGCATCACGGTCGAGGTGGAATGGCTGCTGGCCCTGGCGGCCGAGCCGGGCATCGTCGAGCTGGCCCCGTTCTCCGGCGCCGCCATCGCCCGCCTGCGTGCGCTGGCCGAAAGCTTCAGCCCGGCCCAGGCCGCGCGCGTGAAGGAGATCGAGCGCACCACCAACCATGACGTCAAGGCGGTGGAGTACTTCATCAAGGAACAGCTGAAGGACGACGCCGAACTGGCGCCGGCGCTGGAATTCGTGCATTTCGCCTGCACCAGCGAAGACATCAACAACCTCAGCTACGGCCTGATGCTGGAACAGGCGCGCCGCGAGGTGCTGCTGCCGACCCTGGACGGCATCGCCACCACCCTGCGCACCCTGGCCCACGCCCAGGCCAGCCAGCCGATGCTGTCGCGCACCCACGGCCAGACCGCCTCGCCGACCACCCTGGGCAAGGAACTGGCCAACGTGGTCGCCCGCCTGGAGCGCCAGCGCAGGCAGATCGCCGCTGTCGAACTGACCGGCAAGATCAACGGCGCGGTCGGCAACTACAACGCCCACGTGGCCAGCTACCCGGACGTGGACTGGCCGGCCTTCGCCGAGCGCTTCGTGACCGGCCTGGGCCTGGTGTTCAACCCGTACACCACGCAGATCGAGCCGCACGACAACGTCGCCGAGATCGGCGATGCCGCACGCCGCGCCAACATCATCCTGATCGACCTGGCCCGCGACATCTGGGGCTACATCTCGCTGGGCTACTTCAAGCAGCGCCTGAAGGAAGGCGAAGTCGGTTCGTCGACGATGCCGCACAAGGTCAATCCGATCGATTTCGAGAATGCGGAAGGCAACTTCGGCATCGCCAATGCGCTGTTCGAGCACTTCAGCGCGAAGCTGCCGATCAGCCGCTGGCAGCGTGACCTGACCGATTCCACCGTACTGCGTGCGCTGGGCACCGCGTTCGGCCACAGCCAGGTGGCTCTGGATTCGCTGGCCAAGGGGCTGGGCAAGCTGGAAGTGAACCCGCAACGCCTGGACGCCGATCTGGACGCGGCCTGGGAAGTACTGGCCGAAGCCGTGCAGACGGTGATGCGCCGCCATGGCTTGCCGAACCCGTACGAGCAGCTGAAGGCGCTGACCCGTGGCCAGGGCATCACCGCCGAGTCGATGCGCGCGTTCGTGCAGGGGCTGGAGCTGCCGGCGGATGCGAAGCAGCGTCTGCTGGAGATGACCCCGGGCAGCTACACCGGCCTGGCCGAGTCGCTGGCGAAGAAGATTTAAGGGTTTTCTTTGCGGCGGCGGCCGCGGGCGCTGCCAGCGGCAGGCCTTACTGCAACGGCAACGGCAACAGCAACTGCAACAGCAACTGCAACGTCAAAGGCGGCTCTGGGTTATGCCGTGCTTGGCGGGGCGGGGGGGGGGGGGGGGGGGGGGGGGGGGCGCCGCCCCCCCCCCGGGGGGGGGGGGGCGGCCCCCCCCCACCCGCCCCCCCCCCCCCCCCCCCCCCCCCCCCCGCCCCACCTCTGACAGATTCCCGGGGACGGATCGAAGAGCATTGGGTTGTCGGGACGGAATTTGAAAGAGGGACGCGGCTTCGCCGCGTCCCTCTTTCGTTTGTCCGATGGGGCCAGATTCCTTTTCCATTGGAAAAGGGATCTGGCCCCACGAGCGCAGGAGCATGAGCAAGCGCAGCGCGCGACCCGCTTTTGCCTTGCTTTTCTTCTTTCATTCCGTGGCGGGCTGCGCAGGAAACTGTCAGGGGCCGGGGGGGGGGGGGGGGGGGGGGGGGGGGGGGGGGGGCCCGCCCCCCCCCCCGCGCGGGGGGGGCCCCCCCCCCCCCCCCCCCCCCCGCCCCCCCCCCCCCCCCCCCCCCCCCCCCCCCCCCCCCCCCCCAAACCCGGCCTTTGCTTTCAGCGACCAACCCAGACCCCGCCACGAGGGGCCCCGCCGTTGGCCGGACCCCCCGCGACAATCCCGCGCACGTGCGTAATCCCCACGAACGGCGGACAATGGGGATCTCAGGCGGCCCGTCGTGCCGCCTCTCCCGCTTTCCGCTGCAAGGATTCCCCCATGGCCGCCCGCAAGTCCTCCGCCCCCCTCATCGAAGTCACCGCCCGCCCCGGCCAGCCGCTGGGCATGGCGCCGGCCACCTTCCTGCGCGACTTCTGGCAGAAACGCCCGCTGCTGATCCGCAATGCCTTCCCGGACTTCCAGACCCCGGTGCAGCCGGAAGACTTGGCCGGGCTGGCCTGCGAGGATGGCGTGCTAGCACGCCTGATCGAGCACGACAAGGCCGAGGACGGCTGGCGCGTGCGTACCGGCCCGTTCCAGGAAGACGTGTTCCCCGCCCTGCCCGACCATGACTGGACCCTGCTGGTGCAGGACGTGGACAAGTGGGACCCGGACGTGCGCGCCCTGATCGAGCACTTCAGCTTCCTGCCGCGCTGGCGCATGGATGACGTGATGATCAGCTTTGCCGCCACCGGCGGCTCGGTCGGCGCCCACGTCGACCAGTACGACGTGTTCCTGCTGCAGGCCCACGGCCACCGCCGCTGGCAGATCGACGCCAGCGAATCGATCAAGGGCAAGCAGCCGCCGCTGGGCTTCCGCCCGGACGTGGAGCTGAAGCTGCTGAAGGTGTTCAAGCCCACCCACGACTGGGTGCTGGCGCCGGGCGACATGCTGTACCTGCCGCCAAACGTGCCGCACCACGGTGTCGCCGAAGATCCCTGCCTGACCTTCTCGTTCGGCATGCGCGCACCGGCGTCGGCCGAGCTGATCAGCGACTACCTGGACACCCTGATCGCCGATGCCGACGAGAACATCCGCTACCAGGATGCCGACCTGAAGGTGCCGGCCGACCCGAACGAAATCGACACGGTGGCGATGGCACGGGTGATCACCGCGCTCAATGCCATCCGCATGAACGACCCGGACAAGCTGGGCGACTGGTTCGGCCGCTTCATCACCACCTACCGCGCCGCCGGCGAAGTGATGGCCCACCAGGCCGCACCGCCCATGGAGGAGGTGGTCGATGCGCTGGCCTCTGGCCTGCTGCTTCAGCGCCACCCCTGGGCGCGCCTGGCCTGGCGCCGGGCCAAGCGTGGCGCCAGCCTATACGTCAGCGGCCAGGACTTCGCGCTGCCGGTGAAGGACGCCCAGCGCCTGGCCGGCGCCGAGCAGCTCGACGCCGCCGCCTATCGCGGCCTGTCCGACAAGGGTCGTGCCGTGGTCCAGCAGCTGCTGGTCGGCGGTGTGTTCCAGCTGATCGACCCGAATGAGGTATACGAGGCCGAAGACGAGGAAGATGGCGAGGATGCCGTGGTGCTCGGCGAGGTCGTCGAAGGCCGCGACCGCGTGGATGCGATCGACGCCGATGCGGTGTCCGACGATGTCCACTCCGTCACCGTGCACGACGACGGTATCGAGGTCATCGTCAACTTCGAGGATGATGAGGAAGACGACAGCGCCCCCGGCCGCACCTGAGCCTTCGCCATGATCCGGGTCCAGCAGGTCAGCCACGCCGACGCCCACGTTGCCATCCATCAGGTGCGCCAACGCGTATTCGTGCAGGAACAGGGCATCGCCGCCGAGCTGGAACGCGATGCGCTGGACCCGGTCAGCGCCCATGTGCTGGCGCTGGACAGTGACGACCAGCCAGTCGGCACCGGCCGGCTGGCCCCGGACGGCCGCATCGGCCGCATGGCCGTGCTGGCCAGCCATCGCAGCCAGGGGGTCGGCGAGGCCGTGCTGGAGGCACTGGTCGAGGCCGGGCGCCGGCTCGGCCTGGCCGAGCTGCACCTGCATGCGCAGCTGCCCGCCCGCGATTTCTATGCACGCCAGGGCTTCCTGCCCGAAGGCGAGGTGTTCGAGGAGGCCGGCATCGGCCACCAGCAGATGCGCCGCCGGTTGGGCGCGGCCAGCGCCATCGACAGCCGCGCCGAGGCGGTGGCGATCACCACGGCCATCATCCACCGCGCCCGTCGCCAGCTGTGGCTGCACAGCCGCCAGCTGGACCCGGGCCTGCTCGACGCGCCCCCGGTACAGGCCGCCCTGCGCCGCTTCGTCACCGCCCGCCACGACAAGCAGCTGCGGGTGATCGTGCACGATGCCGCTGCGATCGCCGCTGCCGGCGCGCCGCTGCTGGCACTGGCCCAGCGCCTGCCAAGCGTGATCCAGTTCCGCGAGGTCAGCGATCCGGTCGACCGCGCGCTGGCCTCGGCCTGCCTGCTCAACGATGCGGGCGACTTCTACTTTCGTCTGATCGGCCATCGCCTCGACGGCGAGGCCGGCATCGCGCTGCCGGCACGTTCGCAGCCGTTCGGGCAGCAATTGCAGCGCGTCTGGGACCGTTCGCGCGATTGCAGCGAACTGCGCGCGCTCGGCATCTGAGCCGGCGCAGCTGACCCAACCTGTCTGGAACCGGCACCGGCGCACGCGGGATACCTGCGGTGGTGCCCCTTCGTGTCCGGTTGGGGGTACAATTTGGCTGTTTGAACGCGCCCGCGCAGGGCTATTCATCATTCCTGCCGGGTCCTTCTGAAGCCATACCCCACAAAGCGAATCAACACCCTCCATCGTGGACAATCAACTGAAGCAGTTTGCGCAATCTTCGCAACTCGCCGGCGGCAACGCCTCCTATGTCGAGGACCTGTACGAGCAGTACCTGGTCTCCCCGGATAGTGTCGATCCCAAATGGAAAACCTACTTCGACGGCTTCAAGGGCCGTGAAGCAGGTGACATTCCGCACTCGGCCGTCATCTCCCACATCGCGGACGCGGCCAAGGATGCGTTGAAGGCCGGCACCGGTAGCGGTGCGGGCGACGAGCGTGAGCGCAATGTCGGTCGTCTGATCACCGCCTACCGCTCGCGCGGCCACCTGGATGCCCGCCTCGATCCGCTGGGCCTGGCCGCGCCGGTCAACACCCCGGACCTGGGCCTGCCGTTCCACAGCCTGTCCGATGGCGACCTCAACAGCGAGTTCAGCACCGGCGGCGTCGGCGGCCAGCCGCGCATGAAGCTGCGCGACCTGCTGGCACGCCTGAAGGCGACCTACACCGGCTCGATCGGTGCGGAGTTCATGCACATCTCCGAAGTCGAGCAGCGCCAGTGGATCTACAAGAAGCTGGAACTGGCCGGTGGCAACTACCAGCTGGACGCTGATACCCAGCGCCGCACCCTGGAGCGCCTGACCGCGGCCGAAGGCCTGGAGCGCTACCTGCACACCAAGTACGTCGGCCAGAAGCGCTTCTCGCTGGAAGGCGGCGACTCGCTGATCCCGATGATGGACACCATCATCCGCAGCGCCGGCAAGGATGGCGTCAAGGACGTGGTGATCGGCATGGCCCACCGCGGCCGCCTGAACGTGCTGGTCAACACCCTGGGCAAGAACCCGCGCAAGCTGTTCGACGAGTTCGAAGGCAAGTTCGAGCACGACGAGCACGCGTCGGCCGGCGACGTGAAGTACCACATGGGCTTCTCGGCCGACGTCGCCACCGACGGCGGCCCGGTGCACCTGGCGCTGGCGTTCAACCCGTCGCACCTGGAAATCGCCGACCCGGTCGTCGCCGGCTCCGTGCGTTCGCGCCAGGAGCGCCGCAAGGACACCGCGCGCAAGCAGGTCATGCCGATCCTGATCCACGGCGACGCGGCCTTCTCCGGCCAGGGCGTGGTCATGGAACTGTTCCAGATGTCGCAGGCACGCGGCTTCGCCGTCGGCGGCACCGTGCACATCGTGGTCAACAACCAGGTCGGCTTCACCACTTCCAACCCGCTGGATACGCGCTCCACGCGCTATGCCACCGACGTGGCGAAGATGATCGCCGCCCCGGTGCTGCACGTGAACGGCGATGATCCGGAAGCGGTGGTGTTCGCCGCACAGCTGGCCTTCGAGTTCCGCCAGAAGTTCGCCAAGGACGTGGTCATCGACCTGATGTGCTACCGCCGTTGGGGCCACAACGAGGCCGACGAACCGGCGATCACCCAGCCGCTGATGTACCAGGTGATCCGCAAGCACGCCACCACCCGCGAGATGTACGCCGAACAGCTGGAAAAGGCGGGCGTGATCGCCGCCGGCGCCGGCAAGGCGATGGTCGATGCCTACCGCGAGAAGCTGGATGCCGGTGAAGTGACCACCGAGCTGGCCAAGGTCGAGAAGACCCCGCCGACCAGCCCGCTGTTCGTCGACTGGCCGAAGCTGCTGGAAGGCAAGCTGTCCGACCCGGTCTCGACCAAGGTCGAGAAGAACAAGCTGGTCGAGCTGGCCAAGCTGATCAACACCATTCCGGACGAAGTGCAGCTGCACTCGCGCGTGGCCAAGGTCTACGACGATCGCCGCAAGATGGCCGCCGGCGAGATCCCGGGCGACTGGGGCTTTGCCGAGAACCTGGCCTACGCCACCCTGCTCGACGAAGGCCATGCACTGCGCCTGGTCGGCCAGGACGTGGGCCGCGGTACGTTCACGCACCGACACGCGATCCTGCACGACCAGAAGACCGACAACTACTACATGCCGCTGCGGCAGCTGGTGGATTCGCCGGAGAAGGCCACCGTCATCGATTCGCTGCTGAGCGAAGAAGCGGTGATGGCCTACGAGTACGGCTTCTCGACCACCGATCCGAACACGCTGTGCATCTGGGAAGGCCAGTTCGGCGACTTCGCCAACGGCGCCCAGGTGGTGATCGACCAGTTCATCGCCGCCGGTGAGGCCAAGTGGGGCCGTATTTCCGGCCTGACCCTGCTGTTGCCGCATGGCTATGAAGGTCAAGGCCCGGAACACAGCTCGGCGCGCCTGGAGCGCTTCCTGCAGCTGTGCGCGCTGGAGAACATGCTGGTGGTCGTGCCGTCGACCCCGGCACAGGCCTTCCACATGCTGCGCCGCCAGCTGCACCTGACCACCCGCAAGCCGCTGGTGGTGATGTCGCCGAAGTCGCTGCTGCGCCACAAGCTGGCCGTGTCGTCCCTGGACGAACTGGCCAACGGCGAGTTCCAGCACCTGATCGGCGACGCCAATGCGGACGCCAAGAAGGTCAAGCGCGTGGTGCTGTGTTCGGGCAAGGTCTACTACGACCTGCTGGAAGACCAGACCAAGCGTGGCCAGGACGACGTGGCGATCATCCGCGTGGAGCAGCTGTACCCGTTCCCGCGTGCGCTGCTGGCTGCCGAACTGAAGAAGTACGGCAAGGCCACCGACGTGGTGTGGACGCAGGAAGAACCGCAGAACCAGGGTGCGTGGTACCAGATCCGCCACCACCTGCAGTTCTGCCTGGCCGATGGCCAGAACCTGCACTACGCCGGTCGCGCACGTTCGGCTTCGCCGGCTGCCGGTCACATGGCTGACCATGTCCGCGAACAGCAGCAGCTGGTCGCCGATGCACTGGTCAACCCGTTCAACGACACGTTCGCTGAATAATCCTCCCCCTATTTAGAAGACAAACCAGGAAGCTCCCGCAATGGCCACCGAAGTCAAAGCCCCGGTACTGCCCGAATCCGTCGCCGACGGCACCATCGCCACCTGGCACAAGAAGGTGGGCGACGCCGTCAAGCGCGACGAAAACCTGCTTGACCTGGAAACCGACAAGGTCGTCCTGGAAGTGCCGTCGCCGGTCGACGGCGTGCTCAAGGAAATCAAGTTTGCCGAAGGTTCGACCGTGACCTCCAGCCAGGTCGTGGCGATCATCGAGGAAGGCGCCGTCGCAGCTGCCCCGGCCCCGGCTGCTGAAGCCGCTCCGGCTGCCGCTGCGGCCCCGGCCGCCGCTGCGCCGGCCGCAGCCGCTGCCCCGGCCCCGGCTGCCAAGTCGGCTGCCGACGCGCTGCCGCCGGGCGCCCGCTTCACCGCCATCACTGAAGGCGTGAACCCGGCCGACGTCGACGGCACCGGCCGTCGCGGCGCGGTAACCAAGGAAGACATCGTCAACTTCGCGCGCAACGGCGGCGCCGGCAAGGCCGGTGGCGCACGTCCGGAAGAACGCGTGCCGATGACCCGCATCCGCAAGCGCATCGCCGAGCGCCTGATGGAGTCGAAGAACTCCACCGCCATGCTGACCACCTTCAACGAAGTCGACCTGTCCAAGGTGTCGGCGGCGCGCAAGGAACTGCAGGACGAGTTCGTCAAGGCACACGGCATCAAGCTGGGCTTCATGAGCTTCTTCGTGAAGGCCGCTGCCAACGCGCTGCAGCGCTTCCCGCTGGTCAACGCCTCGATCGACGGCGACGACATCATCTACCACGGCTACTCGGACATCTCGATCGCGGTGTCGACCGAAAAGGGCCTGGTCACGCCGGTCCTGCGCAACGTCGAGCGCATGTCGTTCGACGACATCGAGAAGACCATCGCCGACTACGCCAAGAAGGCCCGTGACGGCAAGCTGGGCCTGGAAGAACTGCAGGGCGGCACCTTCACCGTGACCAACGGCGGCACCTTCGGTTCGCTGCTGTCGACCCCGATCATCAACCCGCCGCAGAGCGCCATCCTGGGCATGCATGCCATCAAGGAACGTCCGATCGCCCAGAACGGCCAGGTCGTGATCGCGCCGATGATGTACCTGGCGCTGTCGTACGACCACCGCATCATCGACGGCAAGGATTCGGTGCAGTTCCTGGTGGACATCAAGAACCAGCTGGAAAACCCGGGCCGCATGCTGTTCGGCCTGTAAGAAACCTCCCGCCCCTCCGCGCCTGCGCGGAGGGGTTCTGGTAATGCATCAAGGAATAATTCAATGGCTGAACAATTCGACGTCGTCGTCATCGGTGCCGGCCCGGCCGGTTACCACGCTGCCATCCGCGCGGCCCAGCTGGGCCTGAAGACCGCCTGCATCGACGCAGCGCTGGGCAAGGACGGCAAGCCGGCACTGGGCGGCACCTGCCTGCGCGTGGGCTGCATCCCGTCCAAGGCGCTGCTGGATTCCTCGCGCCAGTTCTGGAACATGGGCCACATCTTTGGCGACCACGGCATCAGCTTCAAGGATGCCAAGATCGACGTCGAGGCGATGATTGGCCGCAAGGACAAGATCGTCAAGCAGTTCACCGGCGGCATCGGCATGCTGTTCAAGGCCAACAAAGTGGCCGCCTATTATGGTTTTGGCGAGCTGCAGCCGGGCAACGTGGTCAAGGTCACCCAGCATGACGGTTCCATCGTCGAGCTGAAGGGCACCAACGTCATCATCGCGGCCGGTTCGGATTCGATCGAACTGCCGTTCGCCAAGTTCGACGGCGAGACCATCGTCGACAACGTCGGCGGCCTGGACTTCACCGAAGTGCCGAACCGCCTGGCGGTGATCGGCGCCGGTGTGATCGGCCTGGAGCTGGGCAGCGTGTGGAAGCGCCTGGGCGCTGAAGTCACCATCCTGGAAGCACTGCCGGAGTTCCTGGCCGTGGCCGACGCCGAAGTGGCCAAGACCGCTGCCAAGGAATTCAAGAAGCAGGGCCTGGATATCCGCCTCGGCGCCAAGGTCTCCAAGACCGAGATCATCGGCAAGGGCAAGAAGAAGGAAGTCGTTGTCACCTACACCGACAGCGAAGGCGAAAAGACCCTGACCGTGGACAAGCTGCTGGTGGCCGTTGGCCGTCGCGCCGCCACCAAGGGCCTGCTGGCCGAAGGCACCGGCGTCAAGATCAACGAGCGCGGCCAGATCGAAGTCGACGCGCACTGCCACACCGGCGTCGACGGCGTGTGGGCAGTCGGCGACTGCGTGCGCGGCCCGATGCTGGCGCACAAGGGCTTCGAGGAAGGCATCGCGGTGGCTGAGCTGATCGCCGGCCTGCCGGGCCACGTCAACTTCGACACCATCCCGTGGGTCATCTACACCGAGCCGGAACTGGCGTGGGTCGGCAAGACCGAAGCCCAGCTGAAGGCCGAAGGCATTCCGTACAAGGCCGGCAGCTTCCCGTTCGCCGCCAACGGCCGTGCCGTGGCGATGATCGAGCCGGCAGGCTTCGTGAAGATCCTGGCCCATGCCGAAACCGATCGCATCCTCGGCATGCACCTGGTCGGCGCCAACGTCTCCGAACTGGTGCACGAAGGCGTGCTGACCATGGAGTTCAGCGGCTCGGCCGATGACCTGGCCCGCATCTGCCACGCCCACCCGTCGCTGTCGGAAGTGATCCACGACGCGGCGATGGCGGTCAGCAAGCGCGCCATCCACAAGGCGAACTAAGCCTTCACGGATGCTGCAACAAAAAACCCCGCCTTGGCGGGGTTTTTTGTTGGCCATTATTCCTGGAGGGCCGAGCATGGGCTCGGCGCTATACCTTCCCCGTTGGCTTTCGTGGCGGGTCGTCACAGATGCGATGCTGCACCACGGCCTCACCGACCTTCCATTCCTTCACCACCCTGCAGCGCTCCTTGGCTTTAGGCACCGAGGCCGCAGCGTTCGCCTCGTCAGCCGCAGCCGTCTGCTGGCGCTCCAGCCACACCGAGGGCGGCGCTGGAGGTGCGGCCAGCACCGGAGACGCCAACAGGACCAGCCCCGCCAGCAGCCCCGTCCTCATGCAGCCACCGCCCGGCCACCGAGCAGGCGTGCCGGCAGCATGAACAGCGCGCGCAGGAAGGCGAACAGAGCCGAGAAGGTGATGCCGACCAGGCGGAACGGCAGGCTCAGCAGCCACACGAACGGCCAGGCGATCAGGGCGAGGATCGCCAGCGGCCAGCACAGCACGAACAGCAGGCACCACACACCGAGCGCGAACAGGGTCTTCATCACGGTCTCCTTGGGGCGGCACCCTGCCGCCTGCGGACACCTTGGCGCCCTGCCCCACCTGGCCGCAAAGGGTTTGCGACGAAACCGGCCTGGCGGCGATGAAAGCCGGTGGGCATCGGCCGGGCATGGCCCGGCGCTGGGGTAACGTCGAAGGCGTTATTCGAACGAACCGACCGAATCGTGGGCCAGGTTGTCGAAGCGGGTGTATTCACCGAAGAACTTCAGCTTGCACGAACCGGTCGGGCCACCACGGTGCTTGCCGATGATGATCTCGGCCAAGCCCTTGTCCGGCGAGTTTTCCTTGTTGTAGTAGTCATCGCGGTAGATGAACACGATCATGTCCGCGTCCTGCTCGATTGCGCCCGACTCGCGAAGATCGGCCATCACCGGGCGCTTGTCGGTACGCGTTTCCAGCGAGCGGTTGAGCTGTGACAGTGCGATCACCGGCACATTCAGTTCCTTGGCCAGCCCCTTCAGCGAACGCGAGATCTCCGAGATTTCGGTCGCGCGGTTCTCGCTGTTGCCCGGCACGCTCATCAGCTGCAGGTAGTCGATCACGATCAGGCCAAGATCATGCTCGCGCTTGAGGCGGCGGCACTTGGAGCGCAGCACTTCCGGCGACACGCCCGGCGTATCGTCGATGAAGATCTTGGTTTCCTTCAGCATCTTGATCGCGCTGGTGACGCGGCTCCAGTCCTCGTCTTCCAGCTGGCCGGTACGCAGGCGCTGCGCATTGATGCGGCCATTGGAGGAAATCAGGCGCATCGCCAGCTGCGATGCCGACATTTCCATCGAGAACACCGCCACGCCCTTCTTCGACTTGATCGCCGCGTACTCGGCAATGTTCAGCGCAAAGGTGGTCTTGCCCATTGCCGGGCGGGCGGCAAGGATGATCAGGTCGGTCGGCTGCAGGCCGGCGGTCATCGCATCGAAATCGTTGTAACCAGTCGGCAGGCCGGTGATGTTGCCGCCGTTCTCGAAGCGGTTGCGCAGCTCCTCGAAGGCATCCTTCAGCGCGCCGGGCATGGCCACGAAATCGGTGCGACCGCGCGCACCCTGTTCGGCGATGGCGAACACGCTCTTCTCCGCCGAGGCCAGCAGCTCGCTGCTGTCACGCCCTTCGGGCTGGAAACCGTCGTTGACGATGTCGGTGCCGACCTGGATCAGCTGCCGCAGCACCGCCTTGTCACGCACGATCTCGGCGTAGGCCACGATGTTGGCAGCCGACGGCGTGGTACTGGCCAGTTCGATCAGGTAGGCGCCGTCGCCCACCAGTTCCATCTTGCCCTGCGATTCAAACCACTCACCCAGCGTCACCGCATCGAACGGCCGTTCGCGCTCGGACAGTTCGCGGATCGCCCGGTAGATCATCTGGTGATCGCGACGGTAGAAGTCGCCTTCGGTCAGCTGGTCGTTGACCCGGTCATACGCTTCTGGCGCCAGCATCAGGCCACCCAGCACCGCCTGCTCGGCCTCCACCGAATGGGGCGGTACCCGCAACTGGTCGATGCGCGACTCGTCGCGATCGCGATCGAAGCCATCACCGCGCTCTCTGCGGTTGGAACGGAAGCCGGGACGAGCGGACATGCTGCGGTGTTTCCTGCAAAAGTGGGCCAGACGAGTGTAGGCATGCGCCGACCCCGGCGGCCATGGACAAGCCTGTGGATAAGCCGTGGAGAAACGGGGGATATCCGCCGGCGCCTGGCCAGACTGGCGTGGGGGCGTCGCACTGCCTGCGACGGGCGCCATTGCGGCACCCGAGCAGGGCATTATCGCAGATCAGGCGACCAGGGTCGGATCCCGTGCGATGCACGGGCTCTGGCCCGCTCAGCTGGACGTGGGGTCAGAGCCCGCCACTGCGCGACGGGATCCGACCCCGGGCATGGCTGGGGTCGGATCCCCCTGCAACGCAGAGTGCTCTGACCCCGCCGGCCTCAATCGCCCTTGACGTGCACCGCGATCAGCGCCAGGAACCGGTCCACGTAGCCCTGCAGGAACTTCTGCGTGCCCTCGTTGTGGATCGAGCCGTCGGCATCGATCAGGCCGTCCTTGAAGTGAATGAATGCCTCGGGCTGGCCCAGCACGTGCATGTCCAGGAAGGCCAGGCTGTTGCGCAGGTGCTGCTGGGCCACGGCGGTGCCGATCTGGCCGATGGAGGCACCGATCACCGCCGCCGGCTTGCCCGCAAACGCACTGTCACCGTAGGGGCGCGAACCGATATCAATGGCGTTCTTGAGTACGCCCGGCACTGACCGGTTGTACTCGGGGGTCACGAACAGCACCGCGTCGGCGGCGCGCACCTGGTCCTTCAGCCGGGTACCCTGCGGTGGGTACTGCGCGTCGAAGTCCTGGTCGTACAGCGGCAGGTCGCCGATCTGCACGTACTGGAAGCGCGCGCGGCCGCCAGCGATCTTTTCCAGCGCATGGGCCAGCTTGCGGTTGCAGGAGTCCTTGCGCAGGCTGCCGACGAACACGGCGATGGTGGGGACGGACATCGGGACATACTCCTCACGGTGCGGGAGGCCCAGCCTAGTCGCCGGGCCCGTGCAGGCCGGTGAAAATCAGCCGCCGGCAACGCCCGCGCGCACCTGGCGCCAATGCGCCTGCCAGGCCTGGAACATCAGCACGTTCCACAGATGGGTATGCCACTTGCGCTGCCCTCCCAGGAACTGCTGCCACAACGGCTGCACCGCGGCCGCCGACAGCACGCCCTCACGCTCCAGCCGCGCCGGCTGCAGCAGGTCCTCGGCCCAGGGGCGCAGGTCGCCCTTCAGCCAGTCACTGACCGGTGCGCCGAAGCCGCGCTTGGGACGATGCACCATCGAATGCGGCACGTAACGGCCAAGCACGCGCTTGAGCAGCACTTTGCTGGTGGTCTCGCTGCGCTTGAAGCCCAACGGCAACGACCACGCGAACTCGGCCACGCGCCAGTCCAGCAGCGGCGCGCGCGCCTCCAGGCTGACTGCCATGGAGGTACGGTCGACCTTGCACAACAGGTCATCCGGCAGGTAGGTCACGAAATCGGCCAGCATCATCGCGTCGGCCGGCGTACCCGCGCCGTGCAGCGGATCAGCCAGATCGTAGAAGCTGCCGGCGGCCTGCGCGCCGGGCACCGCCGCGGCCGGGTCGCGCCAGCGCGAGATGCGGTTGCGGTAGACGTCGCCGATGCCACGTGCGCCGGTTTCCGCCAGCAGCGCCGCCAGGCCACCGGTCCGCGAGGCCTCGCCCTGCTGCTGCGAGCGCGCGCCCATCCAACGCCGCAACGGCCCAGGCACGCGGCCGAGCATCTGCCAGTTGCGCAGCGCGCGTACATACCGGGTGTAGCCAAAGAACAGCTCATCGCCGCCGTCGCCGGACAACGCCACGGTCACCCCCTGCCGCGCCAGCCGGGCCACCAGTGCGGTCGGCACCTGCGAAGCATCGGCAAAAGGCTCATCGAACATCGCCGGCAACTGCGGCACCACCGCCAGCGCGTCGGCGCCGCTGACGTACAGCTCGGTGTGATCACAGCCCAGGTGAGTCGCCAGCTCCCTGGCCAGTGGTGCTTCGTCATGCCCCGAGTCGGTGAACCCGATGCTGAAACTGTGCACCGGCTGCCCGCTCTGCGCCTGCATCAGCGCCGCCACCAGCGATGAGTCGGTGCCGCCGGACAGGAACACACCGACCGGCACGTCGGCCACCATGCGCAGCGCCACCGCGTCGCGCAGCAGCGTGTCCAGCTGTTCCTCGGCCTCCTCGATACGGCCCTGGAACGGAGCGGCCAGCGCCGCCTGCATGCGTGCACGCGCATCCCAGTACGGGCGTTGTGCCTGTTCCGGGCGATGTGCGGATGCACCGGCGGCGACCATCGCTGCATCCAGGCGCAGCACGCGGCCGGGCATCAGCTTGTAGCAGCGCTGGTGGATGCTGTGCGGCGCCGGGATGTAGTCAAGCCGCAGCAGCAATGTGAGCGCATCGCGATCGATGTCGTTGTCGAACGACGGGTGCTGCCAGAGCGCCTTCAGTTCCGAACCGAACACCAGCGTGTCACCGGCCCAGCCGTAGTACAGCGGCTTCTTGCCAACGCGGTCGCGGGCCAGCCACAGGCAACGCTCCTGACGGTCCCACAGCGCGATGGCGAACATGCCGTTGCAGCGCTGCAGGGTGTCTTCCACACCCCATTGCAGGATTGCCGCCAGCAGCACTTCAGTGTCGGAATGGCCGCGGAAGGCATGCCCCAGCGGCTCCAGTGCCTCACGCAGGGCGGCGAAGTTGTAGACCTCGCCGTTGTAGGCCATCACGTAGCGGCCATCGGCCGAGGCCATCGGCTGGTGGCCCAGCGGGGACAGGTCGAGGATGCTCAGGCGGCGATGCGCCAGCGCGATGCCCGCCTCGGCATCGACCCAGCTGCCGCCGTCATCCGGCCCGCGATGGTGCAGCGCCTGGCCCATCGCCAGGGCCTGCGCCTGCAGCGCCTCGCCCGACGCCAGCGGCGCCGGCAACAACATTCCCGCCAATCCACACATGCATCAGGGTTCCTGCGCCAGGTCGAGGGCGGCGCCAATCACCCCATTGTCGCTTGGAAGCCCGAACATTGCTGCCCCCGCCAGTGGGGTGTAGGTATCGGCACCACAGACCCGGCGCAACGGCAGGTGGCCGAACCCGGCCTCGACCAGCGCCGTGACCACGCCCTCCCCCACCCCGCCACTGTGGCGCCCCTCGTCCAGCACCAGCACCCGCTGTGCACTGGCAGCCTGGGCGGCAATGAAGCCGGCGTCCAGCGGTACCAGCCAGCGCAGGTCGACCACCCGTACCTGCCAGCCCAGCTGCTGCTCGATTGCCCGCGATGCGCGCAATGCCATTGGCACGCCGTTGCCATAGGTATAGATCACCAGGTCCCCGGCCTCCGGCGCATAGACCCGGCCCTCGCCCGGCACCAGCGCCTGGCCCTGTGCGGGGTAGTCGAACAGCCATTGGCCATCCCCCGCTTCATGCAGGTCCTTGCTCATGTACAGCGCGATCGGCTCCAGGAACACCGCCACACGGCCATCCACCCGCGCCAGTGCGGCCAGCGTGCGCAGCATCATCACCGCATCGTCGCCGCGCGACGGGCAGCCCACCACCAGTCCGGGAATGTCGCGCAGCGCGGTGATCGAGTTGTCGTTGTGGAAGTGCCCACCAAAGCCTTTCTGGTAACCCAGCCCGGCCACCCGTACCAGCATCGGGTTGCGGTACTGGTCATTGGAGAAGAACTGCAGCGAACACGCTTCGCCGCGCACCTGGTCGATGGCGTTGTGCAGGTACGCCAGGTACTGGATCTCCGGAACCGGCAGCATGCCCAGGTTGGCCAGGCCCTGCGCCATGCCCAGGATCATGGTCTCGTCCAGCAGCGTGTTGAACACCCGGCGTGGGCCGAAGCGACGCAGCAGGTCCTTGGTGACGGTGTAGACACCGCCCTTCTGCGCGACGTCCTCACCGAACAGCAGGCTCTGCGGATACTTCGCCAGCAGTTCCTGCAGGCCATGGTTGATCTGGATCGCGAGGTGGCGTGGCGCCTGCCGCTCGGGCAGTGCCTGCGCACCGCCGTACAGCGCTTCACGCGTCCCGGCGGTCACCTCGCGCCGCGCTTCGGCCTGCACCGCTGCCGGCGTGTACGGTGCCAGCGGTGCCATCACTTCCTGCAACGACTGCAGCTTCCGACTGCCTTCGGCCTCGGCCGCTGCCGCCATGCAGCGCGCGCGCATCGTCTCGTAGGCCACCTCGATGGCTGCCGCATCCATCCAGCCCGATTCCATCGCGATCTGTGCCGAGCGCAGCAGCGGATCCTGCGCCTCCGCCGCGCACAGCTCCGGCAACGCGCGCCATTCCACCTCGAAGTCGGTGCCGGCGTGCCCCATCAGGCGCGTGGTGCGCAGGTGCAGGAAGGTCGGCCGCCGCGTGCGCCGGCAGTGCTCCACCGCCGCCTGCACCTGGGCATGGCCCGTGGCCAGGTCGAGGCCATCGGCATGGAAATAGTCCAGCCCGGGCTGGCGACTGAAGCGTTCGGCGATCCAGCCTTCAGGCGTTTTCACCGAGATGCCAAGGCCATTGTCCTCGCAGACGAAAAGGACCGGTGCCGGCAGCTTCTGGTAAGCAGACCACATCGCGGTGTTGAACGCAGTCTGCGCGGTGGCATGGTTGGCCGAAGCATCGCCGAACGAGCACAGAACGATGCTGTCGGCCGGAATCGGCAGTTCATGGCCCAGCCGCTTGCCACTTTCAATGGCCAGCGCAGTGCCCAGCGCTTTCGGCAGATGCGACGCAATGGTCGAGGTCTGCGGCAGTACCCACAGCGGTTTGCTGCCCCACACCTTGTGGCGCCCGCCGCTGGCCGGGTCATCGGCGCTGGCAGCGAAGGACAGCGCGGCATCCCGCAGCGGATCGATCCCCGGCACCTGGCGCGAACGCTCGGCCATGAAGGCACCGGAGCGGTAGTGCAGGAACGCTGGATCCGTATGCCGGCAGGCCCGCGCCAACAGCGCGTTGCCTTCGTGGCCGGAGGAACCGATGGTGTAGAAGACCTTGTTCTGCACGCGCAGCACGCGCGCCATCAGGTCCAGCTGGCGGCTGGCCAGCTGCGAATCGAACAGCTCGCCGAACGCTGCGGCAGTGAGCGTGCTGCCAGGCAGGATCGGCGCATCCGGTGCCGGGCGCGGATGCGGCGCACCGCGCCAGCCTCGCACCGCGTCGAGGAAATTGGCGTCGCACACGTCGGCGCGGTTGAGCACGCGCATGCGCGCGGGAATCGGATCTGGAACCACAGCGAACATCGAACACCCTCCGTGTCGTTGTTGCATTCCGCCCGGCGCTGGCCAGGCGCTACCCTGCGGGGGTCACCCTGGTGAGCGTCACGCGGCCTCGAAGCGTGCCCGCACCTCGGCGGTTACCGCCGGCATCGGCAGGAAGCGCGGTTGCCCACGCACGCGTTGCAGCCAGGCACGCACCTCGGGGAACGGCTGCAGGCTGATACCGCCCTCGCCTGCCACATCGGTGTAGGCGAACAGCGCGATGTCGGCGATGCCGTACCCACTGCCGGTGAACCACGGCGCATGGCGCAGGTGCTGCTCCATCACCGCCAGCGCGCTGGCAGCACGTTCATGCAGGCGTGGCAGTTCGGCACGGCGCGCCGACTCAGGCGGCGTCCAGCCACGGATGAAGCGCGCCACCGCCACGCACGGCTCGTGCGTGTACTGCTCGAAGAACATCCAGCTCAACGCCTGCGCGCGCTCCCAGCCATCGGTGGGCAGGTAGGGGGTGCCTTCGGCCAGCCAGAACAGGATCGCATTGGATTCGGTCAGCACGCGGCCATCGTCGCGGACGATCAACGGCACCTTGGCATTCGGATTGAGCGCGAGGAACTCGGGGGTGTGGGTCTGGCCATGGGCACTGTCCACTTCCACCCAGCGGTAGCGGCTGCCGAGCTGCTCCAGCAGCAGACGGACCTTGTGGCAATTGCCTGACACCGACATGCCGTGCACCGTCAACGGGACGCGCTCTTCCACCATGGCCTGCTCCATCGGATCCGGCCAGCGGCCGGCTGGGTGCAGTCTGGCAAGCACGCCGGTGAATGCCAAGCGCGGGTGCAACATGGCGACGCGGCAGTGCCGGCCGCTGGCCGGCACTACCGGGCAACGCTCAGCGCGCGCGCTGCCGCCACTGCTCGCGCGACTGGCCCCAGATCTGCATGGGCTTGTCGTTGTACGGCGCTGGCAACTCCCCCATGCGCAGCAGGGTGCTGCCCAGCTTGCGCGCGACCGCCCGCGAGTTGTCGTTGTTCTCGGCGATGGTGTGGATCACCTCCTCCCAGCCCAGCGTGTCGAAGGCCCAGTCGATCGCTGCAACCGCCGCCTCCGGCGCATAGCCCCTGCCCCAGCTGGCGTGGCGGATGCCCCAACCGACCTCGGTACCCGGCCAGTCCTGCGGCTGCCACGGTCCCGTCCGCCCGATCCAGTCGCCGCTGGATTTCTCGATCACGCTGAACATCGAGAAGCCGAACAGCTGCCAGGCGCCGGCCAGGCTGCAGAAACCACGCCAGGCCACCGACGGCGGCTGTACGCCACCCAGGGTACGCATCGCGTCCTCGTCGGCGCAGAAGGCCAGATACGGTTCATAGTCCTCGCGCAGCAGCGGGCGCAGGATCAGCCGCTCGGTTTCGATGCGCAGGTCGAAGATGCTCATGCCGACTCCATGTCGAGGGGGCGTCCATGATGAAGGATTGCCTCCCTGCGCGGATGAACATCGCCGGCTGCAATGAAACGGGCCGGCATGGGCCGGCCCGTCGGGTGTTGCGTGCAGCGCCTGGATTACTGGCGCGTGGCCGCGGCGGTGCCACCGGCGGCAGCGGTCTGCGTGACCAGCTGGCCATCGACCACCGGCAGGCGATCGCTGGCCGGCTTGTTGTCCATGCGCACGGTCTTCTCGGCGCCGTCATAGCGATAGGTCACGTTGTACCCCTTCACCACATCATTGGTACCCATGGCGATGCGGTTACCCGGCTTGCTGGCCATGCGCATGGTGCCGGTGGTGCCGTCTTCGTTGCGGTAGGTCACGTTGTAGCCGGTGACGCGGCTCGACTGGGAGGTCGCGGTCTCGGTGTGGCACTGGCGCTCGGTGCGGTTGACCACGCGGCCACCCACATGGCGCTTGTCGACCTGGTTGCCGATGAAACCGCCGGCCACTGCACCGGCTGCGGTCGCAGCCTTCTTGCCGTTGCCGCCGCCGACCTGGTTGCCGAGCAGGCCACCGACCACAGCGCCGACCACGGTGCCGCCCACGTTGCCATCACGCTCCGGCAGGCGCTCCTGGACCGTCACGTCCTGGCAGACCTCATGCGGGGTCTGGGTGGTGGAGGTCTCGCGTACCGCGTCGGTGCCGATCACGGTGGCATACGCCTTCTGCTTTTCAGTGATCGGATCGACCTTCAGCACATCGGCATACTCCAGCCCACGCGGCGCGGACGGGTCGAGCTGGTCACCACGCGCGCCATCGTCGGTGGCGCTGCCATCGACCAGGCGCGACTCGCCGTTGGGGGTTGCGGCGCTGATGGAATCGGGCGACTTGTCGCCACTCTTCATGAAGGCGGCGGTGGCGATGCCACCGACCAGCAGCGCGCCCGCTGCGACCAGGACAGTTGTAGTTGTGCTTTTCATGACCTGCTCCTTGCGGACCATCCGCAACGTTCTCGAGCCAGATTGCAGCATGCGCCGCCTGAACGGAATCTCCACATTTCCTGCTCATCCCTGTAACCCATTCAGCATCGGGAAATGCTGGGCCCGTGGTAGCGTTTGCATGTTCCCCACCAGGATTCCCGCCATGGCCAACCCGATGCTGCTGCCGCTACTGCAATGGGCCCGCCGGCTGCGCTACCCGACCCTGTTCAAGCTTACCGCCGGCCTGTTCGTGCTGACGCTGTTCATCCCGGACCCGATCCCGTTCGTCGATGAGCTGGTGCTGGGCTTCGGTACGCTGCTGCTGGCCAACTGGAAGAGCCGCAACGCCCCAACGCCGCCACCGCTGGAACAGCGTTGAGCGTGCTGGTCGACAGCCACTGCCACCTTGACGCCAGCGAGTTCGACCGTGACCGCGCTGCCGTGGTCGAGCGTGCGCAGGCGGCCGGCGTGCGCCTGCAGGTGGTGCCGGCAGTGACCGCGGCCAGCTGGCCGAAGCTGCGCGAGGTCTGCCAGCAGGCCCCGGGGCTGTATCCGGCCTACGGCCTGCATCCGATGTTCCTGGCCGAGCACCAGCCTGGGCACCTGCCGCTGCTGCGCGAGTGGATCGAACGCGAACGCCCCTGCGCGATCGGCGAATGTGGTCTGGACTTCTTCGTTGAAGGCCTGGATGCCGAGGCGCAACAGGCATATTTCATCGGTCAGCTGGAACTTGCCCGTGAATTCGAGCTGCCGGTGATCGTGCATGCACGGGGCGCGGTGGATGCGGTGATTGCCGCGATCCGCCGCGTCGGCGGCCTGCGCGGTGTGGTGCACAGCTTTTCCGGCAGTCCGGAACAGGCAGCGCAACTGCACCGGCAGGGCTTCCTGCTCGGGCTCGGCGGCCCGTTGACCTACGAACGCGCGCAGCGCCTGCAGCGGCTGGTGCGCGGGATGCCGCTGGAACAACTGCTGCTGGAGACCGACGCCCCCGACCAGCCTGACGCCGGCATCCGCGGCCAGCGCAACGAACCGGCACGGCTGGCGATCATCGCACGCCACGTGGCGGCGCTACGCGGGATGGAGCTGGACGCGGTGGCACATGCGACGACGGAGAATGCGCGGCGGTTGTTCAACTTGCCCGCCATTCAACGGTAGTGCCGTCCTCTGGCCGGCATCTGCACTGATTCAATCATTCCGAAGTTGCCGGCCAGCGGCCGGCACTACCGTCACGCGTCGGCGTGATCCTCGATCACTTCCGCCTTGACCTTCTTCGGCTCCAGCAGCATCCCCAGCGCCTTGCCGACCGCCGCGAAGGCGAACGCGCCGGTAATGTGGGTTGCCGCGCCCAGGCCGGCGCCACAGTCCAGCTTCAACGCCGCATCAGCGCCCAGGTTCGGACGGATGCCGCAGACGCTGCCATCGGCTTGCGGGTACTTCACATTCTCCAGCGAATACACCGCTGGCACGCCGAAATAGCGCTTGGCATTCTTCGGGAAGTTGAATTCGCTGCGCAGCTTCTTGCGGATCAGCGCCAGCATGGCGTCGTGCTCGGTGCGCGAGACATCGCGGATACGCACCAGGGTCGGGTCGGTACGGCCACCGGCGGCGCCAACGGTCAGCAGCGGCAGCTTGCGGCGGCGGCACCAGGCGATCGTCTCGACCTTGACCCGGAAGCTGTCGCACGCATCGATCACCAGATCGAATCCGCGGTCCAGCAGCTCGGCCATGTTGGACACGGCCAGGAACGCCTGCACGGCGTCGACCTCGATGTCCGGGTTGATCGCACGGCAGCGCTCGGCCATCGCTTCGGCCTTGTTGCGGCCGTAGTTGCCTTCCAGCGCCGGCAGCTGCCGGTTGGTGTTGGACACGCAGATATCGTCGGCATCGATCAGGGTCAGGTGACCGACGGCAGAACGGGCCAGCGCCTCCACCACCCACGAGCCGACGCCGCCCATGCCAACCACCGCCACGCGGCTGCCCTGCAGGCGCTCGAGTGCACCCACGCCATACAGCCGTTCGATGCCGGCGAAGCGTTGTTTGACCTGTTCGTTCATAGGGCTATTTTAACGTGCAGGTGCCGGCACCTGCAGTGCGCCTGCATCGAACCCACCGTTGCACGCCCGGAGAGCCCGCATGAACGACAGCCCGCCCCGCCGCCTGTCCACCGCCCAGCGCTACCTGTTCGTACTGTGCCTGGGCCTGTTGATCGGGTTGATCGCCACCGTGATGGTCGGTCGCGCCCTGCAGGCGCGTCGCGACCCGTTCCCGGCCAGCCTGATGCAGGTGATGCAGCGGCAGTCGCAGCTGCTGCTGCAGGCGCAGCAGCAGAACCGCTGCAGCCTGGCCGACAGCGTGCCGCGGCTGCAGGCGCTGCGCCTGCTGTCCAACGACCTGGACCAGGCCTTTCCGGGGCTGAAGGACAGTGCACGGTTCCAGCAGCACGCCAGCCAGCTGCGCGGCAACCTCAACGCGGCACTGGCCTCACCGCCAGGCGACTGCAAGGCCCTGGCCCAGGTGGGGGAAACACTGCAGGCGGACTGCCGCGCCTGCCACCAGGATTTCCGCTGAGGGCGCATTCATCCTGCAGCCGGGCACCGCGCGCACGGTTGGCGCGTTGTTCACGTTCGAAAGGAGAGGATTCCTCCACCCTGCTGCATGACGCAGTACCACCCAACACACCCGCCTTCACGGCCAGGAGACGCCCCATGAAGATCCAGCTCATCGCCGCCAGCGCCATCGCTACCCTCGCGCTGGCCGGCTGTGCCACCTCGCCCGGTTATGGTGGCGGCGGTTACAACAACGGCTACAACAACGGCGGCTACGGCAACAATGGCGGGTACAACCAGGGCCGCTGCGCCGACTGCGGCATCGTCACCCGCATCAATACCGTGCCCTCGGGCCGCACCGCGCCCAGCGCAACCGGCGCGATCCTCGGCGGCATCGTCGGTGCCGTGGCCGGCCATGAAATCTCCGACCACACCGGTGGCAGCCGTGGCAACAAGAACATCGCCGCCGCTGCGGGCGCGGTCGGTGGCGCCCTGGCTGGCAACCAGATCCAGAAGAATGTCACCAGCGATACCTACGACATCAGCGTGCGCATGGATGATGGCCGCACCATCGTGGTCAACCAGCGCGATCTCGGCGGTATCCGCGAGAACACCTACGTGCGCGTAGTCAACGGCAAGGTCATCCTGCGCTGACCTGCACCGGGCCAACGGCAAAGAAAAAGGCCCGCTTGCGCGGGCCTTTTTCGTGCCGTCGGGCGGCGGGTATTACACCGGCTGCACCTTGTCAGCCTGCAGGCCCTTCTGGCCCTGCACGACTTCAAAGCTGACAGACTGGCCTTCCTTGAGGCTCTTGAAGCCCTGGGTCTCGATGGCACGGAAGTGAACGAACACATCCTCGCCATTGGCACGGCTGATGAAGCCGAAGCCCTTCGCATCGTTGAACCACTTCACGGTACCGTTCTCGCGATCAGCCATCTCACTAACTCCCTTTGACTCTCTCTTGTGTTGGATACGCCTGTTTGGGCGGCTGACAAGCAAGGGGGAAGCGAGGTGCATCGATGCAGCGGATCGGGAAGATCTTGCTTCATCAGGCCACGATCCACGGTGACCTTGCCAAGCTCAGCGACTGCAACTTAACCCGCCCAAAACGAAAAAGCAACTGGCAAAATCTTTCACTGTCAACCCCAAAACGGACACCATACGGGACAGCATGGGTCTCTCATTCATCTTATATCTGCTAGCGGTCATTTTTGTCCTGATCGGCATCGCCGGCATCGTCCTGCCGGCCCTTCCGGGCATCCCGCTGGTGTTCATCGGACTGCTGCTGGCCGCCTGGGCCGACGGCTTCGCCCATGTCGGCTGGCCCACCCTCGTCGCACTTGGCGTACTGACCCTGCTTTCACTGCTGGCCGACGTGCTGGCGACCGTGGTCGGAGCGCAGCGCGTCGGCGCCAGCCGCAAGGCCCTGTGGGGCACCTTTGCCGGCAGCATCGTCGGCCTGTTCTTCATGCCCATCGGCCTGTTTGCGGGACCACTGATCGGCGCGCTGCTCGGTGAGTACTGGCATACCCGCGAACTCGGCCGCTCGACCAAGGTCGGCCTGGCCACCTGGCTCGGCATCCTGCTGGGCCTGGCACTGAAACTGGCGGTGGTGATCGCGATGCTGGGCCTGTTCGCGTTCGCCTGGTTCTTCTGAGCTACCGGGCCTTCACACCACGCGCACGCTGTGGCCGTGCATAAACCATGGGGCTGGCCGCGACCCGGTACAGCCGCCACACTGTGCGATTCCCGTACCCACCGAAGGGCCTGCTGCAATGACCCTCCCCACGCTGTTTCCCCGCCTGGCGCCGCTGGCGCTTGCCCTGGCCAGTGCACCGCTGGCTGCGCAGGAGTTCGCGGCCAGCGCCGACACATCGCCGGCCGCCTGCGCGGCGATCACCACCGACGCGGCCCGCCTGGCCTGCTATGACCGCTTGTTCGGGCGCACCCCGGAGGCTACCGCCGCCGCCGATGCCGCTGCCGAAGCGGCGGCGCAGGCCCGCCGCGAAGAGCGACAGACCGCGCGCGTGAGCCAGGGCGAGGAAAAACTGCGCGAGCGGGTCAGCGACCTGTTCCGCCCGGCGACGCCGGACAGCGCGCTGGCCAACGCCGGCCGCGGTTCGCTGCTGGACAGCCGCTGGGAGCTGGCCGAGGACTCCAAGCTGGGGCCGTTCCAGCTGCGCGCCTACAAGCCGGTGTACCTGCTGCCCGCGTTCTGGACCAGCGACCGCAACACCACGCCGCATTCGCCGAACCCGGCCAACACGGTCACCACGCCGCAGGTGCTGGACAGTGCAGAGCTGAAGTTCCAGATCAGCTTCAAGACCAAGATCGCCGAGAACCTGTTCGGCGACAACGGCGACATCTGGGCCGGTTATACCCAGAGCTCGCGCTGGCAGGCCTACAACAGCGAGGATTCGCGCCCGTTCCGCGAAACCAATTACGAGCCGGAAGTGATGATGGTGTTCCGCAACGGCTACTCGATCGGTGGCTGGCGCGGGCGCATGACCGGCATCAGCCTCAACCATCAGTCCAATGGACGGGCCGATCCGCTCTCGCGTAGCTGGAACCGGGTCATGCTCAACATCGGCCTGGACCGCGAGAACTGGGCGCTTGTCCTGCGCCCGTGGTACCGCATCCCGGAAAGCCGCAGCGAAGACAACAATCCGGACATCGAGGATTACATGGGTCGTGGTGACGCGACCCTGATCTGGAACCGCAATGGGCATGAGGTCTCGCTGATGGCGCGCCATTCGCTGCGCACCGGCAGCCGCTCCCACGGTGCACTGCAACTGGACTACGGCTTCCCGATCAGCAACCTGCTGCGTGGCCATGTGCAGGTCTTCGACGGCTATGGCGAGAGCCTGATCGACTACAACCACAAGGCCACCTATGTGGGCGTGGGCGTGTCGCTGCTGGAGTGGTTCTGATGGACGTGACGATCTGGCACAACCCAGCCTGCAGCAACTCGCGAGGCGCACTGAAGCTGATCCGCGATGCGGGCTTCGATCCGGTGGTGATCGAGTACCTGGGCAACCCACCCGACCTGGCCGCGCTGCGCCAGGTGCTGGCCGAATCCGGGCTGGACGCGCAGGCGCTGGTGCGCAGCAAGGAAGCCCAGTTCACCGAACTGGGCCTGGAAGATGCGGACGAGGCCACGCTGCTGGCAGCCATGGCCGAACACCCGCGCCTGATCAACCGCCCCGTCGTACGCACGGCCAAAGGCACGCGGCTGTGCCGCCCACCGGAAACGGTGCTGGAGATCCTGTAACCCCTCCGTCCCCTTCTTGGCTACAGCCAGTCGGTGATGCCTTCGCGGCGGCATACCTCGGCGAATGCGGGGCGCGCCTTCATCGTTGACGCGTGCGCCTCGAGCGCCGGCCAGGTGTCGCTGGGCTTGGGCATGTTGCGCGACCAGCGCATCAGCATCACCAGCATGTAATCGACCACGCAGGGGGTTGCACCCAGCAGATACGGCCCGTGCGCCTGCAGGTGCATGGCCAGCCGCTGCCATGCGTTTTCCAGGCGCTGGCGTGCCATCCCGCGACTGGCCTCGACGTTTGCCTCGCCCGCCACTTCGTGCGGATAGAACCAGGCACGATAGGCCGGCTGCAGCGTATTGGCACACCAGAACATCCAGCGGTAGGCGTCACCCCGCTGCGGCGAACCCAGGGCCGGCAACAGACCGGCCTCCGGATGGCGGTCGGCCAGGTACAGTGCGATCGCCGCCGCTTCGGTCAGTACCACCCCATCGATCATCAGCGTCGGCACCACGCCGGCGGGATTCAGCGCCAGGTACTCCGCCGACTTGTGCTCGCGCGCGTCGAAATCCAGCAGCACCAGTTCGTGCTCGATGCCGAGCTCGATCAGCAGCCAGTGCACCACCAGGGCGGCAGTGCTGGTCGAACCATACAGCGTGGTACTCATGCGGCGGATCCTGTGCGGGTGGACCGGCCGATTATGCGCCTCGCCGATGGCAGCCGCTCAGCCGCAGCTGCTCATGCAGGTATCGCGGCGTTCGCCACAGGACATCATCGGCGCGCGCAGCGTGCAGTCATGCGCCTTGAGTTCGCAGGCGCGGCGCAGCTCAGGGTTGGCGACGTCCTTGCAGCGCTTGTCCGGCGCTGGCACCACCTGCTGCTCGCAACTGAAGGCGCTGTTGCCGGTACTACCCTGCGCCATGCAACTGCGGTGGCTGGCCTGGCACTGCATGCGACACTGCGCGGATGCGGAGAAATCCGCACCCTCCCAGGAGGAGGTCGTGCTGCAGCCAGCCAGGCTCAGCAGGGACGCGAGCGCGAGGGTTCGATGCAGGGCCATGGACACATCCTGTGCGAGGTGGTGCCAAGCCTAGCAGAGCGATGCTGCGCGATCGCCAACCCCATTCCCTTAAGACAACGGCGCCACGCGGGCGCCGTTGCCTGGATCGAAGCGACCGGAATTACTCCACGACCACCGGAATCTTTCCGATGCGGGCCTGCCACTCACGCGGGCCGGTCTTGTGCACCGACTCGCCGGTGGAGTCGACCGCCACGGTCACCGGCATGTCCTGCACGGTGAACTCGTAGATCGCTTCCATGCCCAGGTCGGCGAAGCCCACCACCTTGGCCGCCTTGATCGCCTTGGACACCAGGTAGGCCGAACCACCAACCGCCATCAGGTAGGCCGACTTGTTGTCACGAATCGCTTCGATCGCCGCCGGGCCACGCTCGGCCTTGCCGACCATGCCCAGCAGGCCGGTCTGCTCCAGCACCTGGCGGGTGAACTTGTCCATGCGGGTCGCGGTGGTCGGGCCGGCCGGGCCCACCACTTCGTCACGCACCGGATCGACCGGGCCGACGTAGTAGATGAAGCGGCCCTTCAGGTCGACCGGCAGTTCCTCACCCTTGTTGAGCATGTCGACCATGCGCTTGTGCGCAGCGTCGCGGCCGGTCAGCAACTTGCCGTTGAGCAGCAGGGTCTGGCCCGGCTTCCAGCTGGCCACGTCTTCCGGCGTGATCGTGTCCAGGTCCACGCGGGTGCCCTTGGACGCGTCGTAGGTCAGCTTCGGCCAGTCTTCCAGCGACGGCGGATCCAGCATCACCGGGCCACTGCCGTCCAGGGTGAAGTGCGCATGGCGGGTGGCCGCACAGTTCGGGATCATCGCCACCGGCAGGTTGGCCGCATGGGTCGGGTAGTCGTTGATCTTGATGTCGAGCACGGTGGTCAGGCCACCCAGGCCCTGTGCACCGATGCCCAGCGCATTGACCTTCTCGTACAGCTCCAGGCGCAGCTCTTCAATGCGGTTGGACGCACCACGGGCCTGCAGCTCGGTGATGTCGATCGGCTCCATCAGCGCTTCCTTGGCCAGCAGCATCGCCTTTTCAGCAGTGCCGCCGATGCCGATGCCGAGCATGCCCGGCGGGCACCAGCCGGCGCCCATGGTCGGCACGGTCTTCAGCACCCAGTCGACGATGGAATCGGACGGGTTGAGCATGGCGAACTTGGTCTTGGCTTCCGAACCACCGCCCTTGGCGGCCACGATCACATCGACCGTGTTGCCCGGGACCACCTTCACGTTGACCACGCCCGGGGTGTTGTCCCTGGTGTTGATGCGCTTGCCGGCCGGATCCGCCAGCACCGAGGCGCGCAGTTTGTTGTCCGGGTGCATGTAGGCGCGGCGCACGCCTTCATTGGCCATGTCTTCCACGCCCATGGTGGCGTCGTCCCAGCGCACGTCCATGCCGATTTCCAGGAACACGGTGACGATGCCGGTGTCCTGGCAGATCGGACGGTGGCCTTCGGCGCACATCCGCGAATTGATCAGGATCTGGGCCATCGCCTCCTTCGCAGCCGGCGACTCCTCGCGCTCGTAGGCGGCGGCAAGGTTCTTGATGTAGTCGACCGGGTGGTAGTACGAGATGTACTGCAGCGCGTCGGCGATGGACTGGATGAGGTCTTCCTGCTTGATCGATGTCACGGCTTGCTCGCTTGCTCGAGGCTGGCGGGGGTAATCCGCCCATTTTACCCCCTCCCCCGGCCGCAGGTAGAGTCGGGGGTAGAGTCAGGGGGGGGGTGAGGTGCCAACGCGGGAGGGAGATGGGGCGGCAGCCCCGGCCCCCCGCCCCCGGCCGCAGGTAGAGTCGGGGGTAGAGTCAGGGGTCAGATCCCTTTCCCAGGGAAAGGGATCTGACCCCGCCTCCCCTGTCACGCCACGCGCCACTGCGGCGTCCTTGCCCACATGAACGCCGAAACCGCTTTCCAGACCCACCGCCCGCGCCTGATGGCCCTGGCCTACCGCCTGCTCGGCAGCCGCGCCGACGCCGAAGACGTGGTCCAGGATGCCTGGCTGCGCTGGTCCGGGGCCGACCCGGACAGCGTCCGCGACGCCGAGGCCTGGCTGGTCACCACCACCACCCGGCTCGGCCTGGACCGGCTGCGCGCGGCCAAGCGCGAGCGCGTGCATTACGTGGGCCCGTGGCTGGCCGAGCCGCTGGCGGTCACCCTGGAGCCCGACCCGGCGCCCGGCCCGGCGCAGCTGCATGCGCTGGCCGACGACATATCGGTCGCCTTCCTGACCCTGCTCGAACAGCTCGGCCCCGAGGAGCGCGCCGCCTTCCTGTTGAAGGAGGCCTTCGACCACGATTACCGCGAGATCGCCGAGCTGATCGGCCACAGCGAGGCCAACTGCCGGCAGCTGGTGCACCGCGCCCGGCAGCGCCTGCAGGCCGGACGGCCACGCTTCAATGCCGATGCCAGCCAGCACCGGCATCTGCTGGCGCGCTTCATGGACGCCTCCCAGCGCGGCGACAGCGAGGCGATCCAGGCCCTGCTGCACGCCAACGCGGTACTGGTTTCCGACGGCGGCGGCGTGGTCACTGCGGCTGTGCGGCCCCTGCTGGGCGCCGAACGCATTGGCCGCCTGTTCTGGGCCATCGCCCGCCGCGGTGCGGTGCATCCGGCGCGGCTGGGCTACGCCAACGGCGAACCGGCGATCCTGCGCTTCATCGGCGATCGCCTGCATTCGATCACCACCATCGAGGTGGTCGATGGCCGCATTGCCAATGTGTACAGCGTGTTGAATCCGGAAAAGCTGCCGGGCGTTGTCACGAACGCAAGCGGTGCGGCGTCCTGGTAGTGAAAGGCGGCCATCGTGGCCGCCGTGGAGCCGAAAATGTCCGACCACGCCTCTCCCCGCGTTCCCTATACCCGCCTCGCCGCCGAGGCCTTCAAGGGCCTGCTGGCCACCAGCAAGGCCGTGCATGACAGCTCGATTGATCCGACCCTGATGGAACTGCTGTTCCTGCGCGTATCGCAGCTCAACGGCTGCGGCTACTGCATGGACATGCATGGCACCGCGCTGCGCAAGGGCGGCATCGAGCCGCGCAAGCTGGACACCCTGCCTGCCTGGCACGAGAGCCGCTTCTTCGATGCCCGCGAGCGTGCGGCGCTGGGCTGGGCCGAGGCACTGACCCGGCTGACCGACGGCGCACCGTCGCAGGCGGCGTTCGATGCACTGGCGCCGCACTTCGATGAGAAGGGCATCAGTGACCTGAGCATGGGCATTGCGGTGATCAATGCCTGGAACCGGCTGGGCGCCGGGCTGCTGCCGCCGCTGCCGTAAAAGAGGCCAGCCCGGTGGGTCAGGTTCCTGCAGCTGCTGGTAGGTGTCGACCTTGGTCGGCACGGTAGATCCACGCCATGCGTGGATGTGGTTGGGTCGGATCCCTTCGCATTGCGAAGGGCTCTGACCCGATTCGGGCCGATGGGGTCAGAGCCCTTTGCACAGCAAAGGGATCCGACCCCGGCGGCCACACGGCTGCACTGACCCCACCTGCACGCATCGGGCGCGCACAATACGCGCATGCCTGCTCCCTCCACCGCTGGCGCTGCCGCCGCAAAGAAACCGAGCCTGCGCCAGCGCTTCAGGGCGATGCGCAACCTGCCACCGTTCCTGCGCATGGTGTGGCAGACCAGTCCTGTCCTGACCCTGGCCAGCCTCGGGCTGCGCCTGATCCGCGCACTGCTGCCGGTGGCGATGCTGTACGTCGGCAAGCTGATCATCGACAGCGCTCTGCACCTGAGCCAGCACGATGCCGGCTTCCCGCCGCTGGGCGAGGCGCTGGCCAGTGGCCTGCTCAATCCGCTGCTGGGCCTGCTGGCGCTGGAGTTCGGCCTGGCCATCGCCTCGGACCTGCTTGGCCGGCTGGTCAGCTATGCCGATGCCCTGCTCTCGGAGCTGTTCGCCAATGCCACCAGCATCCGGCTGATGGAACATGCCGCCACGCTGGACCTGGAGGATTTCGAAGACCCGGACCTGCAGGACAAGCTGGACCGTGCGCGGCGCCAGACCATGGGCCGGATGAACCTGATGAGCCAGCTGTTCGGCCAGGTGCAGGACGCGATCACCGTGGCCAGCCTCGCCATCGGCCTGCTGGTCTACGCACCGTGGCTGATCCTGCTGCTGGCGCTGGCCCTGGTGCCGGCCTTCATCGGCGAATCGCACTTCAACGCGGCCGGTTACAGCCTCAACTTCCAGTGGACGCCCGAGCGACGCCAGCTCGATTACCTGCGCCAGCTTGGTGCCAGCGTGGAAACGGCCAAGGAAGTGAAGATCTACAACCTGCACCGTTTCCTGGTGGAACGCTACCGACGCTTGTCGGTGGCTCTGTTCCAGGCCAACCGTGCCCTGGCCCGGCGCCGCGCGCTCTGGGGCACGCTGCTGGCCGCACTCGGTACGCTGGGTTACTACACCGCCTACGCCTATATCGCGTGGCGCACGGTGCGCGGCGACTTCTCGATCGGCGACCTGACCTTTCTCGCCGGCAGTTTCCTGCGCCTGCGCCAGCTGCTGGAGGGCCTGCTGATCGGGTTCTCGCAGGTGGCCAGCCAAGCGCTGTACCTGGATGACCTGTTCTCGTTCTTCCAGATCCAACCGGAAATCCACTCGCGCGAAGGCGCCGTGCGCGTACCCCAGCCAATCCGCCAGGGCTTCGTGTTCGAGAACGTCGGCTTCCGCTACCCGGATGCCGAGCAATGGGCCGTGCGCCACCTCGATTTCCAGCTGCGGGCCGGCGAAGTGCTGGCGCTGGTCGGGGAGAACGGCGCCGGCAAGACCACGCTGGTGAAGCTGCTGGCGCGGCTGTACGAGCCGGACGAGGGCCGCATCCTGCTCGATGACCGCGACCTGCGCGACTACGACCTGGACGACCTGCGCGCCAACCTCGGGGTGATCTTCCAGGACTTCGTGCGCTACAACCTCAGCGCCGGCGAGAACATCGGCGTTGGCCAGGTCGAGGCGATGGACGACCAGGCACGCATCGCCGACGCCGCGCGCCGGGGCATGGCCGAGGAGGTGATCGACGACCTGCCCGGCGGCTACGACCAGCTGATCGGCCGCCGCTTCAAGCAGGGCGTGGACCTGTCCGGTGGCCAATGGCAGAAGATCGCCATCGCCCGCGCATGGATGCGCAATGCGCAGGTGATGATCCTGGATGAGCCAACTGCAGCGCTGGATGCGCGCAGCGAGTTCGAGGTGTTCCAGCGGTTCAGGGAACTGGCGGATAATCGCACCGCAGTGCTGATTTCCCACCGCTTTTCCTCGGTACGCATGGCCGACCGCATCCTGGTGCTGGCCGATGGCCGGATCGAGGCCAGCGGCACCCACGCACAGCTGATGGCACAGGGCGGCCGCTATGCCGAGCTGTTCGAGCTGCAGGCGGCGGGTTACCGCTGAGAACGCCTCTCGTTCCGCCCAATGAGAACTTGTCTCATTTGAGATAGAATTCCCCCGACGACTTACGATAGATACGCTCATGTCCTCCGCTTTTGGCGCCGAAACGGTGCTTGAGGTCCGTCACTGGACCGATGCCTACTTCAGCTTCACCCTTACCCGCGACAGCGGTTTCCGCTTCGAGAACGGCCAGTTCGTGATGATCGGCCTGGAAACCGAGGCGCGGCCGCTGTTGCGCGCCTATTCGATCGCCAGCGCCAATTGGGAAGAACAGCTGGAGTTCTTCAGCATCAAGGTGCAGGACGGCCCGCTGACCTCGCGCCTGCAGCACATCAAGCCGGGTGACAAGGTGCTGGTCGGCAAGAAGCCCACCGGTACCCTGCTGATCAGCGACCTGCACCCCGGCAGGAACCTGTACCTGCTGGGCACCGGTACCGGCCTGGCGCCGTGGCTGTCGGTGATCAAGGACCCGGAAACCTACGAGCGCTTCGAGAAGGTGATCCTCTGCCACGGCGTGCGCTACGAAAAGGACCTGGCCTACCGCGACTACTTCGAGAAGGAACTGCGCGAGCACGAGTTCCTCGGCGAGATGATCGGCGACAAGCTGCTGTACTACCCGGCCGTTACCCGCGAACCGTTCGCCAACCAGGGCCGCCTGACCTCGCTGATGGAAAGCGGCGAGATGCAGCGCACGCTCGGCCTGCCGGAACTGAGCCCGGAGAACGACCGCGCGATGATCTGCGGCAGCCCGCAGATGCTGGCGGACCTGCGCAGCGTGCTCGATGCCCGTGGTTTCCAGGTCTCGCCGCGCATCGGCCAGCCGGGCCACTACGTGTTCGAGCGCGCGTTCGTCGAGAAATAAGCAAAAAGGGGACGGAGGGGATTAAGTCGTTTGTGCACAAACGACTTAATCCCCTCCGTCCCCTTTTTGGGTTCATCTCACAGCAGCGCTTCGATCTCGCCGCGCAGCTGCTCCGGCCTGGTGGTCGGCGCATGACGCGACACCACCCGCCCCTGGCGGTCAACCAGGAATTTGCTGAAGTTCCATTTGATGCGGGCGCTTCCGAGCAGGCCACGCTTCTCGCGCGCGAGCCATGCCCACAGCGGGTCGGCACCTTCGCCGTTGACCTCGATCTTCTCCGACAACGGGAAGCTGACCGGATAGTCCAGCGAACAGAACTGACGGATCTGCGCGGCGTCGCCGGGCTCCTGCGCACCGAACTGGTTGCACGGGAAGCCGATCACCACCAGGCCGCGTTCGCGGTACTCCTGCCACAGCTGCTCCAGACCGGTGTATTGCGGGGTGAAGCCACAACGGCTGGCGACGTTCACCAGCAGCAACGGCTGGCCCTGGTACCGGGCCAGCGCCTGAGGCTGGCCGTCAAGGTCTCGGAAGCTGAAATCGTAGGCGGTGGTCATGGCAGCGGGCCGTGGGCGGTGAATGCATGGTATCCGGGCCCGGCCCCGGCAACATGCCTTTTGACACAAGTGCAGGCGACGCCGGCCGGGTTACCCTCGGGCCCTTGTTTGCCTTACCGGAGCTTCTACCTTGACCACTCGCCTTGCCCTTGCCGTGGCCATGACCCTCGGCCTTGCCCTGCCCGCCTACTCGGCCGGCGCCGCCACCCCGGCCGCCAGCACTACCGCCCAGCAGGCCAACCCGTTCTTCGCCGAAAGCCCGCTGCCGCTGCACTTCCCGCAGTTCGACAAGATCAAGGACAGCGACTTCGCCCCGGCCTTCGACGCCGGCATGGCGCAGCAGCTGAAGGAAGTGGAGGCCATCGCCAACAACAAGGCCAAGCCGACCTTCGACAACACCATCATCGCCCTGGAAAAGAGCGGTGACATCCTCGACCGTGCGACCACCGTGTTCTTCAGCCTGGTCGGCGCCGACACCAACGACACCCGCAAGAAGCTGCAGGCCGATTACTCGGCGAAGTTTGCCGCGCACAGCGATGCGATCGCGCTGAACGGCAAGCTGTTCGCCCGCATCCAGGCGCTGTACGACACCCGCAGCCAGCTGGGCCTGGACGCCGAAGGCGTGCGCCTGGTCGAGAAGTACTACGACAACTACGTGCGCGCCGGCGCCAAGCTGTCCGAGGCCGACAAGGCCACGCTGAAGGCCATGAATGCCGAGCTGGCCAACCTGGGCACCAAGTTCAGCCAGAACGTACAGTCGGAAGTGAACGCTTCGGCGATCACCGTCGACGACGTCAAGGAGCTGGACGGCCTGTCCAGGGAGCAGATCGCCGCCGCCGCCGAAGCCGCCAAGGCCCGTGGCCTGGAAGGCAAGTACGTGATCACCCTGCTCAACACCACCGGCCAGCCGCCGCTGACCAACCTGGCCAACCGCGCCCTGCGCCAGAAGATCTACGAAGCCTCGACCACCCGCGGCAGCCGCGGCGGTGAGTTCGACAACACCGCGCTGGTCTCGCGCATCATGCAGCTGCGTGCCGACAAGGCCAAGCTGATGGGCTTCCCGAACTTCGCCGCCTACAACCTGACCAACCAGACCGCCAAGACCCCCGAAGCAGTCAACGCGATGCTGGGCAAGCTGGCTCCGGCCGCGGTGGCCAACGCCAAGCGCGAAGCCGCCGACCTGCAGGCGATGATCGACCAGGAACAGAAGGCCGCTGGCAAGCCGACGTTCAAGCTGGAACCGTGGGACTGGGCCTTCTACAGCGAGAAGGTGCGCCAGGCCAAGTACAACTTCGACGAGTCGCAGCTGAAGCCGTACTTCGAGATGAAGAACGTGCTGGAGAACGGCGTGTTCTACGCCGCCGGCCAGGAATTCGGCCTGACCTTCAAGCAGCGCACCGACCTGCCGGTCTACCACGATGACGTCACCGTCTACGACGTGTTCGACGCCGACGGCAGCCAGCTGGCGATCTTCATCTTCGACCCGTATGCACGCGCCTCCAAGCGCGGCGGTGCGTGGATGAACTCCTACGTCTCGCAGTCCAAGCTGACCGGCTTCAAGCCGGTGGTCGCCAACCACCTGAACATCCCGAAGCCGCCAGCCGGCCAGCCGACCCTGCTGACCTGGGATGAGGTGAACACCACCTTCCACGAGTTCGGCCATGCCCTGCACGGCATGTTCTCCAACGTGAAGTACCCGTACTTCTCGGGCACCTCGGTGCCGCGTGACTTCGTCGAGTTCCCCTCGCAGGTCAACGAGATGTGGGCGGACAACCCGGTCATCCTGAAGAACTACGCCAAGCACTACCAGAATGGTTCGGCGATGCCGCAGGCGCTGCTGGACAAGGTGCTGGCCGCGGCCAAGTTCAACCAGGGCTTTGCCACCACCGAGTACCTGGGTGCGGCGATGCTGGACCAGCGCTGGCACCAGATCGGCGCCGACCAGGTGCCGGCAGCCAAGGACGTGATGGCCTTCGAGCGCGCCGCGCTGGAAAAGGACGGCATCTACTACGCGCCGGTCCCGCCGCGCTACAAGACCCCGTACTTCAGCCACATCATGGGCGGCTACTCGGCCGGCTATTACGCCTACATCTGGTCGGAAGTGCTCGACGCCAACACCCAGAAGTGGTTCAAGGACAACGGCGGCCTGAGCCGCAAGAACGGCGACCACTTCCGCGCCACCCTGCTGTCCAAGGGCGGCAGCGTCGACGCGATGCAGCTGTTCCGCGATTTCGCCGGCCACGAGCCGCAGATCGAACCGCTGCTGGAAAAGCGTGGCCTGACCGGCGCCGGCAACTGATCGCCAGCGCGGTAGCGTGAAACGAAAACCGCCCGGGCGACCGGGCGGTTTTTTTGTTGGGTCATCCAGATCAGCGCGGCGCCACGTACCCGCCCGGCACGCCCTCCGGCGACAGCACCAGCTGCCACAACTGCGCATGGCGGCAGCGGAAGGTGGCCATCGACCCGGCCAGGTAGAAGCGCCACATGCGGCGGAAATGCTCGTCGTAGCGCGCGTCCAGCTGCGGCCACGCCGCTTCCACGTTGCGTCGCCAGGCCTGCAGGGTCAGGTCGTAATCGGTGCCGAAGTTGTGCCAGTCCTCCAGCACGAAACGGCCTTCGAACGCTCGGGTGATCTGCACCGCCGACGGCAGCATCGAGTTGGGGAAGATGTAGCGCGCGATCCACGGATCGGTGCGATGCCGGGAGATGTTGGTGCCGATGCTGTGCAACAGCAGCAGGCCACGCGGCGACAGGCAGCGTCTGGCCACCTCGAAGAAGCTGGCGTAGTTCTTGTCGCCGACGTGCTCGAACATGCCGATCGAGAAGATCGCATCGAACGGTTCGTCCAGTTCACGGTAGTCCTGAAGGCGGATCTCGATCGGCAGGCCGGCGCACAGTTCGCGCGCGAACTCGGCCTGCTCCTGTGAAATCGTCACGCCGACGCCGCTGACGCCGTAGCGCTCGGCGGCGAACTTCAGGGCCTCGCCCCAACCGCAACCGATGTCCAGCACACGCTGGCCCGGGCGCAGGCCCAGCTTGCGGCAGACAAGGTCGAGCTTGGCTTCCTGTGCGGCATCGAGGTCATCGGCATTGCGCCAATAGCCGCAGCTGTAGACCAGGCGCTGGCCGAGCATGGCCTGGTAGAGATCGTTGCCGAGGTCGTAGTGGCGGCGGCCGACCTCGTAACTCCCCTGCCCGGCCTGCAGGTTGAACAGACGCGCCTTCAGCGCATCGGCCACTTCGCGCCAGCCGTGCACCCGCTCATCCAGGTGCGCCTGCATCAGGTGGACGAGGAATTCATCCAGGACGTTGGCATCCCACCAACCTTCCATGTAGCTCTCGCCGAGGCCGAGCGAGCCATGGCCCATGACCCGCGCGAAGAAGCGCGGGTCATGCACCTGGATGTCCTGTGGCTGGGTGCCGCCGATGCGGACCCCGGCTTCGTGGAGCAGGCCGGCGACCCGCTCCTGCAACCCTGTATCCACGCCACCTCCTCGACTGCGGTCAACCGCGTGCGAACAGCTCCACGTAGTCCTTGGCCACGTGCGGCAACAGCACCGCCGCCGGAACATCGGCGGTCTGGGTACCGTCCGAGTATGGACCCACCTGGTACGGCGGGAAAACAAAGCGCAGCGCGGTGATCTGCCCCTTGTCGTCGGTCAGCGGCTGGAACTGGCTGAAATTGTCGGCCTGCGGGCCGGTACCGTCGGCGATCATGCGCGATGCATTGCGCAGCGATTCCTGCAGCTGGGCCGGGTCCATGTCCTCGCCGCTGAACCGCGTGGCCACGCGTTCGCGCAGCTGGTCGGCGACAAAATCGCTGATCGCCTTCCAGCCCTTGGCGTCGGCCACCAGCTTGTCGGCGCTGAGCATCTGCTGATGCTGCGGCAGCCAGACGAAGCGGGCCACCAGCGGTTCGCCGTGGGCGCCACCGGTGTAGCGGCTGCCATCGGCACTGACCACCACCAGCTGCGGCGTTTCCAGCAGCTTCTCGAAGCTCAGCGACAGCTCGTAGGGCATGGTCGGCTTGTCGTTGCCAAGCCCGTCCAGCGCCTGCTGCAGGTCACTGCGCGCACTCGAGGCATAGCTCTGCAGCGCGCGGGCCAGGCCCGGATAACGGTCAATGCCGGCCGGGTAGCTGATGCCCACCACTTCGCGCTCGTTGTTCTCGATCACGTCGCGCAGGTCCAGCGGCGCTTCCGTGGCCGGCGTTTCGCCTGCCGCCGTCGCCTCGGCGGCGGGCGCCGCGTCAGTCGCCGGCGCCGGCTCGCTTTCACGCTGGCAACCGGCCAGCAACAGCACGCCCACCACGCCGGCCAGCACGCTGCCGTGCAGTGGCCGGTTGTTTCCAGTCTTCATCGGGATCCCCTGTTCATGTTTGTACATCATCGCCTGCCATGGCTGAAGCGTGGCCCGCTGGCATTCAGCCAACGAGCAGGTCGTGGTACTCCTCGTGCCGCTGCAGGAAGGCCTCTGCATAGGAACATGCCGGCACCACCTTGTACTTCTGTTCGCGGGCGAAACGCAGTGCCACGCGGGTCAGTTCACCGGCAATGCCACGGCCGGCAATCGGCTCGGGCACCTCGGTGTGGGTGATGACCATGCGCCTGCGTTTGATCTGGTAGTCCAGCACCGCCAGCTGTCCTCGTACACGGGCGGTGAAGCGGTGGTTGGCCAGGTCGTGTTCGACCTCATAGGCCAGACCGGGGGGCGTGACCGAAGCCATGGAACGTTCTCCTGCGGCGACTGCGTGGATGGTGCGCAGCCGGGCGCCATGATCGCGTGAAGCCTGAACAGGGGCAAGTCCAGTCCATTCACGTCAGTTTTCGCCCCTCAAGCTGGAGGCGGGCCGGCCGCTATCGCCTATGGAGGGGTACGGCCAGGCTGGCACGACCCTTGCGACCGTTGACCATGCGCACCACCGTGGAGGCTCCCATGCACGCCAGCAATTCCCATTCCGATACCGACCGCGCCCTGCTGGAGGGCCTGCTGCAACTGGCGGTGGAAGGGCAGACCGAGGATCAGGATTTCCAGCGCATCGGCGAGGAAGTGTTCGCCCGCCTGCTGGATACCTACGGCCAGCAGACCGCGGCCTGACCCGGCCGGGGCGGATCGCACCCGATCCGCCCCGATCCCCGCATCAGCCGCCGCCGAGGCGGAAGGTCGGGTTGGAGAGTTCGCGCAGGAAGTGGTTGAAGATGCTCGGCTGCATGGCCAGCATGAAGATCACACCGAACGCCGCACCTGCCAGGTGCGCGCTGTGGTTGATGCGGTCGCCGCCGCGCTTGTCCATCCAGATGCTGTAGCCGACGTAGAACGCGGCATAGATGATTGCCGGTGCCGGGATGAAGAACACCAGGATGATCGACCACGGCTTGATCAGGATGAAGGCGAACAGCACCGCCGACACCGCACCGGACGCGCCGAGGCTGAGGTAGTTCGGGTTCTTCTGGTTCTTCAGGTAGCTGGGCAGGATCGAGACCAGCAGCGCGCCGATGTAGAACGCCGGGTAGGTCAGGTAGCTGCCGGTCAGCTGCACCATCACGCTTTCAATGAATCCCCCGAAGAAGAACAGGGTGATCATGTTGAAGATCAGGTGCGACCAGTCGGCGTGGATGAAGCCATAGGTCACCAGCCGGTCGTACTGGCGGTGACGGTCGATGGCCGGCGGCCACAGGATCAGGCGGTCGGCCAGCTTGCGGTTGTTGAACGCCATCCACGACAGGATGGCGGTGATGGCGATCAACAGCAGATTGACGGGGGTCATGTCAGGCTCAGGCGCTACGGTAGTTGTCGACCATACGATAGCGTTTCGCATACCAACCGAAAGCCAACGCCGCGACGAAGGCGAAGCCGGCGAAGAAGAACATCAGGAACGCCGCCTCACTCAGGCCCGTGCCGGCGATCTGGTGGGTCACCGTGTCGTTGCGCACCGCCGCGTTGGACAGCAGCACCCACAGGTTGCCGATGGTGGTGGTCAGGTTCCAGAAGCTCATCACCACGCCCTTCATCGCCTGCGGCGCCTGGCTGTAGGCGAACTCCAGGCCGGTGGCCGAGACCAGCACCTCACCGAAGGTCAGCAGCGCATACGGCAGGATCTGCCAGAAGATCGACATGGCGTTGCCACCGTCCATCACCACCTGGATGCCGCCGATGACGATCCAGGCCAGGCCGCTGAAGGCGATACCGGCGGTCATGCGGCGCAGCGCGGTCGGCTCGAAGCCAAAACGGCGCAGGGCCGGGTACAGCACCAGGTTGTTGAACGGAATCAGGATCATCACCAGCAGCGGGTTCAACGCCTGCATCTGCGAGGCGGTGAACCAGCTCGGCATCTGCATCTGCTGGCCCTGCAGGACCCAGGTCGAGGCCTTCTGGTCGAACAGCGAGAAGAACGGCGTGGTCAGCGCGAAGATCACCAGCACGCGCAGCACCGAGCGCACGCCTTCCACGGCTTCGGCCGGATGCTGGCCACGCGCGCGGTCCAGCTGCAGCCAGGTGCCCCCGCCGATGCCGGCGAGGATGGCCACCAGCGCCAGGCACAGGCAGATCACGATGCCCAGCGAACCGACCAGGCCGAACGAGGCCGCCGCCAGCACCAGCCCGAGCACGGCGATCACCAGGCCCGGACGGCCCTGGCCGGCCACGCGCGCGGTCAAGGCCGTGCGCACCACGTTGGCGAACGAATGCGGATCCTTCGGCGGCAGCGGCACCAGCACGTAGCGCTTGCGGCCCAGCCAGAACACGAAGGTGGCGATGAACATCAGGATGCCCGGGATGCCGAACGCCCACTGCGGGCCCCAGTTCTTCAGCACCAGCGGGATCAGCAGCGAGGCGAACAGCGAGCCGAAATTGATGATCCAGTAGAAGGCGTCGAAGACGATCTTGGCCAGGTGCTTGTTGCTCTGGTCGAACTGGTCACCCATGAACGAGGCCACCAGCGGCTTGATGCCACCGGCACCGAGCGCGATCAGGCCCAGGCCGAGGAAGAAGCCCTCGCGGCTGTTCTCGAACAGCGCCAGGCACAGGTGGCCGGCGCAGTAGACCAGGCTGAACCAGAGGATGGTGTGGTACTTGCCGAAGAACCTGTCGGCCAGCCAGCCACCGAGCAGCGGGAAGAAATACACGCCGATCATGAAGCTGTGCATGATGTCCTTGGCTTCACCGGCACGGCCTTCCGCCGTGATTTCCTGCAGCAGCAGCGAGGTGATCAGGAACTGCACCAGGATGTTGCGCATCCCGTAGAAACTGAACCGTTCGCAGGCCTCATTGCCGATGATGTAGGGAATCTGGCGCGGCATCCTTCCTTGGCCGGCGATGGGGGCGACTGCGTCGTGGCTCATCCTGTAAGGCATTCCTGCAAAGCGAAAGCCGCAAGGTTACCGGAAGCGGGGCTTGCGAAGCACGCTGCAGGGCTGCGTGACAACGGTGCCAATCCATGGCAGGCAGTGCTGGCCCGCCGGAAGTCACGGCACCTGCACGACAAAAGCGTAAACTTATCGTTATGCGCCCCCTCGCCCACGCCCGTCTCCTGCTCAGCTGTTTCGTGCTGCTGCTGGCGTTGCAGGCGCAGGCGCCGGGCGCCGCTGCCAGTGAAGGCGCCCCCCGGCAACTGACCGTGGCCGCGCTGGAACTGCCCAGCCGCGATGACACGCAATGGAAGCAGCGCCGCGAGCAGGTGGCGCAGCTGCTGACCGACCTGCAGCCGGACGTGATCTCGGTGCAGCAGGTGCTGCAGCAGCAAGGCCGCAACCCGGCCTGCTGGCTGGCCAGCCGGCTGCGCTACAGCTGCGACTTCGTTACCGCCGACCCGCCCAGCCAGCCGCTGCGGCATGGCAATGCCATGCTGACCCGGTTGCCGGTCAGCGAGGATGGCGTCACCCTGCTGCATCCTCCCAGCACCTTCAGCGCGGCCGGCATGATGCGGCTGAAGCTGGGCGAGGCGCTGGTCAACATCTATGTGGCGCGGCTGCGCCCGGACCCGGACGAGGCCACCGCCCGCCAGCACCAGACCAGTGACCTGATGACCTGGATCGGCGCCACCGCCGAAGGCATGCCCAGCCTGATTGCTGGCGATTTTTCGGCCAACACGGTGGAACTGGTGCGCAGCACCCCCGGTTTCCAGCCGGCCCGGCGTAATCCCGGCGGCCGCGCCGAAGCGCCTGCAGCCAGTGGTGGTGGCAGCAGCGGCCATGGCCTGGACGTGCTGTTCCAGGTCAAGCACTTCGGCGGCATCCGCCAGCAACCCATCCTGCTGCCGGCCGACGGCGACCTGCCTGGCCTGCGCCTGGGCGTGATGGCGACGGTGCGCCTGCAGGGCGATGCGCCCACGGCCGAATAGCCCCGCCTTCGGCCCAGGTGCCGACCTTGGTCGGCGCATTCCCACTGCGCTCGCACCCTCTCCCGTGCCGACCAAGGTCGGCACCCACCAGGTCCTGCCCGACATCCGGAAGCTGGCAAAAAAAAGGCCGGGGTCACCCCCGGCCTTTTCCGTTCATCCAGTTACCGCGATCAGGCGATCGCTTCCTGGTAGCGGCGCTCGACTTCGTTCCAGTCGATGACGTTGAAGAACGCGCCGATGTATTCCGGGCGGCGGTTCTGGTACTTCAGGTAGTACGCGTGTTCCCACACGTCCAGGCCCAGGATGGGGGTGTTGCCTTCCATCAGCGGGCTGTCCTGGTTACCGGTGCTCTCGACCACGACCTTCTTGTCCGGGGTCACGCTCAGCCACGCCCAGCCGCTGCCAAAACGGGTCAGTGCTGCCTTGGTGAAGGCGTCCTTGAACTTGTCAAAGCCGCCCAGGTCCTTGTCGATGGCCTTGGCCACGTCGCCCACCGGGTTGCCGCCGGCATTCGGGGCCATCACGGTCCAGAACAGCGAGTGGTTGGCGTGGCCACCACCGTTGTTGCGCACCGGGCCCTGCAGGTTCTCCGGCAGCGACTTGAGCTTCTTCACCAGCTCTTCGACCGGCAGGTCAGCGTACTCGGTGCCTTCCAGCGCCGCGTTGACGTTGTTGATGTAGGTCTGGTGATGCTTGGTGTGATGGATCTCCATCGTCGCCGCATCGATATGCGGTTCCAGCGCGTCGTAGGCGTAGGACAGCTTGGGCAGGGTGTAGGCCATGATGCATCTCCTGAGTGCGAGGGCACCCGACGGTGTCGGGCGGTGCGCGGTGAATGATGGGGACAGACCACCAGATTACCAAGGGGGATGTAAAGGAAATTGCGTCCTGCCAGTGAGCACGACGGCAATTGTTACGCAGCAGTGACGCAATGCTCTCCTCATGCACGGTGCAGCACGCAGGCGCTACAGTGCGTGCATCGCCCTTGCCCGCCCTGCCCATGCGCAACCCCCGGCTGCTGATCACCGCCATCGCCCTGCTGCTGCTCGGCCTGGTCGCCAACCATTTCCTGCAGCGGCCGCCGGCACCGCAGTTCGCGCCCGGCCTGCAGGGAGCACCGGCCGCGCCGGCACCCGCCACGGCCACCGCAACGCCCGGCAAGGACAGCGGGCTTCCCGCGTTCCTGCCTGCCGAAGCGCGCGCGACCATCGCCCTGATCCAGCGCGGCGGCCCGTTCCCGCATCGCCAGGACGGCAGCACCTTTGGCAATCGCGAGCAGCAACTGCCGCAGCGCGCGCGTGGCTACTACCGCGAATACACCGTCGACACCCCCGGTGCGCGCACCCGCGGCACGCGCCGCATCGTCACCGGTGGCGATCCGCCGGAGGCGTGGTACTACACCGACGACCACTACGCATCGTTCCGCAGCTTCACCGTACCGGCCCAGGGAGCACAGCAATGAGCCACGATGATTTCGGCCTCGGCCTGCATGACATCAACAACGCCGGCGTCTACGCCATCGACAGCGGCGACATCAGTGCACTGGCCGCGGCGATGCGCGATGCCGGCCTGAAGGTGATCCGCATCGACCTGGAGAACGTGGCGGACAAGCGCACCCTGCTCGCCCGGCTGGCCGCGCAGCTGGATTTCCCGGCCGGCTTCGGCGGCAACTGGGATGCGCTGTCGGACAACCTGCGCGATCTGCAATGGCTGCAGGCCAAGGGCTACGCGCTGTTCCTGGCCGACGTGGATGCGCTGCGCGCCGGCGCACAGAAGGACTTCGACACCCTGCTGGACGTGATGGACGAGGCCAGCCGCGACTGGCTCGGCCGCAACGTACCGTTCTGGGTGTTCCTGTCGCAGAGCGCGTAGGCGCACGTCCTGGTGGAGGCCGACCTTGGTCGGCGCTTCTGTGCCAACCAAGGTTGGCACCTACCAAAGCGCGCCAGCATGGCCGTCACATCCCGCGATGGGTCCATCGAAAAGCCCCCTTGTTGTTCAAGGGGGCGCGCCAACGGCGCGGGGATAAGGAAACATGCGTGGACAACGGGAGCCCTTAGCGGCTCCCGTTGTCTTCCTGGAGCTCTTTCTTGAACGGGATGTCCGGCGGCGGTCGTGCCACCGCCGGCTGGTCCTGCATGTTGGGGTTGGTCAGGCCACAGCCGCCACCGGCCTGCAGGATCGAAATGACGCAGGAGATCTTCGTGTTGGTGCCCGGCAATGGGATTTCCATCGCCTTGACGCCCTTGCGGACCCATTCGGCCAGCAACGATTCCTGCGGCACCCAGTATTTGTCGAACGAGGTCGGCGTGTAGTCGTACGGCGGGCGCTTCAACCAGGTGCCGGACTGCGCGATGCGCTCCTTGCTCCAGCTGTCGTTGGCGCCACCGGGCGCACCGCGCTCGGCATGGCCATCGCCTTCCTGGCCGGGCACCCTCACGCTGCCATCGGCATTGAACAGGCCATTGCCCCTGCCAGCGGCGCTGGCCTGGCGGGCACCGTCGCTGCTGCCATCGCGGTTGCGGCTGGAAGCCCCCCAGTCATCGCCCTTGGCAGGCGTCGCCCAGTTGCCGGGATCGGGGGCTGGGCGTGCTCCTGCGTTCGCCGGTGCACTGCTGGACGCTGACGGACGCGTACTGCTGCTCGCCTGCGCCGCGCTGCCATTGGCCACAGCTGAAGGCGTCGCCGTGGCACTGCCACTGGAGGATGCGGGTGCCACCGCCGGTGCGGAGGCCACTTGACGTTCCCGCACCTGCACGTCGCGGCCGCTGGGCACGCGCACGGCAGGCTCACGCCCGGCCACCGCCGCCATCCGCACCTGCGGATCGACCACGGCCTGCACTTCACGTTCGCGCACCTGCACGTCCTGCTGCGGCACGCGCACCTGCATTTCCGCGCTACGCAACGGTTGTGGCACGTCCGGCGCATCGACCGTACTGACTTCGCGTTCGCGCACCTGGATGTCACGCACCTGCGGCGTGCGCACGGCCAGTTCCGGGATGCGCACCTGGCTTGGTGCCGGCGGCGCCTGCACCGGCTGCACGCTGCGCTCGCGCACAGCGGGTGTGCTGTCCCGCGGTACGACGCTGACTTCGGTACGCGGCACACTGACCGGCGGCACCACGAAATCCGTGCTGGCCTGCGCCACTTCGGTGGCCTGGACGGGCGAAGGCGGCGGCGCGGCAACCGGCGCCGGCTCGGCTTCGGCGGGTGGTGGTGGAACGCTGGCGGTCGGCGCGGATGCCGGGGATGAGGCGGCGGCTTCGGCAGCCACCGGACGCGGCGCAGGGACCGTGGCAGCGCCCGCCTCCTGGCCCGGCGCAACGCGACCCGCCGCCGCGGTCGCAGCCGCTTCGGCGCCCGGCTGATCGCCACCGCCTTCCCGCGTGGCACGGCCGACGAACTCCACCTGCACCCGCTCGCCCTCGGCGCCCTCTTCTTCCGGCGCAGTGGTACGGATCACCGCCACCCAAAGCAACAACACGAAGAACAGCAGGTGCAGCAGTGCACTGGCCAGTGCCGAGGTCCAGCGCATCCAGCGCTGGTCGCGCGGCGCAGCGTCCCAGTCCTGCCAGAACAAACGGCGCAGTGCCTGCCACGGTGACAGCTGCGGCAGCTGTCCGGGCGGGCCGGGCAATGGGCGGGGCAGCAGGATGGCGATCACGTCGCGGGCATGGAACGGGCGCGGCAACGGCCCCATCGAGCGCAGCCACAGCGCCCAGCCATACGGCAGGCGCGTAGTCTTCTCGAGGACGGCGCGGGGCTGCTGGCGCGCCAGCAGCAGATCGATGAGTTGCTCGGCCCGGGTCAGAGGCACGCGTCAGCGGTCAGGCGACGTTGCCGCGCGGGATGTACGGCGCGTGGCCGCTGTCGTGGTCGGTCGCGTCGCGCACGGCAGTCACGCCCGGCACGCGTCCCATCAGGGTCTTTTCGATGCCCTGCTTGAGCGTCACGTCGGCCATGCCGCAGCCCTGGCAGCCACCGCCGAAGCGCAGCAGCACCACGCCATCGGACGAGACTTCCTGCACGGCCACCTTGCCGCCATGCGAGGCCAGCTGCGGATTGACTTCGTTCTCCACCACCCAGTGCACGCGCTCGACCAGCGAGGCGGCATCACCGGGCGCCTCCCCCTTGATGCGCGGCGCCTTGATGGTCAGCTGCTGGGCACCGGCGGTGCCGGCAACGATGTCGATCTCGGCGCCATCGAGCCAGCCGACGCTGCCGGCATCGACATAGAGCGTGAAACCATCGCAGTCCACCGCCCACTCATCGCCGAGCAGATCGGTCGGTTCGGCGAATTCCAGCCTGGCATCGGCGCGCGGGGTGCCGGGGTCGACCGCACTCAGGCGCACGCCCATGCCGGGCACGGCCTCGCGTTCGATCAGCTTGCGGAAATGGGTCTGGGCAGTGTCGGAGATCTGGATCATCAGGCTATTCTAGCCAAGTAAGCGTCAGCCGCTCATTCGGTTTATACACCGTCCGGCGCATTGTTCAGTCAACACGAGGTGGAGATTCCCATGGCCGACCTGATTCCACTGGCCCAGGCCCGTTGCGTGCCACGCAAAGGCAGCGACCACAAGCTTGGCGAAGCCCGCCTGGCCGAACTGTTGCCGCAGATTCCCGGCTGGGAGCTGAGCGAGGGTGGCCAGGCCCTGTCGCGCACGTTCCGCTTCAAGGATTACTACGCCACCATGGCCTTCGTGAATGCGTTGGCCTGGGTTGCCCACCGCGAGGACCATCATCCGGACCTGGGCGTGCACTACGACCGTGCGGTCGTGCGCTTCTCCACCCACGATGTGGGTGGCCTGAGCGAGAACGATTTCATCTGCGCGGCGAAGACTTCGGCCCTGACGGAGCAACTGCCATGAACGTACGTTTGCTGAGCCTGTCCCTGATCGCTGCGGCCGGCGTGGCCGGTTGTGGCGCGTCCGAACCGCCGGCACCGCCACCGCCGCCGCCGACCGAAGTGGCCGCAGTGAAGACGCCGCCGCCGCAGTATCCGCTTGAACTGGCCTGCATGGGCGTAGGCGGCACCAGCACCTTCAAGGTGACCATCGGTACCGACGGCAAGCCGAGCGACATCGCGCTGTTGAGCGGTGCCGGCAACCCGCAGCTGGACGAACTGGCCAGGACCGCCGTGCAGGGCTGGCAGTTCAAGGCGGCTACCCGCAACGGCGCTGCGGTGCCGGCCACCATCCAGGTGCCGGTCAGCTTCAACCCGCCGCAGCCGAAGCCGGACCAGTGCTTCGCCATCGAAGAGCGCCTGCGCCGCGGCGGCTGATCCCGCGCGCCCCGACGAGGCCAGCCGACGCCCGCCTCGCCCTCCCCCGCCCCGGCTTCATCCGGGGCGGTTGTCTGTTGACCAGGACCGCGTCGGTACATGCTGCAGATTCCCCCCGAAAATGTCTGGATCGCACTGGCGGTCACCCTCGCAGCCGGCCTGGCCACCGCCATCGGCAGCCTGCTGGTGCTGTTCTCGCGCCGCCCCAACCCGCGCCTGCTGGCCTTCGGCCTGGCCTTTGCCGGTGGCGCGATGGTCTATGTGTCGCTGTCGGAAATCCTCAACAAGTCCATTGCCTCGTTCGCCATGGCCTATGGCGAGCGCACCGGCTTCACCTACGGCACCCTGGCCTTCCTGCTGGGCGTGATCGTCATCGTGCTGATCGACCATTTCATCCCCAACCCGCATGAAAGCCTGGACAAGCAGGATCCCGCATTCCGCGAGAACAGCCGCGAGTACCTGAAGCGCGTCGCCCTGCTGACCTCGGTCGCGATCACCGCGCACAACTTCCCGGAAGGCCTGGCGACCTTCTTCGCGACACTGGAGAGCCCGTCGGTGGGCATGCCGCTGGCCTTCGCCATTGCCATCCACAACATCCCCGAGGGCATCGCGATCGCGGTGCCGGTGTATTTCGCCACCCAGAACAAGCTCTACGCATTCACCGCCAGCCTGCTGTCCGGCCTTGCCGAGCCAGTGGGCGCGGCGATCGGTTACGTGCTGCTGTCCGGATCACTGTCGCACGCCACTTTCGGCTGGGTGTTCGGGCTGATCGCCGGCGTGATGGTGTTCCTGGCACTGGATGAACTGCTGCCAGCGGCCAAGCGCTATGCCAAGGGCCACGAGACGGTTTATGGACTGGTCGCAGGCATGGGCACGCTGGCGATCAGCCTGGTGCTGTTCAAGTGGTGAGGGGCTTGCGGCTCGCTTTTACAGGGGAGCGCCGGGCACGGCCCGGGGCAAGCTTCAGCGGAGCCGGTCCAGCGCCTCGACCAGCTCATCGGCCAGCGGTGCGTTCAGCACATACGGGCTCTTGCCGTCGTCCAGGGCAAACTCCAGCGAGGCCGCATGCAGGAACAGGCGCTTCAGCCCGATCTGCTCACGAAGCCGCTTGTTGACGGCGGGATCGCCGTATTTGTCGTCACCGGCCACCGGGTGCCCCAGATGCTGGGCATGCACGCGGATCTGGTGGGTACGCCCGGTCTCGATGCGGACCTCGCAGTAGGAATGACCACCGCGGCGCTCCAGCACGCGGAAGTGGCTGATCGACTCCTTGCCGATCGCATTGACCTGCACATGGCGCTCGCCGCCCTGGCGCAGGCCCACGTGCAGCGGCGCGTCGACCGTCATCACGCCATCGGGCATGCGTCCGGCCAGCAGGGTCAGGTAGCGCTTGCGGATGCCGGCGCCGTGGTCTTCCCGCAGCAGTGCCTGCAATTCGCTCAGCGCCGAGCGCTTCTTGGCCACGATCAGCAGGCCCGAGGTGTCGCGATCCAGCCGGTGGACCAGCTCCAGGGTCTGGCCCGGGCGCAGGGCGCGCAGGGTCTCGATGGCGCCAAAGCTGATGCCGCTGCCGCCGTGGCTGGCAACGCCGGTGGGCTTGTTCAGGGCCAGCAGGCGGGCATCCTCGAAGACGATGGCCTGCTCCAGGCGGCGCATGAACGCCTCCGGCGGACCGGCCTTGTCTCCCTCTTCCGTGAGACGAACCGGCGGCACGCGCACTTCGTCACCGGCCTCCAGCTTGCGTTCGGCCTTGGCGCGGCCACCGTTCACCCTCACCTGGCCGCTGCGCACCAGCTTGTAGACCAGGCTGCGCGGGGCGCCCTTCAGCTGGCCGAGCAGGAAGTTGTCCAGGCGCTGCCCCGCGCGGTCGGCGGGAACGGTGATCATGCGCACGGAAGGCTTGTCGCCAGCGGGTTTGGTCGGGTCTTGGGCGGTCATCAGGCTGTTTATTCTGTTACACTCGGGGGGCGAGATAAGGGATTGATTTCGTTGGAAGTTACTCAGGGCCAGAAGCCCAGCTTCCGACGAATCCGGCACAGTGCGCGACCACCGCCCGCGGGGCGGCCATGTTAGCGGCTCACCGGCCTTCCCGGCCATCGCCGGATGCCTGACACGCAACCGTGCTGAACATGTCCCGCGTGGCGCTCCAGCCTGGCTGACAGCTGCCTGCGGCCCTGCAACACCCAAAACCCATAAGAGTGAAGCGCTCCCGCGGCCTGCCGTGGTGTCGTAGCGCTGGAAACCCAAGCCGCCCTCCCCGCGCTTGCGCGAATGGGCGGCGAGCCGTGTCCAGAGGCGAAACCCCATGGCGTTCCGCGCGGTAGCCGCTTGCGAGGAACGCAACAATGAAGCGAATGCTGATCAACGCCACGCAGGCTGAAGAGCTGCGTGTTGCCATCGTGGATGGCCAGTCGTTGTATGACATCGACATCGAACAGCCGTCGAAGGAACAGAAGAAGTCGAACATCTACAAGGGCCGGATCTTCCGCATCGAGCCCTCGCTGGAAGCCGCCTTCGTCGAGTACGGCGGTGGCCGCCATGGCTTCCTGCCGCTGAAGGAAATCTCCCGCGACTACTTCCAGGCCGGTGTCGACCACAACAAGGCCGGCATCCGCGAGCTGCTGAAGGAAGGCCAGGAAATCGTCGTCCAGGTGGACAAGGAAGAGCGCGGCAACAAGGGCGCCGCCCTGACCACGTTCATCTCCCTGGCCGGCCGCTACATGGTGCTGATGCCGAACTCGCCGAGCGCGGGCGGTGTCTCCCGTCGCATCGAAGGCGAAGACCGGGCCGCCCTCAAGGACGCCCTGGACAAGCTGAACATCCCCGACGACATGGGCGTGATCATCCGCACCGCAGGCGTCGGCCGCGATGCCGAAGAGCTGCAGTGGGATCTGGACTACCTGCTCAACGTCTGGCGCGCCATCGCCGAAGCCGCGCTGAGCAAGCCGGCCCCGTTCCTGATCTACCAGGAATCGCGCCTGATCGTGCGCGCCCTGCGTGACTACCTGCGCGCCGACATCGGCGAGATCCTGGTGGACACCGAGGAGATGTACGAGCACGCCCGCGAGTTCATGCAGCAGGTGATGCCGCAGACCCTGCGCAAGCTCAAGCACTACAAGGACGATATCCCGCTGTTCAACCGCTTCCAGATCGAGTCGCAGATCGAAGGCGCCTACGAGCGCAACGTGCGACTGCCGTCGGGCGGCTCGATCGTGGTCGACCAGACCGAAGCACTGACCGCGGTCGACGTGAACTCTTCGCGCGCCACCAAGGGCAGCGACATCGAGGACACCGCGTTCCAGACCAACCTGGAAGCGGCCGAGGAAGTGGCCCGCCAGCTGCGCCTGCGCGACCTGGGTGGCCTGGTGGTCATCGACTTCATCGACATGGCCTCCAACAAGCACCAGCGCGAGGTCGAGAACCGCCTGGCCAACGCGCTGAAGTACGACCGTGCGCGTGTGCAGGTCGGCCGCATCTCGCGCTTCGGCCTGCTGGAAATGAGCCGCCAGCGCCTGCGCCCGAGCCTGGGTGAATCCAGCCAGATCGTCTGCCCGCGCTGCGACGGCCACGGCCGCATGCGCAGCGTCGAGTCGCTGTCGCTGTCGATCATCCGCGTCGCCGAAGAGCATGCGATGAAGGAAAACACCGGGCAGGTGCTGGTGCAGGCTCCGGTGGAGATCGCCAATTACCTGCTGAACGAGAAGCGCAGCGCCCTGCGCGAGATCGAACAGCGCCACGAGGCGCCGATCGTGATCGTCGCCGACGAGCAGCTGCACACCCCGCACTACGCCGTGACCCGCCTGCGCGAGAACGAGCTGGGCGAAGAGAGCACCAAGCCCAGCTATCAGCGCGGCACCCCGCGCAAGCTGCCGGTGCACGCCCTGACCAAGGGCCAGCTGAACATCCCGCCGCCGGCGGTGACCCAGGTCAAGCACACCTCCCCCGCCCCCGTGCGCGAGGAAGTGGAGCCGGCCGCAGCCGCTCCGGCCCCGGTCGTGGCAGCGCCGGTGGCGCCCGCCTCGAGCGGCGGCGTGATCGGTTGGCTCAAGCGCGTGTTCGGTGGCGAACCGGCGCCGGCGCCGGCACCGGCGGCTCCGGTCGCCCGCCCGCAGCAGGACGGCGGCCGCAAGGACCGCAACAAGGATCGCAACAAGGACCGCAAGGATCGCCGCGACGACAGCCGTGGCAACGCCGGCGGCAACGGCAATGCGCAGCAGCAGAAAGATGGCGGCAACCGCAAGGAGCGCGGTGAGCAGCGCAAGGACGGCCGCAACGGCAATGCCCAGCAGCAGCCGCAGCAGGGCAAGCAGAAGGATGGCCAGCAGCAGCCGCAGCAGCAGAACAAGCCGCGCAACGAGCAGCAGGGCCAGAACCAGAACCAGAACCAGAACCAGCAGCAGCCGAAGCTGAAGCAGCCCAAGCAGCCGCGCCCGCAGCAGGACGGTGACAAGCCGGCGGAGAAGCCGCAGCGCAACGCCGCCGAAGCACCGGCCGAAGTCGTGACCGCGGCTGCCGCCGTGGCCGCCACGGCTGTCGCCGCCAACGTGGTGACCGCCCAGGAAGCTACCGCGCCGGCGGCTCCGGTGGCACCGGCCGCCTCCGCGCCGGTCGAAGCCGCTGCAGCGGTCGATACCGCAGCCAACGCGGGCAACGAAGCCGAGGCGGTTGCTGTGAGCACTGACGAAGCTGCAACCGACGCCAATGGTGACCAGGCCGGCGAAGGCGCGACTCGCCGTCGTCGCGGCCGTCGCGGCGGCCGTCGCCGTCGTCGCGGTGGCGCCGAGAATGCCGCCGGCAGCGACGTCCTAGGCGATGACCAGGACGAGGGTGACGACAACGATGACGCCGATGGCGCCGAGCCGAACGTCGACAACACCGCTGGATCGGCTCCGGTGGCTGCTGCGCAGCCGGCCCGTTCGCAGCCGGAATTTGACTTCGATGATGAAGTCGAGCCGACCGCAGACGCCGCGAAGCCGGTCCGCGCCGCCGCTGCCGTTGTGGCCGCGCCGGTCGCGGTGGTGAGCACCGCCGTGGTAGAAGCCGCCGCCCCGGTCATGGCTGAAGGGGAGACCCCGGTCGAAGCTGCTGCGAAGACCGAAGCGGTGTCCTCGCCGGTGCAGACCAGCATGCTCGATGCCATTGACGCTGCGACCCCGGCCCAGCCGGTGGCAGCGTCAGCCCCGGCGGTCGAAGCGAAGCCGGTGGTGGCTGAGGTAGCCCCGGTCGCTGAGGCCACTCCGGTGGTCGAAGTGAAGCCGGTCGTGGCCGAGGCTGCTCCGATCGTGGAATCGAAGGCGCAGGTTGTTGAAGCGGCCCCGGTGGTTGAAACCCAGCCGGCGGCGGTCGAGGTTGCCCCGGTGGTGGATGCCACTCCCGCGGTTGAAGCCAAGCCAGTCGTCGAGACGGCGCCGGTCGCCGAACAGCCGGTCGCTCCGGTAGCGGTCGAAGCTGCGCCGGTGGAAGCCGCTGCCCCCGTCGCCGAGGCGGTGGTGACGCCGTCGATCGATCCGGTCGCCGATGGTCACACCGACGCCGCCGCGCAGGCCGCCGAAGCCAAGGCCGAGGAAGAAGACGAAGACGCCGCCAAGCGCACGCCGCCGGCGAACTGATCGCGCCTTGATCGCGTAGAAAACGAAACGGCGGGGATCACGGATCCCCGCCGTTTTTGTTTGTGCGCCGGGCGCGTGCAGCGCTCTGGTAGAGGCCAACCTTGGTTGGTGCCGTTGTTGGAGCGAACGCGGACACGTCCGTGCCAACCAAGGTTGGCACCTGCCAGGGCATCAGCGCGCCGGCGCGAACTGCAGGCGGGTCCACACACCGTAGTGGTCCGAGGCCCACCGGCCGCTGTCGTCGGGCTGGTCGAACAGGAGCTTCGCCTCGCGCGCGACCATCCCGTCCTGCTGGAAGAAGATGTGGTCGATCCGCGAGGGCGCCTGGTAGTAGTGCCGGTTCAACGTGCTGACCCCGGCCAGGTCGGTGTTGACGTGGACGCTGCCGTAGCTGTCGCCGTAATGGCTGCGCAGCTCGCTCAGGTCGCCGGCATCCACCAGTGCGTTGAAATCGCCGGCAATCACCACCGGCGCACCGGCCGAGGTGGTGGCGACAAAGCGCAGCAGATCCTCGACCTGGACGCGGCGGATGCGCTGGCCGCGTTCGTCACTACGCTCATTGAGATGCGTGGCATAGACGTTCACCGGGTGACCGTCCACGTCGATGCGCAGGTGCGCAACGGTACGGTAGTCATCCAGTGGCTGCAGCAGGTGGTCACCCTGGGCCAGGATCGGGCGCCGGCTCAGCAGTGCGTTGCCGTAACGCTTGGCGGCCCCGACCGGATCGGTGGAGACGAAGATGTACCTGTAACCGAGCTGACTGGCCAGCCATTGCGCCTGGTTGCGCACGTTGCGGCGCTGGATCACCTCCTGCAACGCAATGGCATCGGGCTGCAGGCGCTTGAGTTCGGCCAGGATGGTGCGGCGACGGCTGGGCCAGTCCTCGCGGTCATGGTGCAGGTTGAAGGTGACCATGCTCATGCCTGGCCCGCTGGCAATCTCCGCCGCTGGCGACGCGACCTGCGGCACGGCTGCCAGCGCCAGCGGCGGCAATGCCAACGCGATCGCCAGCCCCAGGGCACGCGCCATCGCGCGCACCCTCGCCCCCTGTTGCTTCATCGTTACTGCCCCTTGCGCTCGGCGCGGCGCACCGCGCTCGGTACATCGATCTCGACCCGCGCCGGCAGCTGGTGCACGTGCAGTTCCTTGTTGATCCATTCGGCCGCTTCACCGTTGATGGTCGCCTCACCCGGATCACCGGCGTACGGCCACGGCAGCACCACGCCACCGACCGGTGGCACCAGGCCCGGCTGCACCTCCAGCACCAGCTGCTTGTCGCTGCGCTGCAGGCGGTAGTTGAGCTGGCCCTGCGGCGTGCGCAGGCCCTGCACGGCGATGCCCTCGCCCTGCAACCAGGCCGTCGGAATGCCGGCGGCAAGCACCAGCGCATCGTCCATGTCACGGCTGTAGGCGAACATGTCCAGGGCTGAGCGCACGAAGTCCGAGGCTACCCAGGCATGTGGCAGGTCACCGACGAAGAACGGCTTGCGTGGCGTGCGCGAGACCACTTCGGCCCACTGGTTCCAGGCCTGCGGCGCACGGTCCTTGAAGAAGAATTCGGTCGCCTGCCAGGCGCGATCACGCCAGCCCATGCGGACGAAGGCGGCCACGTTGCGCCACTCGTAGGGCGTGTAGTCCTTCCACTCGCGCTTGCCGTCGCGACGGGCCACGAACTCCTTCCAGTAACGCTCGAAGGTGGCATCCAGTGCCTGTTGCGGCAGGCGGCCCTGCTCGCCGCCTGGCGCCAGTGCGATGGTGGTGGAGGTCGCGTCGAAATCGCCCAGCTCGGCCGAACCCGGCAGGTAGTCGATGTTGTGCTGCTGCATCGCCGACAGCAGCGAGGCCTGCAGGTCATCACGGAACTGGTCACGCGATTCGGCGATCTGCATCGCCTCGACCTTGCCCAGCTGGGCCGCCAGCATTGCCGCGTCCTTGTAGCCGCGCAACGCCCAGAAGTTGTCCCAGTATGAGTGCATCGGCTTTGCCGAATAGCCTTCGTGGCTGATCGAAGCCGGCATCATCCCGTAGAATGCCGGATTGCGCGCACGGTTCTCGTCCGTGCGCTCGCTGGCGCGCAGTTGCTCCATGTAGCGGTAGGCGCCCTGCACATGCGGCCACATCAGCTCGGCGAAGGTGCTGTCACCGGTATAACGCCCATATTCGGCGATGCTGTAGATCAGCTCGCCGTGGCTGTCGTTCTCCGGCACCGGGTCGCTGCCACGTGCATCGACACAGCACGGCACCTTGCCGTTCTCGAACTGGTAAGGCGCATACCAGTTGATGTAGTCACGCACGGCGTCGCTGCGCCCCATGCGCAGCAGGCCCTCGGAAATCATCGCGCCATCGCGGATCCAGCTGCGCGCGTAGGAGCGCGTGCCCGGCTGCAGGCGCGGGCCAACCCGCGAGATCAGCATGTGTGCCACTGCGGTGCGCAGGGTGTCGACCAGTGCCTGGCCCGCAGCAGGTACCTGCAACGAGACCGCGCCCAGCTTCTGCCGCCACTGCTCGGCCACCTGCGCCTGCGCCTTGGCCACGTCCAGCGCCTGGGGCGCCCAGCCGCCGGTCTGCGGCAGCACCACCGCCACTTCACGGCTCTGGCCGGGTTCCAGCTTGATCGTATACAGCAGCGCGCCAGACGCCATGCCGGTGCTGTCCTTCACCGCCGTACTGGCCGGATACTTTCCGGACGCCAGGTGCATCGCATCGAGCTTGCCATCGAACGTGCTCGCAAAGCGGGCATCCGGCACCTGCAGCGGATAGATGCGCGGCTCGCCGTTGATGCGCACCAGCTGTTCGCCCACATCCAGCGCATCGATGCGGCTGAACCCGCCGACGGTATTGAGGAACTGGGTCGGCGGGTTGACCTGCCATGGTCGGATCGCCAGCGCCAGGGTGTACTCGTGCGCCACCTTGTCCGGATTGCTCAGCCGGTAGCGGCCGATCAACTGCGCGCGCTCGGGCGTGCCCTGCACGAAGCCGGTCACCGCCAGGCCGGCCTTCTCGTGCACCCAATCGACATTGGCGATCGGCAGGTAGTGATCCTGCAGCGACTGGGTGATGGCGACCTTCGACCAGTCCAGCAGCTTGCCGTCGAGGCGGACGAACGGCTCGATGCTGAAGCTGCCCTTGGCCGGCTCCAGCGCACCGTCCTCGCTGATCAACGCCTGTTCCTGGCCGCCATCGAGGCCGAGCAGGGTCCAGTACGGCTGTTCGTCCACATACGCGCGCGGCAGCGAGCCGCGCGGCAGGTCGGCCGCCACCGAGGACAGGAACGCGTTTGGCGTGGCGGCGAAGGCCAGCGGCTTGAGCGTGATGTCACGGATGCCATAGCGCCAGTTCGGGCCATCGAGCAGATCGAAGCGTACGTAGCGCGCGTCGGTGTCCGGCAGCGCCAGCCAATCGCGGCCACCGGCACCGCCGGTCACCTCGCGCACGGTGCGCCAGTCCCGGCCATCCTCGGAGATCCGCACGGTGTAGCGGTTGGCTTCCAGGCTCGGCAGCCAGTCGATCACCGCACCACCGATCTCGCGGCTCTTGTGCAGATCCAGGCTGACCGTCTGCTGCTTGACCCCGCCACTGATCCAGAACGTATCGCCCTTGCCATCGATAATGCGGTCCTGCAGCGCGGTGGCGGTATCGGCGATCACCGATGGCACCAGCGCCGAATCATCCTGCGGCGGCAGGCCCTGCAGGGTCAGCTTGTCGAAGCACACCGTGCCGCGGCCGCCGACCTTGCTGTAGATCGTGAACTCGACCGCGGCGCTGCGTGCCATCTCCTTCCCGGGCGACGGCCCCCACGCCTTGTCGATCTGGCGACGGCGGTACTCGACCGGCGTCCACGCCTTGGGGAAGCTGTAGCCCGGGCGATTGACCCACCAGACGTTGTCGCCGCTGGCGTCGATCAGCTTGAACTGCAGGTCGTTGGCCGGCGAATCACCGCGCAGCTGGAAACCGAAACGGTAGTTGACCGGGTAGTCGATGTTCAGCGCGCGGCGGATGCCGACATAGCCGGAGACCTTGTGGAAATCGTAGTCCAGGCACAGCGCACGGCCGCCGCCGGCGCCACTGACCGGCCGCAGCGAACCACTGACCTGGTCGGACAGCACCAGTTTCCAGGCGCCGATATCGTCGAAGTCGTCCAGCACCTTCGGCGCCGGCAGTGCCGGTGGTGCGGCGATCGCCAAGGAGGTCCACAACAGTCCCAGTCCAACGGCGATCGCTCGCTTCATCCCTTGACGCTCCCCAGCAACAGACCTTGGATGTAGTACCGCTGCAGCACCAGGAACAGCGCCAGCACCGGAACCACGGTGACCACCGCGCCGGCCATCATCATTTCCACGTCCATGATGTGTTCGCGCGAGAGGGTGGCCAGTGCCACCGGCAAAGTGTAGTGCTCCTGGTCGGTCAACACGATCAGCGGCCACATGAAATCGTTCCATGCGCCCATGAAGGTGAAGATCGCCAGGGTCACCAGCACCGGCTTGAGCATCGGCAGCACGATCTGGAAGAAGATGCGCAGCTCCCCTGCCCCGTCGATGCGCGCCGCTTCAAGCAGTTCGTCAGGGATCGAACGCGCATACTGGCGCACCAGGAAGATGCCGAACACGCTGGCCAGCGCCGGCACGATCACGCCGCCGAAGCTGTTGACCAGCCCCAGCTGCTTCATCAGCAGGAACAGCGGCAGCATCGCCACCTGCGCCGGAATCACCAGCGCCGCCATCAGTACCTGGAACAGGCGCTCGCGGCCGACGAAATTCAGCTTGGCGAACGCATATCCGGCCATGGTGTTGAGCAGCAACGAACCGATCGTGATGCCCAGCGACACCAGCAGGCTGTTGGCGAAGTTGCCGCCCATGCCGGTACGCGCGAACAGCTCATGGTAGTTGTGCGTGGTGATGCTCGACGGCAGCAGCGGCGGCGGGAAATGACTGGCCTCGCCCTGCGGCATGAACGAGACCGAGACCATCCACAGCAGCGGTGCCAGGCTGACCAGGGCCAGCACCAGCAACGCACCATTGATCATCCACGGGTACCAGCGCGACTGGCCGATTTCACGACTCATACCAACTGCCTCTTGCGGCCGAAACGCAGCATCACGGTGGTCACCGCCAGGATGATCAGGAACAGCAGGAACGCCACGGCGGAGGCGCGTCCCAGGTTCCACCACTTGAAGCCTTCCTCGAACATGAAATACAGCACGCTGACGGTGCTCTGCAGCGGGTCGCCGCGGGTCATGACATACGGTTCGGCGAACAGCTGGAAGTAGCCGGACACGGTGATCACGCCGACCACCAGCAGCACCGGCCCGAGCATCGGCAGGGTGATGTGCAGGAACTGCTTCCAGCGTGAGGCGCCGTCGATGCGCGCCGCTTCGTACAGGTCATGCGGGATCGCCTGCAGGCCGGCCAGGAAGATCACCATGTTGTAGCCGAAGTTCTTCCACACCGCGAACAGCATGATGGTCGGCATCGCCCAGTTGGGATCGCCCAGCCAGTCGATCGGGCTGATGCCCAGATGGCCCAGGCCGTAGTTCACCAGGCCATAGCTGGTATGGAACAGGTAGCGCCAGATCACCGCCACCGCCACCAGCGTGGTCACCACCGGTGCGAACAGGGCCGTGCGGAACAGCGCCTTGAAGCGCGCGGCCGGCGCATTGAGCAGCATCGCCGCGCCCAGCGACACGCCGATCGACAACGGCACGCCGATCAGCACGAAGTAGGTGGTGTTCCACAGCGACTTCCAGAACATCGGCGTCTGCAGCAGGTCGATGTAGTTGCCCAGGCCAACGAAGCGCAGGTTGCTGCTGTCGGCCAGCGCATAGAGGTCGAAGTCGGTCACGCTCAGCGCGAGCGCCGAGGCGACCGGCAACCCGAAGAACACGCCCAGCACGATCAGCGAGGGGCCGGCGAAGATCCAGCCGGCCAGCGAAGTACGTTTCATTGCGCGCTCCCGGCGGCCACGGCGCTGCTCGATTGCGGCGACGGCGCGCGCTCCTGCAGGCGTTGTTGTTCATGCATCCAGCGGCGCTTGGCCAGCACCTTGTCCACGCGCTGGTCCAGCTCTTCCACGGCCTTGTCCTGCGCCAGGCCACCACGCACCACCTTCTCGGTGACGATGCGCATTTCCTGCACGATGCGCTCCCATTCGAGCACCTTCGGCGTCGGCCTGACCCGCTCCAGCTGATCGCGGAACGCAGCTGCCAGCGGATCGTTGGCCAGTGACGGTGCATTCCATGCACTGCGGCGCGGTGGCAGGTCGCCGATGATCGAATGGAAGCGCGCCTGGATTTCCGGGCGCGACAGGAATTCGATCAGCTTCCAGGAAGCCTCCTTCTGCTGCGACTTGCGGAAGATCACCAGGCTGGTGCCACCGGCGATGCCCGCGCCCGGACCATCCGGCCCCGGCAGCGCGGCGGTGCCCCACTGCCCTTCCAGTTCCTTCGGCTGCAGTTTCTTGAACTCGCGGATGTTCCAGGGGCCGGAGATGTAGAACACGTTGAAGCCGCGGAAGAATTCGTCCCAGACGTTGGAAATCTGCGTCTCGGACATCTTCGGCGCCCAGCCCTGCTCGAACATGTTGGCGTAGAAGGCCAGCGTGCGGCGGAACCCCGGGCTGGCGAAATTGCCGCGGGTGTCATCGTCGCGCAGCAGCGGGTCGGGCTGCTGCAAGGCCAGCGACAGCTGCTGCTCGAATTCGTTGATCGGCATCAGTACCGCGTAGCGGTTCGGGCCCTGCATGCGCTTGATCGCCGCCATCTGCTCCTCCCATTCCTGCCACGTGCGCGGCGGGTGGTCGTAGCCGGCCTTGGCCAGCAGATCCTTGCGGTAGTAGATCAGGCGCGTATCGACATACCACGGCACGCCGACCAGTTCGCCGTGGATCACGTTGGTATCCCAGATGCCCTGGAAGTAGTCCTTCGGGTCGACCACGGTGGAGCGCTGCACGAACGGCTGCAGCGGGGTCAGCGCGTCGAGTTCGGCGAACTCCGGCACCCAGGTGTTGCCCAGCTGGCACACGTCCGGCAGGCCGTCGGCGGCGAACGCGGTCAGCAGCTTCTCATGCGCGGCGGTCCACGGGATGTTCTGCACATCCACCTTGATGCCGGGATTCTCGGCCTCGAATTCGTGGATCAGCTCGCTGACCACCTCGGCTTCGCGGCCCATCGCCCAGAAACGCACGGTGGTGCCCGGTTCGGTACGGGCGCAGCCGGCCACGGCCAACACGGCCAGGGCAGGCAGCGCCCAACGGCGCAGGCGGTCGATCCAGTTCGGCATCGGGTTACTTGCCCTGGCCTGTGGTGCGGTTGGCATTGTTCTTCTGTTCCTGCGCGGCAGCCGCGCGTGATTCGGCGATACCCACCGCGCGTGCTGCCGCGGCCTTTTCGTCCTTCTGCAGTTCCAGCGGCTGGAACGAGCCTTCCGGCGCCAGCCAGCCACCGCTGAACCCGGCCCGCTCCAGGCCCTTGCGGATATACGGGTTCTTCTTCATCACTTCCCAGACGAAGTCGTCGCGGTAGTTGGCGATCATGGTCAGGATCGGCCCCTGGTCGATGGCGATGTAGTCGCTGGCGACCCAGCCACGATCCGGCACCAGGCGACCGGTCTTGATCGGGATGTCGTAGTTGAAGCTGGGGTTGAACGAATCCAGGAACCCGTAGCTGGAATAGATGTAGTCGCCGTAGCGCTTGTGCATTTCCAGCGTGGCCGGGATCACCTGCTCGGGGGCGAACACCACCGATGCAATTGCAGCGGTCGGGGCGATGGTGCCGTCATCGAAGTTCTCGCGCAGGCCGGCGCCGCGCGAGGAGTAGTGGCGGAACTGGCGCTGCTCGCCGCGGTACTCCTGCGTGGTGTTCTGCGGACCATCGCTGGCGGTCAGGCCCCAGACGTTCTCGCCATAGTCCTTCCACTGCATCGGGTTGGCGATGGCGTATTCGCGCTGGGCCAGGGCGGCCGAGCGGCTGTTGAGGAAATAGGTGCTGCCACGCTCGCGCATGTACGCATCCTGGATGTCGCGGAAGTCGATCCAGACGTGGCTGTACTGGTGGCCGAACAGCGGGCCGAAGGACAGGTATTCCTGGCCCTGGTAGACCCCCCAGTCGTTGTCGTAGGTGCGCGTCCACACCGTCCACGCGTCCGGGCTGACCGGGTGCGTCGGCGAGCCCAGGGCGAGGATGTAGACCATCATCGCCTCGTTGTAGCCCATCCAGTCGTGGTCGATGAAGCCGCTCTCCGGGAACCAGCCCATCGAGATCAGCGGCGCACGCTGCTGCAGCCACGGCCAGTCGACCTTCTTGTACAGCGTATCGGCGATCTGGCGGATTTCCTTCTCGCGCGGATCGTCGCCATCGTAGTACGACTGCGCGAACAGCACCCCCATCATCAGCAGCGCGGTGTCCACCGAGGACAGTTCAACCCAGCTGTCGTAGCGACGGCCTTCCTGCATGTCCAGGAAGTGGTAGTAGAAGCCCTTGTAGCCGGCCTTGCCGGTGCGCTGCGGGCCCATCGGCACGTCGCGGAAGAACTTCAGCGTGGTCAGGGTGCGGTCGATCGCCTGGTTGCGGCTGACCCAGCCGTTCTCGATGCCGATCGGGTACGCGGTCAGCGCGAAGCCGACCGAGGCAATGCTGGCGAACGGCCGCGACGGGTAGCGGTCCGGGGTCAGCCCGTTGATCTCGTTGGTGGTGTCCCAGAAGAACTGGAAGGTGCGGCGCTCGATGTCATCGAACAGCGGCGGCAACTCCGGCTTCATCGGTCGCGGCGGTGCGTCGGCCTCGATCAGGATCACCGGCGGACGTGGCTTGGCAGGCTCCTGCTGGGCCGGCTGGCAGGCGGCCACGGCCAGGCTCAACGCTGCGGCGGACAACAGATGGCGTGCCTGCATGGCTCGATTTCTCCGGTGGTCTGATCGATGGGAAAGCATAACGTCCAATGATCTGAAATCGTTTACAAGCTGCGCCCTGAAAAAACCACGAAAAACGTGGCCTGACACCGCGATCATTGCCCACGCCGCTGCCCCCTGGCCGGCAGCGGCGTGGGCAATGGACCGGCACGAGGCCGGCCATTGCCATTGTTCATCCTGCCGATGCCGCCGGCGGACCGGCGGCATCGGGGTACTGCTTCAGGGTGTCCGCTTAGAAGCGGAAGCCCACTTCGGCCTTGACCTGGCGCGGGGTGCCGATGATTTCACCGGTCTCGTTGTAGCTGGCCTGCAGCTTGCCGTTGGTCTTGACGTAGTTGTAGGTGGAGAAGTTGTCGAAGTTGAACACATTGATGATGTCCAGGCGGGCGTACAGCTCGGTGTTGCCCGCCAGCTTGAACGTCTTCGTCGCCTGCAGGTCGACCGAGCGGTAACCGAAGATCTTGCCACCCACCAGGAACTTGCCGGTGGCATTCGGCACGGCCGCCTGCGGGGTCGGCAGCGTGTAGCCGCTGGCCTGCATCACCGGGTACCAGTCGTTGACGGCGGTCGGGGTGGCCAGGGTGATCTTGCCGCCGAAGGTGATGCCCCAGAAGCCGGCGTACGAACCGGTCACCACCAGGCGATGGCGCGGCGCACCGTTGGAGCGGATGGTCGGGTAGTCACCGATCAGGCCGCGGTCAAACGCGTACTTCTCGTTGATATCGCGGTTGTGGCGGGCGGTGGTCCAGGTATAGGCAATCGACGTGCCCCAGCCGCTTTCCTTGGTGAACGGCTTCTGCGCCGACAACAGGATCTGGGTGGCACGGGTCTTGATGCCCTGCTGGCCGATGATCAGGCTGCCGAAGCCAGGCACATTGCAGCTCCACGCCTGGCTCAGGCCCGGGTCGGTGCCACCGCACAGGCGCGGATCATCGAAGAACTGGCCGGTCGGGTAACGGTTGCCCAGGGTGAAGGCGAAGCCGTCGTAGCTCAGGGTACGTGCGATGGTGGCGTCGGTCAGCCAGTCACCGATCTGGTTGCTCATACCGAGGCTGAACTGATCCGAGTACGGTGCCTTCAGCTTGTTGTTCAGCAGATCCACTTCAAGACCGGCATTGCTGGTCGCACCGACCAGTGCCTGCAGGTTGCCGATGCCATTGAGCAGGTTCGGATTCCAGTCATAGCAGGCGGCCTGGCCGTTGATGCAGGTGCCGGTGGCCGGGTTGCGGAAGTAGATGGTCGGCTGCGGCAGGGCCAGCTTGGTGGTTTCAAGCTGCAGGTTGTCGAACAGATCGCGGTCGTAGGAACGGCCGGCACCGCCGTGGATCACATGCTGCTCGTCGGCATTGATGTCATACGAGAAGCCCAGGCGCGGCTGCCAGGCATCCTTGAACGCCTTGCGGTTGTGGCCGTTACTGATGTAGTCGCTGATGTCCAGGCCGCCCAGTGCCAGCGAATCGGCGTAGGTCTGCCCGGCAGGCGCGCGCGGATCCTGCGAATAGATGGCGTCGACCACCTGCTGCGGGGTCACGAAGTCCAGGTAGGACGGGGTCTTTTCGTAGTCCCAGCGCAGGCCGAGGTTGATCTGCAGGTGGTCATTGACCTGCCAGTCGTCCTGGATGAACACACCGTACTGCTTGGACTTCGAACGCACTTCCCCGGAAACACCCGACACGCCGGTCACCGGCTTGACGAACTGCGCCTTGTACGGAATGTCGGAGCCGAAATCCGGGTCGCCCAGTGTGTAGGTGAAGGTCGGGTTGATCTGTGCCGCATCGGAAGCGTACAGGTCGATCTGCTTGTACTTCACACCCATCTTGATGGTGTGGTCGCCGGCCCACTGGATGCCGTCCAGGGTCAGGTTGTCCTCGATCGACCAGCCCTTCTGGCCCTTCACCTGTGAATCCAGCGCCGAGGCACCGCCGATCTTCACCACGGTGCGGTCTTCGGTACCATCCGGCGCGGTGTAGGTGATGCCGTTGGCCAGCGTCAGCGGGTTGGGGTTGTTGAACGAATCTTCGTGGGTGAGCATCAACTCGTTGTAGTAGCGCTCGCCGCTGTGGTTCCAGCGCAGAGCGTAACGACGGTCAGTGTTGACCACTTCGCGGCCCGCTTCCGGCGAGGTCTGGCCGCTGAACTGCGACTGGGTCTCGTCGCGGTCCTGGAAGGTCAGCTCGATGCGATCGTTGTCGGTCGGCTCGAAGTCGATCTTGCCGAAGATCAGGTCCTGCTTGAACGGCTGGCTGGCCGGGCCGAGGCCGGCGGCGCCGGCGGGCGGCAGCAGGCCGGCGGCCCCGGTGACGGCGCCATCCGGCGCGATGGTGACCGGCAGGTCGAAGCGCTTCGCTTCGTAGGTCACGAAGAAGTGGGCCTTGTCCTGGATGATCGGGCCGCCCAGGGCGAAACCGTATTCCTTCTCGGCCGAGACCATCTTGTCCTTGCCCCCCTGGCGCTCGGCCGGGGTCTTGGCGCGCATGTCCTCGTCGGTGTAGCGGTAGAACGCCTCACCCTTGAATTCATTGGTACCGGACTTGGTCGCAGCGGTCACCGCAGCACTGGAGACCTGGCCGTACTCGGCCTTGTAGTTGCCACTGATGACCTTGTATTCGCCGATGGCCAGCTGCGGGAACGGGTTGCCGGCGCTGCCGGACTGGCCGGCTACGCCGCCGCCCTTGACGTAGCTCTTCTGGCCCACGCCGTCGATGTACACGTTGGTGCCGTCGGCATTGGTGGCACCGCCGCGCAGCGAAGTGTTGCCCTTGGCATCGCGGGTAAAGATCAGGCCCGGCACCGCGTCGGCGAACTCCAGGAAGTTGCGCGACACCTGCGGGGTGGTCTGGATCTGCTGCAGGCTGACGGTCTTGCCGACTTCCGAAGTGCGCACTTCCTGCAGCAGGGTCGGCGCGACGACGTTGACGGTGTCCAGGTTGGTGGCCGCGGTCGAACCCGGGGTGCTGCTGGCAGCGCCGGCGAAGTTCAGGGTGGCGGTCGAGGCCACGGTGACGGTGACCTTCTGGGTCTGGCCGTTGGCGACCACGTCGTAGGTGCCCGGATCCAGGCCCATCAGCGAATAACTGCCGTCGGCGCGGATGGTGCCGCGACGGACGGTACCGGTGGCCACGTTGGTGGCGGTGACTTCGGTGCCTGCCTGCGCGCCGGCGACCTGGCCGCGAAGGCTGGCATTGGCCGACTGCGCCATGACGTTCGGAGCAGCAGCCAGCATCAGGCAGCTGACCAGCGCGGTGCTCAGCAGCCGGCGCGCCGGCGTGCGGAAGGTGGTATGCATCATCAACTCAATCTCCGGGTGGCGGTAACCGCTTGCGCGGTCCCTGCGATCAATCAGAAAAGAAGGAACGCCTCTGGCTTCAACGGCCCGATGGCGGAGTGGTGGAATCGCGAACTATCAAGCGGGGAACCAGGGTCTGCTTGTCCCCTGTCCCATCCGTGGAGGTGCCGTCCATCAACTGCAGCAGGCGCGTCATGGCCCGGTCGCCGAGCTCGGCGATGCTGACCTGCATGGTGGTCAGCGACGGGTGGACGAAACGCGCCAGAGGAATGTCATCGAAACCCGCCAGAGCCACATCGGCCGGGACACGCACCCCTGCCTGCGTGAACGCATACAGGCAGCCCAGGGCCATCATGTCGTTGGCGGCGAACACGGCATCGGGCAGCGCTCCGGCTGCCAGCAACTCCTGACCGGCGCGATGGCCGGAAGCTTCGTCGAAATCACCGGGCAGCTCGATGCCCTCGGCGCCACTGCCAAAAGCCACCAGCGCGTCACGGAAGCCGCGCAGGCGCTCGCGCGCGTCGAAGTTGAGGTCCGGGCCAGAAATGAATGCAATGCGGCGGTGGCCAGCGTCCAGCAGGTGGCGGGTCATCGCCATCGCACCGGCGTGGTCGTCGATGCTCAGCACCGGGTGGTCCTGCCCGGGCAGATAGGTGTTGATCAACACCGTCGGCAACGACTGCGGCAGGTTGTCGGTCAGGAAGCCCGGGCTCTCGGCATACGGCGAGAGCACCAGCAGGCCGTCGACGCGGCCGCGCATGGCACGCAGGGCCGCGCCCTGCTGTTCCTGGTCGCCGTGGTAGCTGGACACCAGCAGGTGCTGGCGGCGGTTGCGGGCCACGCCGTCGATGCCGCGCATCAGCTCGGAGAAGAATTCGCCGTACAGGTCGGGCAGCACCACGCCCACCGTATTGGTGCGGCGGCTGCTCAGGCTGCGGGCGGCGGCGTGCGGGGTGTAACGCAGCCGGGCGGCCACCTCCAGCACAAGCTGGCGGACCGGTTCGGCGACATTTTCATGCCCGTTGAGCGCGCGGGAAACCGTGGCCACGGAGACCCGGGCTTCGCGTGCGACGTCTTTGATTGTGATAGCTGCCTTGTTCACGAAGCCGCCCTCCACGGCTTGGACCTACCAGCATTGGCGCGGAATGTAAGCGTTTCCATCTGGGCTTGTAAACAGTCCGTTAGGCGAATGTCCCGAAATGGACATGAAAATCTGTCCGCAGCACGGCCCACGAAGGACCCACCCGGACAGTGCGGGACAAGGGCTCAGCCCTGTTCTGACGGGGTGTGCGCGCGGATGGACAACGCGTGGATATCGGTGTCCATCATCAACCCCAGCGCGGCACAGATCGCCCGATGCCGGGCCAGTGGAGCCAGGCCGGCGAAGCGTTCACTGACCACATGCACGTTGAAATGGCCGCGCCCGTCGCGGGCACCGGCATGGCCGGCATGGCGATGGCTGTCATCCTCGATCTCGAGCACGCTGGGGGCCAGCGCCTGCTGCAGTGCGTCACGGATCCGTTCGATCCGCTCCGCGTTCACGGCAGGACCTTGCGGAACGGGCGCACCTGCACGCGGGTGTAGACGCCGGCGGCCACGTATGGGTCGGCATCGGCCCAGGCCTGGGCCTGCAGCAGCGACTCGAACTGCGCGATCACCACCGAACCACTGAAACCGGCCGGGCCCGGGTCTTCGCTGTCCACCGCCGGGCACGGCCCGGCCAGCAGCAGGCGTCCCTCGTCGCGCAGCGCGTGCAGCCGCGCCAGGTGTTCCGGCCGCGCCTGCAGCCTCTGCGCCAGCACATCCTGGCCGTCATACCCTTCGATCACATACCACACCGGCATTTCCTCTCTTGCGTTGTCGGGTCCGCAGATTCTAGCCAATGCGGCCCTCGTCCCGGCCCGGCTGGACACTGGCGCGACAAAGGCTTACCCTAGACTCCATTGCACGTGGCTGGATGCAGCAGCCCGTCGGTTTTTGCGGCCAACGCAGCCCCCGACGACCGATCCGCTGCTTCAAACCGGACCATCCGGCCGGGCCACGTAGACGACCTCCCCGTAGTTCCGTCGCTGCCGTCTCCTGCGGCGCGTCCTGCTGTTTGATATGTGTGGAATCGCGCCGATCCCGGCGTGTCTGGTGCCCTGGGGCTCCGTGGCGCTGGCCCGGTGAACCCGGTGCCGCGACTGGTCCGTTGCAATCCTGATGTCCATTAGATGACTTCCGAACTCGCGCTCGACGCGAACCCGCCAACCCGGCCGCCCGCCCCCCAGCAGCAGGAAATGCCGCTGGCCGTCGTGCATGGGCAACCTGTCCTGCAGATTCCGCAGGACCTGTACATCCCGCCGGACGCGCTGGAAGTCATCCTGGATGCCTTCGAAGGCCCGCTGGACCTGCTGCTGTACCTGATCCGCCGCCAGAACCTGGACGTGCTGGACATTCCCGTCGCCGAGATCACCCGGCAGTACGTGGAATACATCACCGTGATGCGCGAGCTGCGCTTCGAGCTGGCGGCCGAGTACCTGGTGATGGCCGCGATCCTGGCCGAGGTGAAGTCGCGGATGCTGCTGCCGCGCCCGGTCAGCGACGAAGGCGATGAAGCCGACCCGCGCGCCGAGCTGGTGCGCCGGCTGCAGGAGTACGAACGTTTCAAGCAGGCCGCCGAGGACATCGACGCCCTGCCCCGCCAGGACCGCGATACCAGCCTGGCACACGCCTTCATGCCCGAGCGCGCCACGGTGAAGCTGCCGCCGCCGGTGGACCTGAAGGAAATGCTGCTGGCCCTGCACGACGTGCTCAAGCGCGCCGAGCTGTTCAGCGGCCACGCCATCAAGCGTGAGGCACTGAGCGTGCGGCAACGCATGGGCGAAGTGCTGGGACGCCTGGAAGACGGCAAGTTCTATCGCTTTGAAGGGTTGTTCACGGCGGAAGAAGGCAAGCTGGGCGTGCTGGTCACGTTCCTGGCGGTGCTGGAACTGGCCAAGGAACAGCTGCTGGACATCGTCCAGGAAGAACCGCTGGCGCCGATCTACGTGAAGTCGCTGGCTGCCGGCAACACCAATGCCCCGCTGCAGTTCAGCAGCGAGTTCGACGACAACGACGACGCCGCCAATGCAAACGAGTGAGCGCTGACTGCCGATGGATCAATCGCTGATCAACCGCATTGTCGAGGGTGCCCTGCTGGCTTCCAGCCAGCCACTCACCCTGGCCCAGCTGAAGGACCTGTTCCCGGAAGAGGAACCGGCACCGCCGGGCAGCATCGAACGTGCGCTGGAACGCCTGCGCGAGGCCTGCGAAGGCCGCGGCGTGGAACTGGTCGAGGTCGCCTCCGGCTTCCGCTACCAGGTCACCGGCGAAGTGCATGGCTGGATCAGCCGGCTGTGGACCGAACGCAAGACCCGCTATACCCGTGCCACCCTGGAAACCCTGGCGCTGATCGCCTATCGGCAACCGATCACCCGCGGCGAGATCGAACAGGTGCGCGGCGTGGCGGTCAGCAGCAACATCATCCAGGCACTGGAAGAACGCGAATGGATCCGCGTGGTCGGCCACCGCGACGTGCCCGGCAAGCCGGCACTGTTCGGCACCACCAAGGGCTTCCTGGACTACTTCGGGCTGAAGCGGCTGGACGAACTGCCGCCGCTGTCGGAACTGAAGGACCTGGGCGAGCTGGAACCACAGCTGGCGCTGGACCGTGATGCACCGGCCGGCGCCGGCGCCGAGGGTCCGGACATCTCGGCCGGCGCCGATGGCGCCGCCGCGAACGATGACGCCGGCCTGGCCGGCAGTGACACCCCCGATTCCGCCGAGGCAGTTGCTGCGTCGGCCTCCGATGAGCAAGCACCTTCGCCCCTCGATGATGGGCACCCCGATTCCGCGCCGGGCGAGCGCGCGGTGCCAGTGAACGAACGCGAAGACAACGCCGTCGCGATGACGACCGTGGCTGTTGACCAAGCCGATTCCGAACCAGAGGCCGACCTCGAAACCGTCGGCCGGAGCAAAACTGATGAGTGACACCCCCCGTAACAAGCTCTCGCTGAAGCGCGAAGCCACCTCCGAACAGTTCAAGCTGGAAGAGCGCCTGCACAAGGTGCTGGCCCAGGCCGGCCTCGGCTCGCGCCGCGCGCTGGAACAGCGCATCGCCGAAGGCCTGGTCAAGGTCAATGGTGAAGTCGCGCAGACCGGCATGTCGGTCAAGAGCGGCGACAAGATCGAACTGGATGGCCGTGGCTTCGTCGCCACCGCCCTGGCCGAGCCGTCGCGCGTGCTGGTCTACAACAAGCCGGAAGGCGAAGTGACCACCCGCGATGATCCGGAAGGCCGCCCGACCGTGTTCGAGTCGTTGCCGCCGCTGAAGGGCGCGCGCTGGATCGCCATCGGCCGCCTGGACATCAACACCACCGGCCTGCTGCTGGCCACCACCGACGGCGAGCTGGCCAACGCCATGATGCACCCGTCGTTCGAGGTCGAGCGCGAGTACGTGGTGCGCGTGCGTGCGCCGGAAGGCGAGGAAAAGGTCTCCGACGCCATCGTCGACCGCCTCACCCGTGGCGTCGCGCTGGAAGACGGCCCGGCCAAGTTCGATGAAATCGAACGCATCGGCGGCACTGATTCGCACGACTGGTTCCGCGTCGTGGTGAAGGAAGGCCGCAACCGCGAAGTGCGCCGCCTGTGGGAATCGCAGGGCTGCCAGGTCAGCCGCCTGAAGCGCACCCGCTATGGCAAGGTGAGCCTGCCGCGCGAACTGGCCCGTGGCCATTCGGTGGAACTGGGCACCGCACAGGTTGAAGCCCTGCGCGCGCAGCTGAAGCTGGAAGAAGGCGCGCCGTCGGCACTGACGCTGCAGCCGGTGATCGGCCAGCGCCGCGCCGCCAAGACCACCGTGCGCGTGCGCGAAGGTGGCCGCGGCAACGCCTACGTCAACGGCCACAACACCGCCGACGAAGGCCGCGAGCTGCGTCGTTTCGACAACGTCCGCGAGGACCGCGGCCGTGGTCGCGGTGGCAAGGGTGGCGGCTTCAAGGGCGGCCTGACGGTCAGCGGTGAAGCGGCAGCCAAGCAGTCGCAGAAGCCGTTCAAGCAGCGCACCCAGAAGAACGATCGTTCGCTGCCGGAAGGCAATCCGGCGGCGTTCCGCACCTGGTACGTGCCGGATGGCGTGAGCACCGGCCCGAGCGGCCATCGCAACGCCGGTCCGGGCGCACGCGGCCCGGGTGCCCGTGGTCCGGGTGCAGGCGGCCAGGGTCGTCCGTACGGCAAGCCGAAGGGCCCGGGCGCCGGTGGCGGCCAGGGCCGTGGCGGTTTCGGCGGTGAAGGCCGTGGCGGCGCAGGCGGCCAGGGTCGTCCGGCCGGTGCGGGCAACCGCTCGCAGGGCCAGGGCAACAAGCACCCGTACGGTCATCCGGGCAATGCCCCGAGCTTCCCGTCCGACCACGCCACACCGGGTTTCAACCCGTATGGCAGCCCGAAGCCGGCGCATGGCGCCCGTCCGGGCGGTCGCGGCCCGGGCGGTGGCAACAACCGTGGCCCGGGCGGTAACCGTGGTCCCGGTGGCCCGGGTGGCAACCGTGGCCCGGGCGGCCCCGGCGGCAACCGCGGTCCCGGCGGCCCGCGTCGCAGCGGCCCGCGCGGTGGCTGATCACCGGCCCCACTGAAATGAAAAACCCCGGCTCCGGCCGGGGTTTTTCTTTGAAAAGGGGACGGAGGGGATTAAGTCGCTTTCTCCCCTTCGACACACAGCGCGGCAAAAGCGACTTAATCCCCTCCGTCCCCTTTTGCGTGGCGCTGGAAGGCGGCGGGCGTGGTACCGGTCATGCTGCGGAAGAATGCGATGAACGGGCTCTCGGCGGAAAAGCCGGTGTCCTGCGCCACATGCGCGACGCGATGGCCCAGCAGCAGCAACTCCATGGCCCGCATCAGTCGCCATTGCTGGCGCCAAGCTTGGTAGCCCATGCCGGTATCACGCTGCATCAACCGGCCAACGGTGCGCACGCTCAAGCCCGCACGCGCGGCCAGCTCGCCTAGTTCGGGCGGCAACTGCTCGGCCACTGGCAGGCAGCGCGCGATGCGTGGGTCGCGTGGCAGCGGCAGGTCCATCGGGGCCACCGGGGCGGCGGCGATCTCCAGCATGCACAACGCCAGTTGGTGGTGCGCACGCGGCGCCCGCCAGTCATGGTCGAACGGCGCCTGCGCGATCGGCTCCAGCAATGCCTGCAGCAGCGGACCCACGCCGATGATCGCCGGCTGCTGTGGCAACTGGGCCGACAGGGTGGCCTCGAAGTACAACGAACGGTAGTCGACCGCTTGGCGCATCTGCGCGCGATGGCGCAGCCCACCCGGAATCCACGCCGCGCGCGCGGGCGGCAGCAGGCTGATGCGGTCACCGTAGGTCAGGCGCGTACAACCTTGCCGGGTATACAGCAACTGCGCGCGTGCATGCTGGTGCCAACCCGAGTCGTGATCCGCCAGTGAGGCCGCGATGCCCAGCACCGGCGCGCTCCAGGCATCGGCATCGAAGTGCGCATCCGGCTGCAACCAGGCCATGTCTGATTTCATCCATTCAATGACAGGATAGACAGGGTGCGCCATCGCGGACACGACCACAATGCGCGGCCCTGTTCCTGGAGCGCCCGCATGTCGCGCCGCCTGTTGTTGCTCACCATCGCGCTGCTGATGTTCCCCCAGCTTGCGCAGACCCTTTACAGCCCTGCCCTGGCCGATCTGGCCGGGCGCTTCGCATTGCCCCCCGGCGCCGCCAGCCAGGCCATGAGCCTGTACCTGTTCGGTTTCGCCGCCGGTGTCCTGCTATGGGGGCGGATGGCCGACCATATCGGCCGTCGCCCTGCCCTGCTCTGCGGTCTGGCCGTGTTCGCACTGGCGGCCTGCGGCGGACTGCTGGCCAGCACGTTCGGCCAGGTCCTGCTGGCCCAGGCACTGGCCGCGCTGGGTGCAGCGACGGCCTCGGTGGTCACCCAGACCGTACTGCGCGACCACCTGAAGGGACCCGCGTTGGCGCAGGCGTTCTCGTGGATCGGCATGGCGTTGGCCCTGAGCCCGGCGATCGGGCTGGCACTGGGGGCATTGCTGGTTGCCAACCATGGCTATGCCGGCGTGCAGGCCGGCCTGCTGCTGATTGTCATCCTGCTGATGCTCGGATGCGCATCCGGCCTGCAGGAGAGCCGCCCTGCCGAAGTCGCGCACACGCCCCTGCTGCCACTGCTGCGACAACTGCTGCGTGATCGCTGGATCTGGTCACAAGCGCTGTTGGTGATGGCGTTCAACGTGGCCATGTACAGCTGGTACGCGCTGGGCCCGTTCGTGTTCGAACGCCTGCACTGGCCGCTGGCCTGGTTCGGCGCCAGCGGCGCGGTGCTGGCGTTGGGTTCGGCGCTGGGCGCATGGGGCAATGGTCGCCTGCTGCGCGCAGGCATTGCCTCCGCCACGCGCATCCGGCTCGCCGCAGGACTGGTGCTGGCCGGCGGGCTGTTGGCTGCATTGCTGCGCAATCAACCGGCACTGGTCGCGGCGATGGTACCGGTGGTGGCCGGGTTTGGCCTGGCCATCCCCAATGTGCTGGGCCAGGCCCTGCGCGGATATCCGCACTGCCTGGGCAGCGCGGGCGCCCTGTTCGGACTGCTCTACTACCTCTTGATCGGCGTGGCGATGGCGGTGGTCGGTGCACTGCAACTGCTGGCACCGACCCTCATCGTGTGTGGCCTGCTGGCCCTGTGGCTGCAGCGGCCAGTGCGGCTCAACGCCGGCTGATGGTGAAGGCGGCGCCGTCCACGCCCAGGTCCCAGCCCTTGCCGGTGCCGGACAGGGCCAGCGAGATGTCACCCTTGGTCATCACCTGCGCGTTGCTGGACTTCACTGCGCCCGCATGCGCGCCGACCGAGGCGTAGGTGCCCAGCAGTTCGTTGACACTCACGGCACCGGTGAAGCTGCCACGGCCATTGGTGATCTTCGACTTGCCCACGGTCAGGCCGCCGCCCTTCACTTCGATGCGCACCGGCAGGCTGGTGCCGTTGCTGCAGCTGACCGTGCCATTGCCGGAGGCGGTCTTGTAGATCAGTGACCAGCCGGACAGGTTGTAGCGCAGCTGGCAATCAAGGTTGCCGGCAGCGTGCGCGGCCGGGGCCAGCGTTGCAGCGGACATGGCCAGCAGCAGGGCGAAGGACTTGTTCATGGCAGGACTTCCAGTTCGGTCGGACTGCCGGCGAATCTAGCAGCGCGCGCGTGCACGTTGAATGCAGGCGCGCGCGCTGGTGCGACGGCGTTCAGGCCATTGCTCAGGCCTGTTCGTCCAGGTGGAAGGCATCGGCATCGAGCATCGCCGGGAAGCGCGCGCGGTGCGCGGCCAGCGCCTCGGCCGAGATGGTGGTGGTGACCACCTGTTCGCGTTCGCGGATTTCCACCTGCGGCTGTCCAAGGAAGTCGATCACCGCGCTGTCGCCAGCGTAATGCAGCTGGTTGCCATCGATACCAACACGGTTCACCGCCGCCACGAAGCACAGGTTCTCGATCGCCCGCGCACGCAACAGGGTCTTCCACGCATAGGCGCGCGCCGACGGCCAGTTGGCGACGAAGATCTGCAGGTCGAAATCCAGCTGCTGCGGACGCTCCACATTGAAGCGGTTGCGGCAGAACACCGGGAAACGCAGGTCGTAGCAGACCTGCGGATTGATCCGCCAGCCTTTCCATTCCACGCTCAGGCGCTCACGGCCGGCGGCATAGCGTTCGTGCTCGCCGCCGTAGCGGAACAGGTGGCGCTTGTCGTAGTACTGCAGGTCGCCATCGGGCGTGGCGAACAGCAGGCGGTTGTAGACGCCCTCGCCCTCGCGCAGCTGCACGCTGCCGATCACCGCCGCGTTCAAGGCCTGGGCCTGTTCACGCATCCAGGCCACGGTCGGGCCATCCATGCCTTCGGCCTGGGTGATGGCGTCGTTGGAGAAGCCACTGGTGAAGGTCTCCGGCAGGATCACCAGGTCGGTGGTGCCGGCCAGCGGTGCCAGCAACGCACCGTAGTAGGCGCGGTTGCCCGCCGGGTCATGCCAGCGGGTGTCGCCCTGGACAAGGGAAATGCGCAGGTCCTGCATGTCCGTACCTTCGCTCACAGCAGGCGCAGGCGTTCGATCGCCGCGTCCATGGTCGCTTCGTTCTTGGCAAAGCACAGGCGCACCAGGCGCTGGCCGGCCGGCGGGTTCTCGTAGAACGGCGACAGCGGAATGGCGGTGACGCCCTTCTCGATGGTCAGCCACTTCACGAACTCATGGTCCGGCAGGTCACTGATGGCCGAGTAGTCAACCAGCTGGAAGTAGCCACCCGGCACCGGCAGTGCTTTCAGGCGGGTGCCGGCCAGCTGCTCGCGGAAGCGATCGCGCTTGGCCTGGTAGAACGCGCCCAGCTCCAGGTGGTGTTCGGGCTCGTCGCGGATCATCGCGGCGAAGCCATGCTGCGCCGGACCGAAGCTGGTAAAGGTGTTGTACTGGTGCACCTTGCGGAACTCGGCGGTCAGCGCCGGCGGGGCGATCGCGTAACCGATCTTCCAGCCGGTGCAGTGGTAGGTCTTGCCGAAGCTGGAGATGACGAACGCACGCTCGCGCAGTTCCGGGTAGCGCAGCGCCGATTCATGGCGACGGCCGTCGTAGATGATGTGTTCGTACACCTCATCGGAGATCAGGTAGATCTGCGTGCCGCGCAGCAGCTCGGCCAGCGCCTGCATGTCCTGCGCCGACAGCATCGCGCCGGACGGGTTGTGCGGGGTGTTGACGATCAGCATGCGGGTGCGCGGGGTGATCGCTGCACGCACGCGGTCCCAGTCGACCGCGAACGTCTGCGGATCGAGCGACACATGCACGGCCCTGGCACCGGCCAGGTCGATCGCCGGTTCGTAGCAGTCATAGGCCGGGTCGAGCACGATCACTTCCTCGCCGGCACGCACCACGGCATGGATGGCGTTGAAGATGGCCTCGGTGCCGCCGCTGGTGACGGTGATCTCGCTGTCCGCATCGACCTGCGCGCCGTAGCAGTCCAGCGCCTTCTGTGCGATGGCCTGGCGCAGCGGCGCCACGCCGGTCATCGGCGGGTACTGGTTCAGCCCGGCGGCCATCGCCCTGGCGGTCTCGTCGATCAGGCGCTGCGGCGCCGAGAAATCCGGGAACCCCTGGCCCAGGTTGACCGCGCCGTGTTCGGCGGCGAGCTGGGACATCACGGTGAAGATGGTGGTACCGACCTTGGGCAGCTTGGTGGTGGGTTGCATCGGCCTGGGGATATGGGGAGACAGACCCCCGAGTTTACGCAATCCCTGCTTCGGTAGCGCCGGCCGGCAACCCGGGACGATCTGCGACGCTGGGTCGCACCTGCCGGGCAGCGGCCGGCACTACCCTGTGGATTCACCGCTACAATTGCCGCTGCACTCCGGCATGAAGACCTTTGCCCCTTGAACACCCCTGCATTGCTGGCCGCCAGCGGCCTGAGCTTCTCCCGCAATGACGAGCCGGTGTTCGGCCCGCTGGACTTCCATGTGGACGCCGGCGAAGCCCTGCTGGTGCAGGGCGGCAATGGCGCCGGCAAGACCACCCTGCTGCGCGTGCTGGCCGGCCTGGCCCGGCCCGGTGCTGGCCAGGTACGGATCGACGGCAAGCCGGCCAGCAATGCCGAGCGCGCGCGCTATGTCGCCTATCTCAGCCACCTGCCGGCCCTGAAGCCAGACCTCGGCACGCTGGAAAACCTGCATTTCCTGTGTGGCCTGCACGGCCGCCGTGCGCGGCAGATGCCCGGCAACGCGCTGGCCATCGTCGGCCTGGCCGGCTACGAAGACACCCTGGTACGGCATCTGTCGGCCGGACAGAAACGGCGGCTGGCACTGGCGCGCATCTGGCTGTCGCCGGCGCCGCTGTGGCTGCTGGACGAACCCTACGCCAACCTCGACCTGGAGGGCATCACCCTGGTCAACCGGATGATTTCGGCGCACCTGCGCGCCGGTGGCGCTGCGCTGGTCACCACCCATGGCGCCTATGCCGCACCGCCGGTGCGTACCCGCCAGCTCGACCTCGGCGGTGCCGCATGATCGCACCGGGTACCGAACCGGGCCTGTGGCAGACCGCGGGCGCCCTGCTCAAGCGCGACCTGCGCCTGCTCTGGCGCCGCCGCGGCGATGCGCTGCAGCCGCTGCTGTTCGCGGTGCTGGTGGTGGTGCTGTTCGCGTTGGCCCAGGGCCGCGAACCACAGCTGCTGGCCGCCACCGCCGGTGCGGTGCTGTGGCTGGCCGTGCTGCTGGCGGGACAGCTGTCGCTGGATTCGCTGTTCCGTTCCGATGCCGAGGATGGCTCGCTGGAACAATGGCTGCTGGCGCCGGTGCCGCTGGCCTGGCTGGTGCTGGTGCGCGTGCTGCTGCATTGGGCCACCACTGCGCTGCCGTTGATCGTGGTCAGCCCGCTGCTGGCCGAAATGCTGCATCTGCCGCATGACCAGCTGCCGATGTTGCTGGCATCGTTGCTGCTGGGAACGCCGTTGCTGAGCCTGATCGGTGGCGTGGTCGCCGCGCTGACCGTAGGCATCCGACGCTCTGGTATTCTCGTGGCGTTGCTGTCGTTGCCGCTGTACGTGCCGGTGCTGGTGTTCGGCGCGGGCAGCCTGGCGGCAGCCGGGCGCGGGCAGGATCCGGTCGGTGCGCTGCTGATGCTGGGCGCCGGCCTGCTGGTCGCGCTGGTGCTGGCGCCGCTGGCCACCGCCGCTGCAATACGTATTTCTCTGAGTTGACCGAGCTGAGAGCCAATCCACCCCTGCTGGATAGCCGCCACGCATGAATCCGATTGTCCGCTGGTTCCACCAACTCGGCTCGCCCCCCACGTTCGACCGTTTCGCTGCCCGCTGGTCGCGGGTGTTCTACCTCGCGGCGGTGCCGGTGCTGCTGGTCGGCATGTGGCAGGCGCTGCTGGTGGTGCCGCCGGAAGCCAAGCAGCTGGACAGCTTCCGCATCCTCTACATCCACGTGCCCAGTGCCTGGATGAGCCTGTTCGTGTTCGCGCTGATGGCGTTGTATGCGGCCATCGCGCTGATCTGGCGGATCAAGGTCTGCGAGATCCTGGCAATGGCCTGTGCGCCGATGGGCGCCGGCTTCACCCTGATCACCCTGTTGACCGGCAGCATCTGGGGCAAGGGCACCTGGGGCACCTGGTGGGACTGGGACCCGCGCATGACCAGCGAACTGGTGCTGCTGTTCCTGTACCTGGGCGTGATCGGCCTGTACCACGCCATCGAGGACCGCCGCAGCGCCGCGCGCGCAGCCGGCCTGCTGGCCATCGTCGGCGTCAGCCTGCTGCCGGTGATCCGCTACTCGGTGGACTGGTGGGGCGGCCTGCACCAGCGCCAGTCGATCAACGTGTTCGGTGAATCGGCGATCAGCAGCGCGATGATCGCGCCGCTGTGGTGGATGGTGATCGGCACCAAGTTCTGGTTCGCCGGTTCGGTGCTGGCCAAGGCCCGCGCCGACAATCTCGACCGCGAGGCCGGCAAGGCCTGGGTCGGCGGCCGCGTCGATGCCGAACGGCCGGCCCGGGAGGCCCAGCCATGACCCACCTGCCCTATGTGATCGGCGCCTACGCCGTGTTCGTGCTGGTGCTCGGCGCCGATGCCATCGGTTCGTGGCTGCGCCTGCGCGTGGCACGCCGGTTGGCACTGGCCCGCCAGCAGCGGCAGCAGACCCGCGCCGGCAGGCAGGACGCAGCGGCGCCGCTGTCGACGGAGCTCGAGCGATGACCCCGGTACAGCGTCGCCGCCTGGTGTGGGTGCTGCTGGCCCTGCTCGCCTCCGGCCTGGCCACCGCGCTGGTGGCGATGGCGCTGGAGCGCAACATCGCCTACCTGTACACCCCCTCGGAAGTCCTGCGCGGCGATGTCGATGCGCAGTCGCGCTTCCGCCTCGGCGGCATGGTGGTGAAAGGCTCCTTCAACCGCGCGGTCGGCTCGCTGGAGGCACGCTTCGAAGTGACCGACGGCGATGCCCAGCTGGCGGTGACCACGTCACGGATCCTGCCGGACATGTTCGCCGAAGGCACGGCGGTGGTCGCCAGTGGCCGCCTGCAGGACGGCGTGTTCGTCGCCGACGAGGTGCTGGCCAAGCACGATGAGAAGTACGTGCCGAAGGAAGTGGCCGACAAGATGGGCGACGCGCATCGCAAGCACGATGTGCCGGTGACGGCACCCGAGGTGCGCTGAGTGCTGCCCGAACTGGGTCAGATCCTGCTGCTGTGCGCGTTGCTGGCCTCGCTGCTGCAGGCCGGCCTGCCGCTGGTCGGCGCGCAGCGCAACAACACGGCGTGGATGGCGGTGGCACGGCCGGCCGCGTTCGCGCAGCTGCTGCTGCTTGCCGGCGCATTCGCCGTGCTGACCGCCGCGTTCGTGCAGCAGGACTTCTCGGTGCGCTACGTGGCCGAGAACTCCAATTCGCTGCTGCCGATGGTCTACCGCTACTCGGCGGTCTGGGGCGCGCACGAGGGCTCGCTGCTGATGTGGGCGCTGGTGCTGGCGCTGTGGACCGGCGCGGTGGCGCTGTTCTCGCGGCACCTTCCCGCGCCGGTGCAGGCACGCGTGCTGGCGGTGATGGGCGTGGTCAGTGTCGGCTTCCTCGCCTTCCTGATCTTCACCTCCAACCCGTTCCTGCGCCTGAACCCGGCACCGCTGGAAGGTCGCGACCTCAATCCACTACTGCAGGACCCGGGGCTGATCATCCACCCACCGATGCTCTACATCGGGTATGTCGGCTTCGCTGTGCCATTCGCGTTCGCGGTGGCCGCATTGCTGGAAGGCCGCGTCGACGCCCGCTGGCTGCGCTGGACGCGACCGTGGACCAACGTCGCCTGGAGTTTCCTGACCCTGGGCATCGCGCTGGGCAGCTGGTGGGCGTATTACGAGCTGGGCTGGGGCGGCTGGTGGTTCTGGGACCCGGTGGAAAACGCCAGCTTCATGCCGTGGCTGGTCGGTGCGGCGCTGATCCATTCGCAGGCCGTCACTGAAAAGCGTGGCACCTTCGGCAGCTGGACGCTGCTGCTGGCGATCGCCGCCTTCGCGCTGTCGCTGCTGGGTACGTTCCTGGTGCGCTCCGGCGTGCTGACCAGCGTGCATTCGTTCGCTGCCGATCCCTCGCGCGGCCTGTTCATCCTGGTGTTCCTGTCGGTGCTGGTCGGCGGCAGCCTGCTGCTGTACGCGCTGCGTGCCAGCCAGCTGAGCGTGGACGCCGACGATCCGCGCCGTGGCTTCACCGCCACCTCGCGCGAGACCCTGCTGCTGGCCAACAACCTGCTGCTGGCCACCGCCTGCGCGATGGTGCTGCTCGGCACGCTGTACCCGCTGCTGGCCGATGCGCTGGCGTTGGGCAAGATTTCGGTTGGCCCGCCCTACTTCGGCAGCCTGTTCCTGCTGCTGATGGCGCCGATGATCCTGCTGCTGCCGTTCGGCCCGCTGGTGAAGTGGCAGCGGGACCAGCCCTCGCGCGCGTTCGCGCTGCTGGCACCGTGGCTGGGCCTGGCGCTGCTGCTGGGCGCGCTGGCCTGGTGGCAGGCGCCGCAGAACGGCTGGAAGGCCGGCATCGGCGTGGCCGCTGCGGCCTGGGTCGGGTTGGGTACCGCGCGCTTCGTGTGGCAGCGCCTGCGCGGCAATGGCCGGTTCACCGCCGAGATGCTCGGCATGATCGTCGCCCACGCCGGCATCTCCGTGTTCCTGGCCGGCGCGCTGCTGGTGGAAGCGCTGAACGTGCAGCGTGAGGTGGCGCTGGCGCCGGGCCAGCAGCTGGTGGTCGGCCACTACGAAGTGCGCTTCGAGGGCGTGGACCATCGCGAAGGGCCGAATTTCATTGCCGACCGTGGGCACCTGCGCCTGTTCCGCAACGGCCGCGAACTGGCGCTGCTGCATCCGGAGAAGCGCCAGTACGCCAGCGGCGGCCAGGTGATGACCGAGGCCGGCATCGATGCACGCTTCGATGGTGATGTCTACGTGGCATTGGGCGAGCCGCTGGGCAACAATGCATGGGCGGTCCGGGTGCACATCAAGCCATTCGTGCGCTGGATCTGGCTGGGCGCGCTGTTGATGGCCCTGGGCGGATTCATCACCGCCGCCGACCGCCGTTTCCGTCGTCCGTAGGAGTTCCCATGTCCGAGTCCCCCACCCCGCGCCCCGCCCGCCCGCTGCCGCCGGTAGCCATCGTGATCGGCGTGCTGTTCTTCTTCGGCCTGCTCGGGCTGATGATCTACGGGGTGATGAAATCGGGTGATCCGCAGCGCGACGTACTGCCGTCGGCGCTGATCGACAAGCCGGCGCCGGCATTCGCGCTGCCGGTGCTGCACGACCCTGAGATGATCGTGAACAGCGACGAACTGCGCGGCGCGCCCTACCTGCTGAACGTGTGGGGCAGCTGGTGCGCGGCCTGCCGCGAGGAACACCCGGTGCTGACCCGTTTCGCCGAGAGCAAGCGCGTGCGCGTGATCGGCTACAACTGGAAGGACGACCCGACCGACGCGCTGCACTGGCTGGAACAGCTGGGCAACCCATTCATGGTGGTGCTCAGCGACGTCGAGGGCCGCACCGCGATCGACTGGGGCGTGACCGCCGCACCGGAAACCTTCCTGGTCGATGGCAGTGGCATCGTGCGCTGGAAGTACAGCGGTGCGATGACCCAGCGCGTGGTCGACGAGAAGCTGATCCCGGCGCTGCAGAAGATCGAGAAGGCCCAGGGCAGTGCCGGCAACACACTGCACACGGCGCCCTGAGCCCATGCGCTGGCTGCTGGCGCTGCTGCTCCTGATGCTGCCGCTGGCCGCGCTGGCGCAGCAGCCGCTGCATGATCCGCAGCCACTGCAGTTCCGCGACGGCGCCGAGGAGCGCCGCTTCCACGACCTGGCCGCGCAGCTGCGCTGCGTGCAGTGCCAGAACCAGTCGCTGGCCGATTCCAATGCGCAGATCGCGCAGGACCTGCGCCGCGAGGTGCTGCAGCTGATGCAGCAGGGCCACGACGACGCACAGATCAAGCAGTTCCTGGTCGCCCGATACGGTGAGTTCGTGCTCTATCAGCCACCGTTGCAGCCGGGTACCTGGCTGCTGTGGGGCGGCCCGTTGCTGATGCTCGGCGCCGGCGCACTGGTGGTGCTGGGCATCGTTCGCCGCCGTGGCCGCGCCGTCGCCGCCGTGCCGGCCAGCAAGGCCGACGAAGGAGATGGATGGTGAGTCATTGGCTGCCGATGCTGGCTGGGCTGGTGGCCGCGCTGATGGCGGCGCTGGTGCTATGGCCACTGCGCCATCACGGTCGCCGCGGTTTCGTGGTGGGCGTGCTCGCGCTGGGCGTGGCCGGTGCCTGCCTGTATCTGCTGGTCGGTGATCCGCGTGCGGCACAGGTACAACCGACGCCATCGGCAGCCACCCTGCGCGATGGCGTGCAGGCCCTGCAGGACGCACTGAAGCGCGACCCGCAGCGGGCTGATGGCTGGGCACTGCTGGGCCGGTCGCAGGCCGAACTGGGCAATGTCTCGGCCGCGGCAGACGCCTTCGCGAGGGCCGCCGCATTGGCACCGGATGATCCGGGCGTGCTGGTGGAAGCCGCACAGGCACGCGCGCAGGCCGATGCCGGCAAGCAGTTCGATGACACCGCAATGGCCTGGTTGCAGCAGGCGCGCACGCTGGCCCCGGACGCCGAGCGCGCCAGCTGGCTGCTGGGCATCGCCCTGCGCCAACGCGGAAAGAATGCCGAGGCTGCCGACGTCTGGAGCGGCCTGCTGCCACGGCTTGAACCGGGTGCTGCGCAGGCGCTGCAGGCACAGATCGCCATCGCCCGCGAGGCCGCCGGCCAGGCGCCCGATGCCGCCGCTGCGGCGCCACCGGCGCTGCTGCAGGTGCGCGTGCAGTTGCCTGCGCTGGAGAACGCCGAGTGGCCCGCCAGCACCCAGGTGTTCGTACTGGCCCGCGCCGTGGGTGGACCGCCGATGCCGGTGGCCGCGCGCAAGCTGCCCCTGGCAGGTTTCCCGGCCACGGTCGGGCTGGGCGACGGTGACAGCCCGATGCCCACCGCACCGCTGTCGGCCCATCGCGAAGTGGAAGTGCTGGCACGCATCTCGCGCAGCGGCAGCGCCAACCGCAGCGAGGACGACCTGCAGAGCGTTCCGGTGAAGGTGAGCCTGCCACATCAAGGCGTGGTGGAACTGCGGTTCCCTTGACGCGCCGCACGGCACTGCCGGGGGCATCGCCGATGGAAACCAGCGTGTCGCCAGCTCCACATGCGGCCCCGCTAGAATGACTGCATGACCGAATTCATCCCGCCCGGCACCCGCTTCCACGCCCTGCCCTCGCCATTCCCGTTCAAGCGCGGTGGCGCACTGCATGGCGCACGCGTGGCCTACGAAACCTGGGGAACACTGGCTGCCGACGCCAGCAACGCGATCCTGATCGTGACCGGGCTGTCGCCGGACGCGCATGCGGCGGCCAACGAGGCCAACCCGGCACCAGGCTGGTGGGAAGCGATGGTTGGCCCGGGCAAGCCGATCGATACCGGCCGCTGGTTCGTGGTCTGCGTGAACTCGCTGGGCAGCTGCAAGGGCTCGACCGGTCCGGCCTCGCTCAATCCTGCCAACGGCGAACCCTACCGCCTGGACTTTCCCGAACTGTCGATCGAAGACGGCGCACGCGCCGCCATTGAAGTCGTGCGTGCACTGGGCATCGAACAGCTGGCCTGCGTGGTCGGCAATTCAATGGGCGGCATGACCGCGCTGGCGGTACTGATGCTGCACCCGGGCATCGCGCGCAGCCACGTCAACATTTCCGGCAGCGCGCAGGCACTGCCGTTCTCGATCGCGATCCGCTCGCTGCAGCGCGAGGCGATCCGCCTTGATCCGCGCTGGAATGGCGGTCGCTACGACGATGCCGAGTACCCCGAGTCCGGCATGCGCATGGCGCGCAAGCTGGGCGTGATCACCTACCGCTCGGCACTGGAATGGGATGGCCGCTTCGGCCGCGTGCGGCTGGATTCGGACCAGGCCGACGACGATCCGTTCGGCCTCGAATTCCAGGTGGAAAGCTACCTGGAAGGCCATGCACGGCGCTTCGTGCGCTTCTTCGATCCGAACTGCTACCTGTACCTGAGCCGATCGATGGACTGGTTCGATCTGGCCGAGTACGCCGACGGCGATGTGCTGGCCGGGCTGGCGAAGATCCAGGTGGAGAAGGCGCTGGCGATCGGTGCCAACACCGACATCCTGTTTCCGGTGCAGCAGCAGCAACAGGTCGCCGACGGCCTGCGTGCCGGCGGTGCCGATGCGCGCTTCATCGGCCTGGAATCGCCGCAGGGCCATGATGCCTTCCTCGTCGATTTCGAGCGTTTCGGCCCGGCCGTGCGCGGCTTCCTCGACGCGCTGTAAGTGGCGTGGCGGCGTAACCTCGCGCTGGCTGCATTCGGCGCGCTGGCCGCCTTGATGATCAGCGGTGTGCTGCCGCTGTGGCTGGGTGGCTGGTGCCTGCTGGCCAGCGCGGTGTCGTTCGGGCTGTATGGCCACGACAAGCGCGCGGCGCAGCGAAAGCGATGGCGCATTCCCGAGCGCACCCTGCAACTGCTGGCCTTTGCGGGTGGTTGGCCCGGCGCGCTGCTGGGCCAGGCGCTGTTCCGCCACAAGCACCGCAAAGCCGAATTCCAGTGGGTGTTCTGGCTGTGCGTGCTGGCCAACGTAGCCTCGATCGCGGTGATGCTGCGCGAGTTCTCGCGGTAACCGTTGGAATGGATGGATCCACGCCATGCGTGGACGTGCCGACCAGGGTCGGCATCTACCGAAGCACTTCGCGCTCCAATACTCCATCACGCAACCGGTACTGCGCATCGACCACGCCGTCGGGCAGCTCGTCGTGGGTGATCATCAGCAGGCTGCGCCCGTCCAGAAGCCCGGAAAGATCCTGCAGCAGCGCGCGCGCGGTATCCACGTCGAGGCCTTCGGTCGGTTCGTCCAGCAGCAGGATCGGCGCAGTGCGCAACAGCGCGCGCGCCAGCGCCAGCCGTCGCGCCTGGCCTGCCGACATCGTTGCGCCGTTCTCGCCGACCCAGGCCTGCAGGCCACCGTTGCGCTCGGCCCAGTCACCCAGGCGCACGCGACGCAGCACCGACCACAACGCGGCATCGCTGGCATCGGGATCACCCAGCCGCAGGTTCTCGGCCACCGTGCCGGCAAAAACCGGTGCGTTCTGCGGCAGCCAAGCGAGCTGGCGGTGCCACTCGGCCTGGGCGACGTCGCGCAGGTCACGGCCACCATAGGTGATTCGCCCCTGTTGCGGATCCCATAGCCGCAGCAGCAGGCTCGACAGCGTGGTCTTGCCACTGCCACTGTCGCCGCGAATCGCGATGCGTTCGCCCGGCGCCAAGGTCAGCTGCACGCCGGACAACACCGGCCGTGCTGCACCCGGCCACTGGAAATGCACGTCATCCCAATGCACGCGCGCCGCCTGCGGCACCGGCTGCGGTGCCTGCGGATCCTGCACCGTCGGCGGTTGCTCGACGATGGCCTGCAGGCGATCGGCAGCAATGCGCCCGGACTGCAGCGACTGCCAGGCCAGGCCCATGCCGGCCCACAGTTCGATCAGCGCCACGGTCAGGAACACGAGGCCTGCGGCCATTTCCGGCGCGATGCGCTGCTGTTCGGCCGCATGCAGGGCCAACGCCAGCATCGCCACTAGCCCCAGCCCGGCGACCAGGCCGTGCAGGGTCGAGGCCGCGATCAGACGCCAGCGCCGACGACGATCCCGCGAGGCCAGCTGCTTGGCGGCCACGCGCACCTTCAGCTGCCAGGCCGCATCGGCATGCAGCGCGGCCAGATCACCGGCCCCTTCCAGCCCTTCGAACGCGGCGGTGCGCAATGCGGCGCGGTGCGCGGCACGGTCCGCCTCTTCATCGTCGTGGCCACGCACGCCCAGCCACGGCACACCGAAGGCGATCAGCAGTGCCAGCACCGCCAGCAGCATCGCTGCCGAGGGCAGGATCAGCGCCGCCGAGGCGACCGCCACCAGTGACAGCGCGCCCAGCGCCACCAGCGGCCCGATCGCACGCACCAGCAGCCCATCCACTTCGCCGATGTCCCCCAGCAGCCGCGCCAGCAGCTCGCCGGTACGCGTGGCCCCCAACCGTGCCGGGGCAAGTGGCAACGCGCGGCGGAAGAACCACACGCGCAGGTCACGGGCAATGCGCAGCGTGGCATCGTGGCCAACCAGCTTTTCGAAGTAGCGCGACACGATGCGCGCCATGGTCAGGCCGCGGATTCCGGCCGACGGTGAGAAGAAATTGAAGCCCTGGCCGAGGCCGGCTGCACCTGCCAGCGCGGCTGCGGTGAGGAAGCCACCCGACAGGCCGAGCAACGCGGTGCCTGCCAGCATCGTGGTCCACAGCAGCAGCACGGTCAGCAACAGGCGCGGGCGATGGCGCAGGAACACCGCGCGCAACGAATCGGGCGAACGGCTCATGCGCGCACCGCCTGTGCCGGCTCGACCAGGCGGCCTTCCGGCAACAGCAGGCAACGGTCAGCCCACGCGATCACCGCCGGGCTGTGGGTGGCGACCACCACGCTGCGCCCGCGTGCATACGCGGCCAGGCTGCGCAGCAGGGCCGCTTCGGTATCGGCATCGAGGAATGCGGTGGGCTCGTCCAGCAGCAGCACCTGCGGGTCGCGCAGCAGCAGGCGGGCCAGGCCGATGCGGCGGGCTTCGCCACCGGACAGGCCGAAGCCGCGCTCGCCGATCACGGTATCCAGCCCCTGCGGCAGGCGCTGCGCGAACTGCAGCACCTGCGAGGCCTCGGCCACCGCGCGCAGCCGTGCATCGCTGGCACCGGGATCGGCCAGGCGCAGGTTCTCGGCGATGCTGCCATGGAACAGGTACGGTCGCTGGCTGGCATAGGCCACCTGCACGCCGGGCCGCAGCTGCAGCTTGCCGGCACGCGGTGGCAACCAGCCGGCCAGCGCCTCCAGCAGCGTGCTTTTGCCGGAGCCGCTGGGACCGACCAGGGCCAGGCGCTGGCCCGGCTCCAGCAGCAGGTCCAGATCCTGCAGCACATCCTGCGGCGCACCCAACGGGCGCAGCACCAGCCCTTGTGCCTGCAGTGGTGGCAAGGCGGCCTCGGCCGGCTCCACTGCCAGCGGTGCAACCTCGTTTTCGATCAGGCCCTGCTCGTCCGGCAGCGACTGCAGCAGGCGCTCCACTTCGGCGGCGGCAGCCAGTGCATTGGCACGATCGTGGTAGTGCGCGGCCAGCCGTCGCAGCGGCGCATAGAACTCCGGCGCCAGCAGCAGGCAGAACAGGCCCGCGCCCAGTGTCGGCACCGCTGCATGCAGCGACATCATGCCCAGATAGCTCAGGCCCAGGTACAGCGCCACCATCGCCACGCTCACCGAGGCGAAGAATTCCAGCACCGTGGACGACAGGAACGCGATGCGCAGCACCTTCAGCGTGCGCACGCGCACGCCTTCGGCGGCAGCCTCGATGCCCTCCAGCTCGGCGTCACCGCGGCCATACAGGCGCAGCAGGCCCAGGCCCTTGATCCGGTCGGCGAAATGACCGCTCATGCGCGCCAGCTCACCCAGCTGCGCGCGGCCGGCGGCTTCAGCGCCCCAGCCCACCAGCATCATGAAGAACGGCACCAGCGGCGCGGTGAACAGCAGGATCAGTGCCACCACCCAGTCGACCCAGGCCACGGCGGCCAGGATCAGCAGCGGCACCACCACCACTTCGGTGCGTACCGGCAGGAAGCCACTGTAATAGCTCTCGATCGCATCACCGTGGTGCAGCATCAGTTCGCCCAGTTCACCGGTGCGGCGCTGCCGCAGCCACAGCGGGCCATGGCCCAGCAGGCGCGCGAACACGCGTTCGCGCAGTGCCAGGCGGGCGGCATCGGCCACGTCACCGGCAGCGGCCTGGGTGGCGCTGCCCAGCAAGGTGCGCAGCACCAGGATCACGGCCAGCCCACCCAGCACCGGCAGCCCCGAGGCCAGCGGTGCGCGCTCCACCAGTACCTGCTGCACCAGCCAGGCGATGGCGGCGGCCTGGCCGATCAACAGCGCGCCGGACAGGCTGATGCACAGGGCTGCCAGACGCTGGCGGCCCCGGGCGGAGCGTGCCAGATCGGCCAGCCAGGCCGTGCGGACACGCCGCTGGCGGGTGGTTTCAGCTTCCGGGGACAGGCCGTCGGGGGTCGTTTCGGCAGCGCTCAAGGGGTCTTCACGGGCAACGGGGGAGACACGGCATTGTAGGCGCAGGCAATAGCCGGCCTCTGCGGCCAGCGGTCGCAGTCTTCATCAGGTTGGCATACGATCAACCGGGGCACCTGTTCATACATTGATCTGGATCAAGGCTGTTTGAAGTAGTCGGTCACATCATTCACGTCGTAGACCACCCTTCCCGCCACCTGCAACGGCACTATCCACGAGGTAGCCAGGCCATGATTGATCAGACAGTCGTAGAACTGTCGCGGCTGCAATTCGCGCTGACCGCGATGTACCACTTCCTATTCGTACCGCTCACCCTCGGCCTGTCCTTCATGGTGGCCATCATGGAGAGCGTGTACGTGATGACCGGCAAGGAGATCTGGCGCAGGATGACCCTGTTCTGGGGCGTCCTGTTCGGCATCAACTTCGCCATGGGCGTTGCCACAGGCATCGTGATGGAATTCCAGTTCGGCATGAACTGGTCCTACTACAGCCACTACGTGGGTGACATCTTCGGTGCGCCGCTGGCCATCGAAGGCCTGATGGCGTTCTTCCTGGAAGCCACCTTCGTCGGCCTGTTCTTCTTCGGCTGGAACCGCCTGACCAAGGTCAAGCACCTGATGGTGACCTGGCTGATGGCGCTGGGCACCAACCTGTCGGCCATCTGGATCCTGATCGCCAACGGCTGGATGCAGAACCCGACCGGTGCGGTGTTCAACCCGGAAACCATGCGCATGGAAGTCGTCGACTTCATGGCCGTGGTGTTCAACCCGGTGGCGCAGGCCAAGTTCGTGCACACCGTCAGCGCCGGTTATGTGACCGGTGCGGTGTTCGTGATGGCGATCAGCGCCCTGTTCCTGCTGCGCAACAAGCACAAGGACCTGGCCCGCCGTTCGTTCGCGGTGGCCGCGGCGTTCGGCCTGCTGTCGTCGCTGTCGGTGGTGGTGCTGGGTGACGAGAGCGGTTACGCCGCCAGCGAGCACCAGAAGATGAAGCTGGCCGCGATCGAAGCGATGTGGGAAACCGAGCGTGCGCCGGCCGACTTCACCGCCTTCGGCATCCCGAACCAGGAAACCCACCAGAACGACTACGCGGTGAAGATCCCGTACCTGATGGGCCTGATCGCCACCCGCTCGTTGAACCAGCCGATTCCGGGCATCCTGGAACTGGTCGAGCGCGCCGAACACCGCGTGCGCGGCGGCCAGCTGGCCTACGGTGCGCTGGAACGCCTGCGTGCGAACAAGAACGACGTCGAGGCACGCGAAATGTTCGACCGCCATTGGCAGGATCTGGGCCACGGCCTGCTGCTCAAGCGCTACCGCGATGACATCCTCAACGCCACCCCGCAGGAAATCTCGCAGGCGGCGATGGACACCGTGCCGCGCGTGATGCCGCTGTTCTGGACCTTCCGCGTGATGGCCGGCCTGGGCTTCTACCTGATCGCCTTCTTCGCACTGGCCTTCTACTACTCCTGCCGCAACAACTTCCAGGACAAGCGCTGGTTCCTCAAGCTGGCCCTGTGGACGCTGCCGGCACCGTGGATTGCGATCGAATGTGGCTGGTTCGTGGCCGAGTACGGTCGCCAGCCGTGGGCGGTCGATGGCGTGCTGCCGACCTTCTATGCGGCATCGGGCCTGGCCCTGCATGAAATCGTGCTGACCCTGGCCGGCTTCACTGCGATCTACACCGCGCTGATCGTGGTCGAGATCAAGCTGATGCTCAAGGCGATCCGCAAGGGCCCGGACGAGGTGCTGCCGTCGCTGCAGTCGCCCCAGCCGCATGCTTCCCACAATGCCTCGGCGCCGGCCGCCGGCCAGGCCTGAGGCAGGAGAACCAAGATGGATTTCATTCTTCTGGACTACACCACGCTGCGCGTGATCTGGTGGCTGCTGCTCGGCATCCTGCTGATCGGTTTCGCCGTGATGGATGGTTTCGACCTGGGCGTAGGCACCCTGCTGCCCTTCGTCGCCCGCACTGATGCCGAGCGCCGGCTGGTGATCAACACCATCGGCCCGGTCTGGGAAGGCAACCAGGTATGGCTGGTGCTCGGTGGCGGTGCGATCTTCGCCGCCTGGCCGCCGCTGTACGCGGTCAGTTTCTCCGGGTTCTACCTGGCGATGTTCGTGATCCTGTTCGCCCTGATCCTGCGCCCGGTCGGCTTCAAGTTCCGCAGCAAGATGCCCAGCGAGCGCTGGCGCAACACCTGGGACTGGGCGCTGTTCATCGGTGGCTTCATCCCGGCGCTGATCATGGGCGTGGCGGTGGGCAACGTGGTGCTGGGCGTGCCGTTCCACTTCGATGACAGCATGCGCATCTTCTACACCGGCTCGTTCTTCGGCCTGCTGATGCCCTTTGCGCTGCTGGCCGGCCTGCTCAGCGTGTCGATGCTGGTCGCCCACGGTGCCGCCATGCTGGTGATCAAGACCGACGGCCCGGTGGCCGAGCGTGCGGCCCGCTTCGGCAGCATCGCGGCGATCATCGCCTTCGTGCTGTTCGCCGTCGGTGGCGCCTGGGTGGCATTTGGCCTGCCGGGTTACCAGATCACCTCGCAGGTGGTCACCGATGGCGCCACCAATCCGCTGCTGAAGGCGGCCGAACTCGGTGCCGCCGGTGGCTGGATGCGCAACTACAGCACGATGCCGGCCACGATCCTGGCCCCGCTGCTGGGCCTGGCCGGCCTGCTGGCCAGTGCGGTGCTGCTGCGGGCCCGTCGCGGTGGCCTGGCCTTCATCGCCTCCGGTGCGGCCATCGCCGGCATCATCCTGACCGTCGGCTTCGCCATCTTCCCGTTCCTGCTGCCGTCCTCGAGCCAGCCCACTTCCAGCCTGACCGTGTGGGATGCCTCGTCCAGCCACCTGACCCTGTGGATCATGCTGCTGGCCACGGCGGTGTTCCTGCCGATCATCCTCGCCTACACCACCTGGGTGTATCGCGTGCTGAAGGGCAAGACCACCACCGATGAGATGGGCAACAACCCGAACGCATATTGATTGCTTGCACGTGTGCCGACCAACGGTCGGCACCTACCCGGAATGAAGGAGACTGATCATGTGGTATTTCGCCTGGATTCTCGGTGCCGGCCTCGCCTCGACGGTGGCCATCCTCAACGGCATGTGGTTCGAAGCCCGCGAGCAGAACCGCATCGAGAAAGAAAATCGTCGCTGAGCCGTAAAAAAACCTTGCCGCCTTGGCCTTCACACGGTATCTTAGGCGGCTCCTTCGGGGTGTAGCTCAGTCTGGTAGAGCGCTACGTTCGGGACGTAGAGGTCGCAGGTTCGAATCCTGTCTCCCCGACCACTCATGTGGTCGCATTGAAGCCTGGTGAAGTCGTCCAGGCTTTTTTGTTCCCTGAAGTGGCACTGCTTCGGCAGTGTGAAGAAACGGCATTTACCCCTTGCCGCCATCGGGGTAAATCGCTAGAATAGGCGGCTCCCTTCGGGGTGTAGCTCAGTCTGGTAGAGCGCTACGTTCGGGACGTAGAGGTCGCAGGTTCGAATCCTGTCTCCCCGACCACTTCGGTGGTCACCAAGAAGCCTGGAAGACATCACTGTCCTCCGGGTTTTTTTGTATCAGGCGCCTGGCCGCCCGCATGACGGGACCTTGCTGGAACGCACACGTACAATGGCCGCGCTGCCGGCCCACCTGCAGCCCCTCCCCCACCTGCCGCTTCGGCGTAGACCGATGCCGGCGCTGCATGCCATTGCCTCGGCGTGCGACACCTGCAAGGACCACCGATGAGTTCCTCCACTTCCGATTCGCCGTCGCTGCTGCACGGGCGCGTGCTGGCTTTCGCCGCCATCCTGCTGGCAGCGATCAACCTGCGCACCGCGGTCACCTCGATCACGCCGCTGCTCGACGTGCTCGGCCAGCAGTTCGGCTTCGGCACCACCATGACCGGTGTGCTGGGCATGCTGCCGACCGCCTCGTTCGCGCTGTTCGGCGTGGCGACGCCGGCACTGGCGCGGCGCCTGGGCCTGGAGCGCACCACGCTGCTGGCGATGGTGATGGCAATGGCCGGCCTGCTGCTGCGCTCCAGCGCCGGCAATGTCGGCACGCTGCTGCTGGGTTCGGTGGTGGCGCTGGCCGGCATGGGCATCGGCAACGTGGTGGTACCGCCGCTGGTGAAGCGTTACTTCGCCAACAAGGTCGGCACCATGAGCACGCTGTACATCAGCGTGCTGCAGCTGGGCACGATGCTGCCGGCGCTGCTGGCGGTGCCGGTGGCCAATGCCGCGGGCTGGCGCGTATCACTGGGCATGTGGGCGCTGCTGGCGCTGGCCGCCGCGCTGCCGTGGCTTGTGCTGGCCAGGCGCGCGCCGAAGCCGCAGGCCGACGCCACCGACCCCGCCGCACAGCCGCATGGCAAGGTCTGGCGCACGTCGCTGGGCTGGAGCATGACGCTGATGTTCGGCATGACCTCGCTGATGACCTATTCAATGTTCACCTGGCTGCCGCGCATCGTGGTCGAGGCCGGTGGCACGCCCGCCTTCGGTGGCGTGATGGTGGCGGTGTTTTCGGCGCTGGGCCTGCTGCCGTCGCTGGTCATTCCGTCGATGGCGGTGCGCATGCAGAACCCGTTCCCGCTGGTGCTGATCGGCTTCTTCTCGTTCGTGATCGCCTTCAGCGGCCTGCTGCTGGCACCGATGAAGGCGCCACTGCTGTGGGCCTGCCTGCTCGGCGTCGGCCCGTCCACCTTCCCGCTGGCGCTGACCCTGATCAACCTGCGTACCCGCACCCCGACCGGCTCAGCGGCCCTGTCCGGCTTCATGCAGGGCGTGGGCTACAGCTTCAGCTGCCTGGGCCCGTTCTTGGTCGGCTGGCTGCACACCGTCAGCAACGGCTGGACCCTCCCATTCAGCTTCCTGTTCGGCTGCGCCACCCTGATGCTGTGCGCCTCGTGGGTGGCCTGCAAGCCGCGCAAGCTGGAAGACCTCTGGTAAGCCACCCGGGGCCCCGCAACCGGCCCCGCAACCGCTCATCAGCCCGATTGCGCATTTTGACGCCGGGCTGACAATTCCGGGCGGATAGTGCCCACGAATGCCCATCCTTGCCGCGTGCCGGCATCGGGCATGGGGGCGGCCGCGCCGCCCAGGCCACCACTCGGTGTGCGGGGGACTCTCGTTTCAGGCAAGACATTGCAGGTCGCTGTCCTGGTTCCGCCCATCCCTGCTGGATGGGAGTTCGCGAGGGGAGTGACGCAGGCCACGGCCATCCCAAAATCTGGCATGTGATGTGCGTCACATTTTTCAGGTTGTCTGGTTCGGAAGCCAAGGGGGTCCCCAATGGTTGTCCACCGCCGGCTGGCGCTCTACGTCGGCCTTGCCTGTACTGCCCTGGCCTGGGCCAGCAGCGCTGCCCCGCCCGATCGCGGGGGGGCCCTGGCCGAGATCGGCCGCTTCCGCGACCAGGCCCGTTGGCTGGATGCGCTCGGCGCGATCGAGCGCGCCAGCCAGCAGCAGCCCAACGACGACCTGCTGTTCAAGCTGCGCGTCCTGACCCTGGGCGACATCGGCAATGCCTGGCGCGCCTGGGAGCTGTACCAGCAGCGCCCGCAACTGTTCGACGCTGCACAGAAGCAACGCATCGAAGGCGACTACCTGGCCAAGCTGGTGGTCTGGAGCCTGGCCTACAGCAGCAGCGAGGACAGCCGCCTGGAGGAGGCCGAATCGACCCTGGCCCGCATGCAGCGCTACCTCGGCGGCGAAGGCACGCCGCCCGCGCAGGCACCACTGCGGATCCGCATGGACCGCCTGATCCTGCTCAACCGGCTGGGCCGCCATGCACAGGTCCGCGCGGAAGCCCGGGCACTGCAGGGCGAAGGCCACACCCTGCCCGACTACGTGCTGCCCGCAGTGGGCGATTCGTTGATGGGTTCCCTGCACCCGGAAGAAGCCATTCCGGTGCTGCAGGCCGCGGTGGCCGGCGACCCGACACGCGACGCCTCGCATTCGGAACTGGCCTACGCCTACCTGGAAAGCGAGCAGCAGGAAAAGGCGATCGACCTGCTGCAGGCATGGCGCGACAAGGAGCCGGCGTGGCGCTGGAGCAACGGCAAATCACCGTACGCGAACTGGTCCCGCTACGAGGCCGACCTCAACCTGGCAATGGTGCGCGCCTACAGCGGCGACCTCCCGACCGCGCAACGCGATCTGGAATCGATGATCGACATCGCACCGGGCAACGGTGGGCTGCAGAGTGCGCTGGGCAGCGTCTACATGATGCGCGGCTGGCCACGCAGGGCACTGCAGCGCCAGCAGATGGCACACGCGCTGGACCCGCGCGACATCGAACCACGGCTGGGCATGCAGGAAGCCCATGTCGCCCTGCAGCGCGACGACCTCGCGCGCCCGCTGCACGACGACCTGGTCGCACGCTACCCCACCCAGCCCGCCGTGGAACGCATGGACCAGGCCTGGCGCGCGCATCGCGGCTGGCAGCTGAAGGCATGGACCGACATCGGACGCAGTTCCGGTGGTGATGGCAGCTCGCCACTGGGCAACGACGACCGCCGCTATGGCATGGAGGTCCAGACACCCATACTTGACGATCGCTGGCGGCTGTTCGCCTTCGCCGACCGGCGCTCGGTTGATTTCCAGGACCAGCGCATCGATCCACTGTGGCTTGGCGCAGGCGTACGCTACCGCTTCGGTCGGCTGGATGCGGAAGCCGCGGTGCTGCGCGCCAACGACCACATCGGCGATACCGGCCTGCGCGCCGGCGCCGGCTGGCAGTTCAATGATTACTGGCACGCAGGCCTGGTGGCCGCACGCCATGATCCGGATGCTTCGATGCAGGCGCGCGTGGCCGGCATCACCGCCAACAGCGTCAGTGCCCAGGTGGACTACCGGCGCAGCGAACGCACGCACTGGATGTTCGGCGCCAGCCGCTTCCGCTACGACGACGGCAACCATCGCGAACTGTTCAGCACCCGCCTCGAACAGCGCCTGCTGACCCGCCCACGGTGGCTGATCGATGGTTTGGCCAACGCTTATACCAGCCGTGGCAGCCGCGACGATGCCCCCTACTTCAACCCGAAGCGCGATCGCATGATCGAGATCGGCCTGCGCATCGACCAGCAGCTGTGGCGCCACTACGAACGCCACTTCCGGCACCGGCTGACGGTCTCGCTGGGTGACTACTGGCAGGACGGCTTCGGCAGCGCGCTGGTCCCTTCGGTGTCCTACATGCACGAATGGCAGCTGGGCCAGGGCCGCGTGTTCGAGTACGGCATGCGCTGGTCGCGGCCGGTCTACGACGGCCACCGCGAGCGTCATCTCGGCTTCGAAGCCGCACTGCGCTGGGGAGAGTGACATGGCCCGCATCCTGCGACTGATCGTGCTCCTGCTGCTGGCCATCACGCCATCGGCGTTCGCGCAGCAGCCCGTGCATCTCGATGCCAACGACAACGGCCTGCTGATCCTCAGCTACCACGATATCCGCGACCAGGTCGCGGCCAAGGGAGATGCGGATACCTATGCGGTGAGCACGCAGAACTTCGCCGCCCATCTGGACTGGTTGGGGGCACATGGTTACCACCCGGTGTCGCTGTCGCAGGTGATCGATGCGTCCCAGGGGCGCGCCACGCTGCCACCGAAACCGGTGCTGCTGACCTTCGACGATGGCCTGCGCAGCGTTTACGACAAAGCCTTCCCGTTGCTGCAGGCCTACCGCTACCCGGCGCTGGTGGCGGTGATCACCGACTACGTGGACATGGCGCCTGGCCGCAGCATCGACTACGGCTACCGCCGGTTCGGCCGCGATGACTTCGTCACCTGGGCGCAGTTGAAGCAGATGCGTGACAGCGGCCTGGTCGAAGTGGCCAGCCATACCGACGACCTGCACCACGGGGTACTTGCCAACCCGCAGGGAAACTCCACGCCCGCCGTGGTCACCCGCGTCTACAGCCCGGCCACGCACAGCTACGAGAGCGAGGTGCAATACGAACAGCGCCTGCATGCCGATCTCTCGCGCAGCGCGCAGCGCATCGAGCAACACCTGGGCGTGCGCCCGCGCGCGATCATCTGGCCCTACGCGGCCTACAACCGGATGAGCAACGACATCGCCGAACAGCTGGGCATGCCGGTCTCGTTCGACCTGGAGGGCCGCAGCACCCCGGTGGCCAGCGACCTGCATGGCCTGGCGCGCTTCCTGGTCAGCGACAACCCGACGGTGGAAGGGCTGGCCTACGAGCTGCGCCGCGATGCCGCGCTCGATGGCATCCGTGCCCTGCAGATCGACCTGGATGATGTGCACGACCCCGACCCCGCGCAGCAGGCGCGCAATCTGGATGCGCTGATCGAGCGGGTCAAGCGCATCGCGCCGACCCACGTCTACCTGCAGGCGTTCGCCGATCCGGACGGCAACAACACCGCCGACGCGCTGTACTTCCCCAACCGCCACATGCCGATGCGCGCGGACCTGTTCAGCCGCGTGGCGTGGCAGCTGAAATCCCGGGCCGGCGTAAAGATCTACGCATGGCTGCCGGTGCTCGGGTTCGAACTGCCCGATCCGGTGCAGCGGAAGGCATTGGCGATCCGCAACGGCGATCCTGATGGCATGTACCGGCTGGACTTCACCAACCCGGCGGCGCGCCGGATCATGCTCGACATCTACGAGGACCTGGCGATCAATTCCTACTTCGAAGGCCTGCTCTTCCATGATGATGGCTACCTGCGCGACACGGAACTGCCGGCGCTGGCGGCCGGCGACGATGGCAGCGCACGCACCCGGGCGCTGATCGACTTCACCCTGGCCCTGCGCGACAGCGCGCAGCGCTGGCGGCCGAAGCTGGCCACCGTACGCAACCTGTACGCCGAGCCGGTGCTGCGTCCGCAGAGCGAGGCCTGGTTCGCGCAGCGGCTGGACATGTTCAACAGGGCCTACGACCAGACCGCGCTGATGGCGATGCCGTGGATGGAAGGCAGCAAGCATCCGGAACGCTGGCTCGACCAGCTGCTGGCCGCGGCGCGTGCACATGACCCACAGCTGCAGCACACCCTGTTCGAACTGCAGACCGTCGATTGGCGCAGCCGCCAGCCGATTCCCGCCGAACGCCTGCGCGCGCAGATCCGCCAGCTGCAGGCGCAGGGCGTGCACCACTTCGCCTGGTACCCGGACGATTTCATCGCCGACCAGCCTTCCACCCGCGATGCCCGCGCGGCGATGTCCGCCGGCACCTTCCCGTACCCGGAGAAGTGACATGGACATGCATCCGCTGCTGCAGGTCCTGTTCCAGTTCGCCTTCTACTATCCGATGGTGATGGCGTTCTTCTGGATGTCGGGCGGCCTGTATTACTACTTCCGGCGCGAACGCCATTCGCGCCCGCGCAACGACCCGCCGTTGATGGTCGATCCACCGTTCGCGAGCCTGCTGGTACCCTGCCACAACGAAGCAGAAAACCTGGACGATACGCTCACTGCGGCGCTGGCCCAGCGCTACCCCGCCGACTACGAAGTGATCGCCATCGACGACGGCAGCAGCGACGACACCGGCGCACGGCTGGACGCCCTGGCAGCAAAGCACCCACGACTGCGCGTGCTGCACCTGGACCGCAACCTGGGCAAGGCCAACGCCCTGCGCATGGGCGCGCTGGCCGCACGCTCGGAATACCTGGTGTGCATCGATGGCGACGCAATGCTGGAAGAACATGCGCTGCACTGGATGGTCTGGCATCTTGTCAGTGGCAACCGGGTCGGTGCGGTCACCGGGAACCCGCGCATCCGCAACCGCTCCACCCTGCTCGGACGCCTGCAGGTAGCCGAGTTCTCCTCGATCATCGGCATGATCAAGCGCGCGCAGCGCGTGTACGGGCGCATCTTCACCATTTCCGGGGTGATCGCCGGCTTCCGCCGCACCGCACTGCACCAGGTCGGCTGGTGGTCCGATGACATGGTGACCGAGGATATCGACATCAGCTGGCGCCTGCAGCGCGCGCACTGGGACATCCGTTACGAGCCCAACGCGCTGTGCTTCATCCTGATGCCGGAAACGCTCAAGGGGCTGTGGCGGCAGCGACTGCGCTGGGCCCAGGGCGGCGTGGAGGTGATGCTGCGCCACGCGCGTTCGCTGCTGCACTGGAAGGAACGCCGCATGTGGGGCGTCCTGCTGGAGTACGTGCTGAGCGTGGCCTGGGCCTACACCATGCTGTTCATCGTGGTGTTGTGGGTGCTGGGCAAGTTCATCGAAATGCCGCCACAGCTGCATATCGCCAGCCTGCTGCCACAGTGGCATGGCGTGATCCTGGCGCTGGTCTGCCTGCTGCAGTTCGCCAGCAGCCTGATCATCGACCGGCGTTACGAAACACAGATTGGACGCAACTACTTCTGGGTCATCTGGTACCCGATGGCGTACTGGTTGATCAGCCTTTCCACCACCCTGGTGGCGCTGCCGAAAACCCTGCTGCGCCGTCGCAGCAAGCGCGCCACCTGGACCAGTCCCGATCGGGGGATCCGATGAACGCACCACGTCCGTCCAACCGCTTCGACTCGCGGATGATCCGCAAGCCGCATCGCCAACCGCGCTTCCAGCGCACTGCCTGGGGCTTTGTCACCCTGGCGTTCTGGGGCTTCTATTTCTACCTTTGGGCGCCCCTGGTCACCTTGTTCTCGTGGCTGGTGGGCGGGCAGCTGGCCTGGCAGCAGCTGTACGAACGGCAAAGCCAGTTCGACCCCTATGTGCTGGTGGCGCTGCCATTGATGCTGCTGTGTGCCAGCGTTCTGCTGATCGGTTGGGCCGAGTACAACCGCGCGCGCTTCCGCGGCCACGACCGGCGCCTGCCGCGGCCGCTGGCCAGCCTCAACGAAGTGGCCGCCGACCTGGGTGCCAGCACCGGGCTGGCCGAGCGCCTGAAGGGCTGCAAGGCCGTGACGCTGCACATGGATGAACATGCGCGGCCGATCGGCATCCGCCGCGAGGTGGTGTAGGCCGATTGACTGGTGGGTGCCGACCTTGGTCGGCACTTGGGCCTGGTGGGTGCCGACCTTGGTCGGCACCGGGGTCTGCCGCCAAGCGCATCCACGCATGGCGTGGATCTACTTGCGCGTCTGCCCTTCGCCGCACACCACGAAACGCTCGACGGTGAGCGCTTCCAGGCCCATCGGGCCGTAGGCGTGCAGGCGCGTGGTGGAAATGCCGATCTCGCTGCCCAGGCCCAGCTGGCCACCATCGGAGAAGCGCGAGGAGGCATTGACCATCACCACCGCCGAGCGCAGTGCCTTGATGAAGCGCTCGGCATGGCCGGCGTCTTCAGTGGCGATCACTTCGGTGTGATCAGAGGTGTACGCGCGGATATGCGCGATGGCCGCATCAAGATCATCAACCACGCGCACCGCCAGTACCAGATCGAGGAACTCGGCGGCATAGTCCTCTTCGGTGGCCACCGTGCTGCCCGGCAGCAACGGCTGCGCCTGCGCATCGGCGCGCAGCTGCACGCCGCGCTCGCCCAGCGCCTGCGCCACGCGCGGCAGGAACGCTTCAGCCACATCGCGATGCACCAGCAACGTCTCCAGCGAATTACAGGCTGCAGGGCGGCTGCACTTGCCATCCACCAGCAGGTCGATGGCCTTGCCGAGGTCGGCGCTGGCATCCACGAACAGGTGGCAGACGCCCTTGTAATGCTTGATGACCGGCACGCGCGCGTGTTCGGCCACGAAACGGATCAGGCCTTCGCCACCGCGCGGAATGGCAAGGTCGATCAGCTCATGCAGCTGCAGCAGTTCCAGCATGGCTTCTCGGCGCAGGTCGGTCAGCACGGTCACCGCCGCCGGCGGTACGCCATTGGCCTGCAAGGCACCGGCCAGGGCCTGGGCGATGGCGGTGTTGGAGTGGATCGCTTCGGAACCACCGCGCAGGATCACGCCATTGCCGGCCTTCAGGCACAGTGCGGCCGCTTCGGCGGTCACGTTCGGGCGCGCCTCGTAGATCATCGCGATCACCCCCAGCGGAACGCGTACCTTCTGCACGCGGATGCCGTTCGGACGCACATCGTCGCGGGTGACCTGGCCGACCGGATCGGGCAGCGCGGCGACCTCACGCACGGCCTCGGCCATCGCGAACAGGCGAGCCGGGTCCAGCGCCAGGCGGTCGAGCATGGCGCTGCCAATGCCCTTGTCGCGCGCGGCGGCGAGGTCACGTGCATTACCGGCCAGGATCAGCCCGGCATTCACTTCCAACGCCTGTGCCATCGCCAGCAGCAGCGTGCGGCGGACCACACTGTCGAGGCCGGCAACGATCTGGGCCGCGTCACGGCAGGCACGCGCCTGCGCTTCGATGTCGCTCATCGGGGAGTCCTTCATACCGGTCATGGCAGCACCAGGTCGTCGCGATGGACGACGCTGCCGCCGTAGTTGTAGCCGAGCACGGCCTGGATGTCGCGGGAATGATGGCCGGCGATCCGGCGCACGTCATCGGCCGCGTACTGGCTGACGCCGCGGGCGACACATACACGCCCCTGCGGCGCGTTCCAGCACACCTGCACCATGTCACCACGGCGGAACGTTCCCTCCGCAGCGGTGATGCCACCGGGCAGCAGCGAGGCGCCTTTCTCGCGCATTGCCTGTGCCGCACCCGCATCGATGACGATCACGCCCTCGGCCAGCGGCGCGTGCCGCAGCCAGTGCTTGCGGGCCGCCTCGCGGCTGCGTGCGGCATGGATGCGGGTGCCGAACAGGCGGTCCTGTGCCAGCGCGCGCACCACGTCGCTGCTGCGGCCGTTGAACAGGTAGGTCTCGATGCCGAGGCGGCCGGCCTTCGCCGCCGCCTCCAGCTTGGTACGCATGCCTCCAGTGCCGGCACGAGAACCGGCGCCTCCGGCCATCGCCAGCACGTCGTCACTCAGTTCGGGCACGTCGTGCAATGGCCGTGCGCCGGCCACGGCGCGTGGGTCGGCACTGTACAGGCCGTCGATGTCGGTGGCGATGAACAGCGCATCGGCGTCGACCAGTGCCGCCACGGTGGCTGCCAGGTTGTCGTTGTCGCCGAGCTTGAGCTCGTCCACCGACACGGTGTCATTCTCATTGACCACCGGCAACGCGCCCAGCCGCAGCAGTTCGCTCAGCGTGGCACGCGCATTGAGGTAGCGGCGGCGGTTGCGCAGGTCGTCGTGGGTCAGCAGCACCTGCGCCACCGGGCGTTCGAAGAAGCGCTGCCAGAGGCCGATCAGCTGCGCCTGGCCGAGTGCGGCAAGGGCCTGCCGCGCCGCCATCGCCGCACCGGGCTCATCGGCCCGCGGCAGAATCGCTCGCCCCGCCGCAACCGCGCCGGAGGAAACGATCACCACCTCGCGCCCCGCCAGAACGTTGGCGGACACAAACTGGGCCAGGCCCAGCGCGTGGCGTGGCGACAGGCCGCCGCCATCGGCGGCCAGCAGGCTGCTGCCGACCTTCAGCACCGCACGCCGCCATGGCGGCAGCGCCTGTTCCGGGAACGGCGAGGCGACGTTGGCGGCATGCAGGCTCATCGATCAGGGTCTCAGCGGGTATTCCATTCGTGCACGGTCAGGTCGGAGGCCTGCATCGTCACCAGCGGATCGGTGGCGACGATGGCCTGCGCCTGTTCCAGGTTCTCGACATTGCACAGCACATAGGCACCACCGCTGCCGTCGGCGAAACCACCAGTCAGCTGCAGCTTGCCCTGTGCCTGCAACGCATCGAGAAAATCGCGGTGCGGTTGCACCGCCGCGGCGTTGAAGTCGGGGCGGCGCATCGCCAGCACCAGATACACCGTGGCCGCCATCAGGACAACGCCTGCCAGCGTGCACGCAGTTCATCCAGGCGCAGGTCAGCGGCCGAACCCGGCGACACGCGTGCGGCCAGGCTGCCTTCCGGCGTGCGTCCCTGCCCTGCGCTGTCGGCACCGGCCGCGGCGGCCTTGTAGGCCTCGCGGAACGGCACGCCGGCCACGGCCGCTTCCACCGCCACGTCGGTGGCATACATGCCCGAATCGATCGCCGCACGCAGCCTGTCGTCGCGCCATTCCAGGTTGGCCAGCAGGGCTGGCAGCAGTTCCAGCGCGGCCAGGCCACGGCCGAAGCCGTGGAAGATGGCGCCCTTGGACGACTGCAGGTCGCGGTGGTAGCCCGAGGGCAGCGACAGCAGCTGCTCGATCTCGGTGCGCGCGGCGGCGACGCTGGCGTGGGTCGCGCGCATCAGTTCGATCACGTCCGGGTTGCGCTTGTTGGGCATGATCGAGCTGCCGGTGGTGTACTGCGCCGGCAATGCCACGAAACCGAATTCGGCGCTGGTGAACAGCGACAGGTCCCAGGCGATGCGGCGCAGGTCCAGCGTGGCGCCACCCAGCGCTTCCAGCGCGGCCAGCTCGAACTTCCCGCGCGACAGCTGCGCGTAGATCGGAGAGACCTGCATGCGCGCAAAACCGAGCGCGGTCGTGGTGTGCTCGCGGTCCAGCGGCAGGTTCACGCCGTAGCCGGCGGCGGTGCCGAGCGGATTTGCATCGACCAGTGCGTGGGTGTCGCGGGCGCGGATGGCGTTGTCGATGAAGGCCTCGGCCCAACCGGCCCACCACATGCCGGCCGAGGAGACCACGGCACGCTGGATGTGGGTGTAGCCGGGAATCGGCAGGTCCTTCTCGGCCTGTGCGCGGTCCAGCGCGACCTTGGCCACCTCGGCGCTGAGCTGGGCCACGCGCTGCAGCTTTTCCTTCAGCCACAGGCGGGTGGCGACCAGGATCTGGTCGTTGCGGCTGCGGCCGGTGTGGATCTTGCGGCCGGCATCGCCGAGACGCTCGGTCAAGCGTGCTTCGATCGCCGAGTGGCCATCTTCGTACTGCGTATCCAGCACGAAGCGGCCTGCGCGGAAGTCCTGCGCCAGCACGTCGAGCTCGCGCAGCAGGCCGGCCAGTTCGTCGGCGCTGAGGATGCCGATGTGCTGCAGGCCCTGCGCATGCGCGGCGCTGGCGGCGATGTCATGCAGGAAGAACTCGCGGTCGAGGATCACGTCGTCGCCGGCGAGGAAGGTCTGGATCTGGGCGTCGACAGCGACGCCGGGCTTCTGCCAAAGAAGGTCTGCCATGGGGGCTCCGGAAGGCGTGTTCAGCGCGGGATCGACGTCAGTTCGTCGATGCCCAGCGCGAGGTTGAGGTTCTGCATGGCCTGGGTGGCCGCGCCCTTCAGCAGGTTGTCCAGGGTCGCCACCACGACGACCCGCTTGCCGCCCGGGGCCAGGGTGAAGCCGCCGACCTGCGCACCATGGCGGCCGGCGATGCGGCTGACCCACGGTGCTTCATCCACCACCTCGATCAGCGGTTCGCCGGCATAGGCCTGCTGGAAGCGCTCGACGATCTGCTCACGGGTCTGCACGCGGTTCAGCCACAGGTTGGCGGTGAGGGTGATGCCACGGAAATGCGGCGCGACGTGCGGCATGAACTCGACCGCCACGCCCAGCTGCACCGACACCTCGCGCTCGTGCACGTGGTTGGTCAGCGCATACGGCATCAGGTTGTCGGCCAGCAGTTCGACGTTGTTCTTGTCCGACGGCGTGGTGCCGGCACCGGAGTAACCGGACACACCGAAGCACTGCGGCGGGCCTGCCAGCAGGTCCAGCAGCGGATGCACCGCCAGCTGCATCGCCGTGGCATAGCAGCCCGGGTTGCTGATGTGCTTCTGGCCGTTGTAGCGGCCGCGGGTCAGCTCCGGCAGGCCGTAGTACCAGCTGTTGTCGAAACGGTAGTCGGCCGAGAGGTCGACGATGACGGTGTCCGGCTTCGCGGTTTCAAGCGCGGCCACGAACGGCGCGGCCAGCCCATTGGGCAGGGCCAGGATCACCGCGTCCACGCCCTTGGCGGCCACCGCGTCGGCGTCCAGGTTCTCGTACTGCAGGCCACCCTGGAATTCCGGATGGTGGTCGGACAGGCGCTGCCCGGCGCGCTCGCGCGAAGAGACGAAGGCCAGTTCCAGGCGCGGATGGGCGGCCACCAGCTTGATCAGCTCGGCGCCGGTATGGCCTCGGGCCCCGACGATGCCCAGGGTGAAAGTCGAATCGTTCATGCGTGACTGTCCAGGCGGTACTGCAGGTGGCGCTTCACGCCCTGCCATTCCGCATCGATGATGGAGAAGATGACGGTGTCGCGCGGCGTGCCGTCGGCGTGCCGCTTGTGGTTGCGCAGCACGCCATCCTGCTTGGCGCCGAGGCGGGCGATGGCGGTGCGCGACGTGGCGTTGAACCAGCTGGTCTCCAGCACCACGCTGATGCACCCCAGCACCTCGAAGGCGTGCTGCAGCAGCAACAGCTTGGCTTCGGTGTTGGCGCCGGTGCGCTGCACGCGCGGCGTGTACCAGGTGTAGCCAAGGCTGAGTCTAGGCACGCTGGCATCCAGATCGTAGAAGCGCGTGCTGCCGATGATGTCCCCGGCCGCATCACGGATCACGAACGGCAGCACCCTGCCCTCGGCCTGCGCCTGCAGTGCAGCCTGCACATAGGCCTCGGCCCGCTCCGGCGACGGCACCTGGGTGTACCAGAGCTGGTCCAGCCCGCTGCCGTCGAGCGCAGCACGCAGGCCGGGCACGTGCTCGTACTGCAGCGGTTGCAGCGTCACGTGCTGGCCACGCAGGGTGGGCACCAGATTCCATGCGTCCGGGTTGTTCATCGCTCAGCCCTGCAGGCTCGGTGCGCGCCGGGCGCAATGGTCGACATAGGTGCGGATACGATCGATGCCATCGGCGCCGTACCAGAACACCTTCCAATGGTCCTGCTTGTAGCAGCCGTCGGATTCAGCGTAGTAGAAGTGGTTGATCGGGTTGCCGTGGCGGGAGCGCCAGAACAGCTGCGGGGTTTCCTCCAGCATCACGTTCCACACTGCGCGGCCCAGGCCTTCGCCCTGTGCATCGTCGAGCACGGCGAACTTGTCCAGGTACACGCCTTCGGCCTCGTCGGTGAGGATCACCGCGGTGCGGTAGTTCTCGCTGACATAGGCGCGCAGCAGCCTGGTCTTTTCGAAGTAGTCCGGCACCAGGGTGCGGCCGAAGCTGGATTCGATCAGGCCCTTCAGGCGCGGCAGGTCCAGTTCGCTCCAGGCGGTGGCGCGCAGCACCTTTTCGCCCTTGCGCACCAGCGTGCCCGAGCCCTTGTGGGTGAACAGTTCCTTGGCCAGGTCGGCCGGTCGGGTGATCGACACCGACGATTCCAGCGGCAGGCGGTCGAGCAGGTCCTTGATCTGTTCGATCTTCACTTTCATGCCACCGTGGATCCACGGCTGCGCGATCAGGTGGTCGTACTCGGTGGACAGGTTGATCGAATCGATCACGCTGCCCGCCTCGTCCAGCAGGCCACCGGTGCCGGTCAGGAAGATGATCTTGTACGGCTGCAGCTCCTGCACCAGCTCGTTGGCGGCGAAGTCGGCGTTGACGTTGAGGATCTGGCCACCTGCGGTTTCACCCAGGCTGGTGATCACCGGGATCGAGCCGGCGCGCAGGCTGGCTTCGATCGGCGCCAGGTTGACCCGCTTCACTTCGCCGACCAGGCCGTAGGTGTCCACGTCCAGGTACTCGGCCTCGAACACGCCACCGGTGATCGAGGTGGCGCGCGCGCCGTTCTGCTGCAGCGCCTCCACCAGGCGCAGGTTGGACTGCTGGAACACGCGGCGCACGATCGCCAGCGCTTCCGGCGAGGTCACGCGCAGGCCGTTGACGGTCTGCTTCTCGATGCCGGCCGCCGACAGTTCGGCATCCAGTTGCGGGCCGGCGCCGTGCAGCACGATCGGGGTCAGGCCGACTTCCTGCAGGAACGACAGCGAAGAGGTCAGCGCATCGAGATCGTCGCGCAGCACCGCGCCGCCGACCTTGACCACGGCAAAGCGCTTGGCGTCCAGCTGCGAGAAGCGCTTGAGGTACTGGCTGATCTCCTTCGCGCTGGCCATGCTGGAAAGCAGGCGCACGATGGTCTGGCGGGTCTGGCGGTGGGGCTGGAGGGCAGGAGACATTTCGGTTTCGTCGGAAAGGGAAGAATCAGGCACCGGCGGCGATGATGCGGTGCACGGCGTCGGTGTAGCGCTGCAGCTGGTCCAGCGTCACGAACTCATCGGCGGTGTGGGCCTGGGCGATGTCGCCCGGGCCGAACACCAGGGTGGTGTAACCGGCGGCGGAGAACAGCGAGGCCTCGGTCCAGAAGTCCACCGCGTTGCCGATCGGCAGCTCCAGCGCATCAGCCACGTCGCGCGCCAGGAGGCGGCGGTTCTCGGCCTCGGCGATGTCGCCGGCCGGCAGGCTGGGACCACGGAAGGTTTCGGTGAACACGGCTGCTTCCGGTTCGGCGAAACCGGCGAAGGTCGCCAGCAGTGCGTCGATATCCATCGACGGCAGCGGGCGGAACCCGAACCGCACTTCGGCAGCCGGCGCGATCATGTTGGCCTTGATGCCACCTTCCACGCGGCCGATGTTGAAGCGCAACCCGGTCAGGCCGCCGAAGCGCGCCGAGGCCAGCGATTCGACATGGTCCAGCGCGCGGTTGCCCCAGCGCATGGCCTGGTGCAGCGCACTGGCGGCCGCATCCTGCTTGCCCGAGGCATGGCCGGCACGCCCGGCAAACTGCATCAGCACCGAGCTGATGCCCCGGTGCGCCAGCACCGCTTCGCTCATGGTCGGCTCCGCCACCAACACCGCTTCGTACGGCAGGCCACGGGCCAGGAACGCGGCGATGCAGCGCGGATCGTTGGCTTCCTCGTCGCTGGAGAACAGGAACGCGGCGTTGCCGTCGCTGGCATTGGCCGCAGCCACCAGCGCGGCGGCGGCACCCTTGATGTCGCACACGCCAAGGCCGACCACGCGGTCGTCCATGCGCCGCATCACGTGCGGGTCGGCACTCCAGTGCGGCGAATCCGGCACCGTATCCAGATGCACGTTGAACAGGTACTTCGGGGTCCCGCGCACGGCGTGCAGGCTGACCGCACCAGCGCCATGATCAATCACCTCGACGTTGAAGCCGGGCAGGTTCGCGCGCAGGTAATCGAAGATGCCACCGGTGGTGATCGCACGCGGCGGGTTGCGGGTGTCGAAGGACACCAGGGCCTGCAGGTGCTGCAGGGTGGAAGCAAGCAGGTCGGTCATGGGAATCAACAAGGTGTTTGCCCGGGCGTAGCCAGGGCATAGAGGTTCTGGCGCACAATTTCCATCAGCAACTCTGGCCGTGCCGGCGCGCTGAAGCCGAAGGGGGCGTAGAGCCGATGTGCATCGCTGGTGGCCAGCATGAAGCGGCGCAGGCCCTGCAGCTGCGGATGGGCCATGATCGCCTGCAGCAGCTGCTTGCTGTAGCCCTGGCCGCGGTGCTGCGGCAGCACGAACACGTCAGCCAGATAAGCAAAGGTGGCACCGTCGGTGATGACGCGCGCAAACGCAACCTGGCCGGACGCGTCCAGATAGGCGCCAAAACACAGCGAACCGGCAATGGCCCGTTCCACCAGTTCGCGCCCGATGCCCAGGCTCCAATGGGCCTGGGTAGACAGGAACTGGTGGATCAGGGCAACGTCCAAGTGCTGCGGATCGGTGCTGATGCGGAGTGCGCTCATCGATTCATCCGTTTGCTGCGCACCCTGGCCCACAGCGGGCCAGGGCACCAGGGTCTCAGCGGTTCACCTGCGCATAGAGCGTGGAGCTCATGCCGAACAGCTTGATGAAGCCCTCCGCCTCTTCCACGCCCCAGTCGGCCGACTGCGCGTAGGTGGCACCCTTGGTGTTGAGCAGGTGCGGCGACTTCACGGCCACCGCGTCGACGCGGCCACCGCGGGTTTCCAGCACCACTTCGCCGTTGACCTTGGCCTGCGTGGACTTCAGGAACGCCTCGATGTCGGTCTTCAGCGGGTCGTGGTAGAAGCCTTCGTACACCAGCTCCACCCACTTGCGCGCCACGTCCGGCTTGAAGCGGTTCTGCTGCTTGGTCAGCACGGCATCTTCCAGCGCGCGGTGCGCGGCCAGCAGCGAGACCAGGCCGGGGGCCTCGAACACGATGCGGCCCTTCAGGCCGATCACGGTGTCGCCGGTGTACACGCCGCGGCCGACGCCGTAGGGGGCGAACAGCTTGTTGAGCTGGGCCAGGATCTGGTCGCCCGGCAGCGCCTTGCCGTTCAGTTCGACGGCTTCGCCCTCGACGAACTTCAGGGTGACGGTCAGGGCCTGCTCCGGCCATTCGCTGCGCGGCGCGCACCAGCCACGCGCGCCCTCGCCTGGGGCTTCCCAACGGTCGATCTCACCACCGGACATGGTCACGCCCAGCAGGTTTTCGTTGATGGTGTAGGCCTGCTGCTTGGCACGCACGCCGAAACCGCGCTCTTCCAGGTACTTCTGCTCGTAGGCACGGGTCTGGGTGTGTTCTTTCTGGATCTCGCGGATCGGCGCGATGATCTGGTAGTCACCCAGGGCCTTCACCGCCAGGTCGAAGCGGACCTGGTCGTTGCCCATGCCGGTGCAGCCGTGGGCGATGATGTTGGTGCCCAGTTCGGCGGCACGCTTCAGCGCTGCATCGACGATCAGGTAGCGGTCCGAGACCAGCAGCGGGTACTGGCCCTGGTAGCCTTCACCGGCCCACACGAACGGCTTGACGAAGCCTTCCCAGATGGCCGGGCCACCGTTGACGGTGACGTGGCTGGTCACGCCCAGCTCGGCGGCGCGCTTCTCGATGAAATCGCGCTCTTCATCATCCACGCCGCCGGTATCGGCGAACACGGTGTGCACGTTGTAGCCACGCTCCTGCAGGTACGGCACGCAGAAGCTGGTATCCAGGCCGCCGGAGAAGGCGAGAACGACGTCTTTGCTCATGGGGGTAATGTCCAATCAGGTGGGGTAGCGCCGGGCCATGCCCGGCGGATTGTTTCAATGCTTGGGAATCAGCGCCCGGCAACCGCCGCCATGATCGCCTTCTGCACGTGCAGGCGGTTCTCGGCTTCGTTGATGGCGATGCACTGCGGCGAATCCATCACGCCGTCGGTGGCCTTCACGTTGCGGCGCAGCGGCAGGCAGTGGCTGAACACACCGTTGTTGGTCAGCGCCATCTTCCGCTCGTCCACGATGAAGTGCTTGAACTGGTCGCGGATCGGCTTTTCCGGTTCCCAGTTGCCGAAGAACGGCAGCGCGCCCCAGCTCTTGGCGTAGACCACGTCGGCGCCGGCGTAGGCGCTGTCGATGTCATGGCTGATCTTCAGCGAGCCGCCGCTCTCGGCCACGTTCTGCTCGGCCCAGCCCATGTAGCGGTCGTCGAGGATGTAGTCGGCGGTCGGGCACAGCAGGGTCACGTCCATGCCCATGCGGGTGGCGATGGTCAGCGCCGAATTGGCCACGGCGGTGTTCAGCGGCTTGGGGTGGTAGGTCCAGGTCAGCACGTACTTCTTGCCGCGCAGGTCCTGGGTGCCGAAGTGCTCCTGCAGGGCCATGATGTGGGCCAGCTCCTGGCACGGGTGGGTGATGGTCTCCATGTTGATGACCGGCACCGGCGAGTACCTGGCGAAGCTGTTGAGGACGATGTCCTGGCGGTCGTAGGCCCAGTCGGTGAACTTGGGGAACGCGCGCACGGCGATGATGTCGCAGTAACGGCCCAGCACCTTGGCCACTTCAGCGATGTGCTCTTCGGTATCGCCGTCCATCACCGTGCCGAGGTTGAACTCGATCGGCCACGCATCCTTGCCCGGCTGCAGCACCACCGCGTGGGCGCCGAGCTGGAACGCGCCCAGTTCGAAGCTGGTGCGGGTGCGCATGGACGGGTTGAAGAACACCAGCGCGATCGACTTGCCCTTGAGCTGGTCGCCGAGCTTGTTGCGCTTGAACAGCGCGGCCTGGGTCAACAGCGCATCGAGATCGCTGCGGCTCCAGTCCTGGGTGTTCAGGAAGTGCTTGGGGGACATCATCTTTCCTTGCGTGGCGGCGCCGGCTTCGACGCGGTGAAGGGAAAACAGGAACCAAAGGTGGAACGAAAAGGTTGCAGTTGCAGCTTTCAGAACGCGAAAACGAAAAAACCCAGCCGGCGGGCTGGGTTTTTTTCGGACGAACAGCAAAAAGCTCCGGTTACCCAGCGAGGATGTGGGGTTCCGGTCGACGCGCACGCGAGGTCATGCCCGACGCCTGTCGGGCTGCGCTGCTGTCGTGCTGGAAGTCGGTGAGCTTCATGGTCGACCATCTTTGCATGCGGCCGGGGCCTGCGCAAGGGGCCGGGGTCCCAGAATCAGGGATTGCTGGCAGTGCCCTGCTCGGGGCCGACCCAGGGGGTGATCGACACCCGGATCTTGAGCCGGTTGCCAGGGTCTTCCGGCAGCCGCGAGCGGTACTTGGTGCCCTTGTAGACGTAATCCACGTCGTAGGCGATGGGGCGGCGGAATTCACGCCCCACCGGCACGATGCGGCAGTCGCGGGTCAGCATCGGGCCATTGCTGGCCGGCGCCGGGGCCGGCGTCTCGGCTCCGGTCTCCTCAACGGCCTCCTCGTCGCTGCGCTTGAACATCGAGCGCACCGAGTCCCAGAAGCGGCTGATCCGGCCCTTGTCCTCGACCGGCTCCTCGCCGGTCACGTTCACCGGGGCCAGGGTCCGGGTCGAGACCGGCTCGCAATGCTCCTCGGTGCGGGTCGCGCGCAGGGTCTGGAACACCGGCTCGACGTTCAGCACCTGGGCATAGTCGAACTTCACGTTCTCCACGATCACCACCCGGTTGCGGGGCTCGGCCTCCTGCGCCAGCACCACGGCGGGCAGCGCCGACAGGCAGGCCAGGGTCAGCAACGCGGTGGATTTCATTGGCGATGGGAGCAAGGACACGGCAATAGTGTAGGCAGTGACGAGCGCAAGGGGCTGAACATTACCCGTCCACGCCGCTCCTGCCCACCCCACCTTGGGTGGACCCGCGTCCACCGGTGGCAACAGGTGCCCCCAAACGGGGCCGACACGTTCTAAAATCGCAGGCTTGTCCCCCAGCCACAGCCCCATGACCCTGCGCCTGCACAACAACCTGACTCGCCAGCTCGAACCGTTCACCCCGCTCGATCCGGCCTGTCCGACCCTGTATGTGTGCGGCCCGACGGTCTACAACTACGTGCACATCGGCAACGCCCGTGGCCCGGTGGTGTTCGGGGTGCTGGCCGACCTGCTGCGCCGCCGCTTCGGCGCACTGCGTTACGCCCGCAACATCACCGACGTGGACGACAAGATCAACACCGCCGCGCGTGAGCAGGGCGTGCCGATCAGCACCATCACCGACAAGTTCGCCGCCGCCTACCGTGAAGACATGGCCGCGCTGGGCGTCGTGCCGCCGGACATCGAGCCGGAAGTGACCGCGCACATGCCGCAGATCATCACCATGATCGAGCAGCTGATCGCCAACGGACATGCCTATGCGGCCGAAGGCCACGTGCTGTTCGCGGTGGCCAGCTTCGACGGCTACGGCAAGCTCTCGCGCCGCGACCCGGACGAGATGCTGGCCGGTGCCCGCGTCGACGTGGCCCCGTACAAGCGCGACCCGGGCGATTTCGTGCTGTGGAAACCATCCGGCGACGACCTGCCCGGCTGGGAATCGCCGTGGGGTCGTGGCCGCCCCGGCTGGCACATCGAATGCTCGGCGATGGCTGCTGCCCACCTGGGCGAGACCATCGACATCCACGCTGGTGGCGTCGACCTGCAGTTCCCGCACCACGAGAACGAGATCGCGCAGAGCGAATGCGCCCACGGCGGCAAGATCTTCGCCCGCTTCTGGCTGCACAACGGCATGCTCAACTTCGGTGGCGCCAAGATGAGCAAGTCGCTGGGCAACATCGAGCGCGTGCATGACCTGGTGCGCCAGCACCCGCCCGAAGCGCTGCGCCTGGCCCTGCTGTCGGCCCACTACCGGCAGCCGCTGGACTGGTCCGATGGCCTGATCGAACAGTCGGTGCGCACCCTGGACCGCCTGTACGGCACCCTGCGCGAACTGGCATCGGTCGAGGCGGTCGTGGCCATCCCGGCTACGGTCGAGGCGACCCTGGACGACGACCTGAACACTCCGCAGGCGCTGGCCGAAGTGGCCCGCATCGCCGCCGACGCGCGTCGTGCCACCGACCCGGCCGAGCAGGCACGCCTGAAGGGTGAACTCCTCGGCGCCGGCCTGGCGCTGGGCCTGCTGCAGGCCGATCCGGCGCAGTGGTTCGGCACCGCGGCCAGTGATGACGGTGACGATGCCCGCATCCAGGGCCTGATCGACGAACGCGCCGCTGCCAAGCAGGCCCGCGATTTCGCCCGTTCCGACGCCATCCGCGATCAACTGGCCGCCGAAGGCATCGTGCTGGAAGATACTCCGCAGGGCGTGCGCTGGTCGCGCAAGCGCGGCTGACCCGCCCTGCCCCGTGGCCGGTGCGCCGGCCACGCCCCACCGTAGAGACTGCTGTGACCGACTCCCCGTTCCCGCTTGAACCCACCGCCGCCGAGGCCCAGGCCGCCATCGCCGAGGAATTCGGCTTCTTCGGCGACTGGTCCGAGCGCTACCAGTACCTGATCGACCTCGGCCGGAAGCTGCCGGCCTTCCCGGAAGAATGGAAGACCGAAGAGCATCGCCTGCTCGGTTGCCAGTCGATGGTCTGGATCGTGCCGGAAGGCAATGCGCAGTCGCTGCGCTTCCACGCCATCAGTGATTCGGCCATCGTCTCCGGCCTGATCTTCCTGGCCCTGCGCGTGTACTCCGGGCGCTCGGCGCAGGAGATCCTGGACACCGAATCGAGCTACATCCAGGACATCGGCCTGGCCCGCCACCTCTCGCCCACCCGCAGCAACGGCGTGGCGGCGATGCTGGCCTTCATCCGCGAGACCGCGCAGGCGCAGCTGCAGCGCGACCCGTCGTGAGCGAACCTGCCACGGCCGAAGACAGCGCGCTGGGCCTGCTGTCCCGGCCCGGTTTCGCCAGGCTGCTGGCGTACCGCATCTTCGCGATGCTGTCCTACCAGGTGGTCGCGGTCACCGTCGGCTGGCACATCTACGAAGTCACCCGCAATCCGTTCTCGCTGGGCCTGATCGGCCTGGCCGAGGTGCTGCCGTTCTTCTGCGTGGCGCCGTTCGCCGGTTACCTGGTGGATCACCTGCCGCGCCGCCGGCTGGGCATGGTTGCCTGTTGCGGACTGATCGCCACCGCGCTGGTATTGACCAGCGTGGCCATGGGCTGGCTGCCGATCGACGGCGTGTGGCCGATCTACGCAGCCATCGCGCTGACCGGCATGGTCCGCGCCTTCCTGTCACCGATCTACAACGCCCTGTTCGCCCGCGTGCTGGCACGTGACCAGTTCGCACGCGGCGCCGGCCTGGGCGCGGTGGTGTTCCAGGCCGGCATGATCGCCGGCCCGGCACTGGGCGGCGTACTGGTGGGCTTCGGCGGCAAGGGCCTGTCCTATGCCGTGGCCACCGTTTTCGCATTGGTGGCGATGGCCTGCCTGGCCACGCTGAAGGTGGAAGAACCGGTACATACCGGCCCGGCCGCCCCGATTTTCAAGAGCATCGCTGAAGGCGCACGCTTCGTGGTCGGCAACCGGATCATGGTCGGGGCGATGGCGCTGGACATGTTCTCGGTACTGCTCGGCGGCGTGGTGGCGATGCTGCCCGCATTCCTGCACGAGATCCTGCACCACGGCCCGGAAGGCCTGGGCATCCTGCGTGCAATGCCGGCGCTGGGCTCGGTCTGCGTGGGCCTGTGGCTGGCCCGCCACCCGCTGCACCGCAATGCCGGCCGCGTGCTGCTGTTCGCGGTGGCCGGCTTCGGCCTGTGCGTGATCGGCTTCGGATTGTCGCAGCACTTCTGGCTGTCGGCGCTGATCCTGCTGTTCTACGGCGCCTTTGATGGCGTATCCGTGGTGATCCGCTCGACCATCCTGCAGCTGGCCACGCCGGAAGAAATGCGCGGCCGGGTGTCGTCGATCAACGGCATCTTCATCAGTTCGTCCAACGAACTGGGCGCGTTCTATGCCGGCACGATGGCGAAGCTGCTCGGCCTGGTGCCGGCGGTGGTGCTGGGCGGGTTCGCGGTGCTGAGCGTGGCCGGGATCACGGCGTGGAAGAACCCGACGCTGCGGAAGTTGAATCTTCGCGACCTGCAGTGACGCCGCGAACAGCGGATTCGGCGGCGCCGGGCGTTTGGCCGGGGCCGTTGCTCTCCCTCGACGATTGGGTTTGTCACTTTCTTTTCGCGAAAAGAAAGTAACCCAAAGAAACGCTCCGCCATCCGCGAGCCGGCGCGGCGCACGCAGGCTCCCCCCGATACCCGGAAGGCGCCGTTCTACCCAGCCAACCACCACCCAACAAAAAACCCGGCCGGGGCCGGGTTTTTTGCATGACCATACAACGACCTGGAATCAGTCGCCCTGCTGCTTCTGCAGGTGCTCCCAACGCTCCTGGGCGTCGATGGTGCGCTCGGCGGTCAGGCGCGCTTCCAGGCGCTCCAGGCCGATTTCTTCGCCGGTGTCGACGCAGTAGCCGTAGTCGCCGGCTTCCAGGCGCTTCAGGGTGCTGTCGATCTTGCCGATCAGCTTGCGATAGCGGTCGCGGGTACGCAGTTCCAGCGAGTTCTCGGTCTCGCGGGTCGCGCGCTCGGCTTCGTCACCGATGTCACGCACTTCCTCGCGCAGGTTCTCGATGGTCTGCTTGGATTCTTCCACCAGGTCCGCGCGCCAGTTCTGCAGGCGCTGGCGGAAGTATTCCTGCTGCAGCGGGCTCATGTATTCCTCTTCCGAGGACGGCTTGTAGCCAGCCGGCAGGATCGGGCGGCCAGTGGCCTCGTCGGTCTTGTATTCGACCACCTTGTACTTGCTGCGCGGGGCCGGTGCCGCCGAACGGGCGGCGACGGCCACGGCAACCTTGCCGACAGGGCGCGACACGGTCTTCGGGGCGGAATCGGATTTCACGGCGGTTTTGGCAGGCGATTTCGAAACGGGCACGGGATTCTTGGATTGCGGGGCCTTCGAAGCGGCAGGAGCAGCGGCCGGAGCCGGCTTGGGGGCCGGTTGGGCTGCTGCCACTGCCACGGTCTTGGCCGGGACAGGCTTGGCCGGAGCCGGCTTGGCAGCCGGCTTCGGTGCGGACTTCACTACGGGGGCCGGGGTCGGCTTTACGGCCGGCGCGGCAACATTCTTGGTGACTTTCTTTACAGCGGCAGGCGTGGCGACCGGCTTGGCCGCAGCGACCTTCTTTGCCGCCGGCTTGGCGACGGGCTTGGCTGCAGCCTTCTTCACCACCACCTTCGGCGACGGTTTGGCTGCTGCCTTCTTCGCCACCGGCTTGGCGGCGGCCTTCTTCACCGGCGCGGCCTTGCTGGCAGCCTTTTTCACCACCGGCGCCTTCTTGCTGGCAGCGGCAGGCTTGGCCTTGGCGGGCGCAGCGGCCTTCTTCGCCACAGGCTTGGTTGCCTTGACCGGCGTTTTCTTTGCGGTGGCCTTCCTGGCCGCCGGTTGCGAGGACGCTGCCTTGGTCGCCGGCTTGCTGGCCGGTTTCTTGGCAACGGGCTTTGCCGCCAACTTCTTCACAACAGGCTTGGCGGTTTTCTTGGCGGCCGTTGCGGCCTTCTTTGCAGTTTTTTTAGCAGCCACGAAACGCTCTTCCTTGGATTCCCCGGGGCCCGGGAAAGCGGGCCTTTATAGCCTACCCGACCCGCAGCAGCAACCTCGGCACCCTGCTCCATTCAGTCCTGGAGTCAAGGCGCCCAAGGGGCGGTCCGACGAACACGGACCGCCTTGCGCGGTACGGAACCTGGCCAGCACCCGAAGGCGCTGGTACCGGTCGCAGGCCATCGGCGACATGCGACCAACGGCCCATCCTGCACAAATGCGGCCTTCATGCCAACTGGCATAAGATGACTGGGTGATCTCGCGCCTGCTCATCGCCCTGCTGCGCTTCTACAAGCGCTTCATCAGCCCCTTGCTGGGGCCACGCTGCCGTTTCGTGCCGAGCTGTTCTGAATACGCGATGGACGCCATCTCGCGACACGGGCCACTGCGCGGCAGCTGGCTGGCTGCGCGCAGGCTGGGCCGCTGCCACCCGTTCCATCCCGGCGGCTTCGATCCCGTGCCCGAGTCCCCCAACGCCCCCTCTTGCCGTTGCACAGGAAAACACTGACATGTCCTCCACCCTCATCACCAACGCCCGCATGGTCAACGAAGGCCGCACCTTCGACGGCGACCTGCGCATCGAGAACGGCCGCATCGCGCAGATCGGCAGTGGGCTGGCGCCGCGCGACGGCGAGCAGGTGGTGGACGCAGCCGGACGCTGGTTGCTTCCGGGCATGATCGACGACCAGGTGCACTTCCGCGAACCGGGCCTGACCCACAAGGGCGACATCGCCAGCGAATCGGCCGCGGCCGTGGCCGGTGGCCTGACCAGCTTCATGGACATGCCCAACACCAATCCGCCGACGCTGGATTCGACCATCCTGGAAGCCAAGTACGAGCTGGCGCGCGGCCGCGCCTGGGCCAACTACGGCTTCTACCACGGCGCCAGCAATGACAACCTGGACGCCATCCGTGCGCTGGACCCGAAGAAGGCGCCGGGCGTGAAGGTGTTCATGGGTGCTTCGACCGGCAACATGCTGGTCGACAACCCGGAAACGCTGGATGCGATCTTCCGCGAATGCCCGACCCCGATCATCACGCACTGCGAAGACACGCCGATGATCGATGCCAACCTGAAGGCCTTCCAGGAAAAGTACGGCGATGCGCTGACCCCGGACATGCACCCGGACATCCGTTCGCGCGAAGCCTGCATCAAGTCGACCCGCCTGGCGATGTCGCTGGCCCGCAAGCACGGCACCCGCCTCCACGTGCTGCACATCTCCACTGCCGATGAGCTGGCGCTGTTCGAGAAGGGCCCGCTGATCCGCGCCGATGGCAGCCGCAAGCAGATCACCGCCGAAACCTGCGTGCACTTCCTGCACTTCGCGCGCCCGGACTATGCGACCAAGGGCAACCTGATCAAATGCAACCCGGCGATCAAGGAGGTGTCCGACCGCGAGGCGATCACCGCCGCGCTGGCCGATGACGTGCTGGACGTGCTGGCCACCGACCACGCGCCGCATACCTGGGAAGAGAAGCAGAAGCCCTACGCGCAGGCGCCGTCGGGCCTGCCGCTGGTGCAGTACGCGCTGGTCGCCGCGCTGGAGCGCGTGCACGAAGGCAAGCTGACCCGCGAGCAGGTGGTGCAGAAGTTCGCCCACGCCCCGGCACAGCTGTTCGACGTCGAAGAGCGCGGCTTCCTGCGCGAGGGCTATTTCGCCGATCTGGTGCTGGTCGAGGACGTGCCGTTCACCGTCAAGCGCGAGGACGTGCTGTCCAAGTGCGGTTGGTCGCCGTTTGAAGGCACCACCTTCCGTTCGCGCATCGCCTCCACCTGGGTCAACGGCCAGCAGGTGTGGGACGGCAGCAAGCTGGTGGGCGAGCCCGCCGGCCAGCGCATGACCTACGATCGCTGATGCGCTCGGCCCTGATGATCGGGGCGCTGCTGCTGGCCGCGCCCCTGTTCACCGCATCGTCGGCACTGGCACAGGATGGCATCGGCAGCCTGATCGACAGCCGCGTGGTGTTCCCGGCCAGTGCGTCGCAGGGCGCACTGGTGATCGGCAAGGTGCCCGCCGGCAGCCGCGTGCAATACGCCGGCCGGCAGCTGCGGGTGAGCGGCTACGGCAGCGTGGTGTTCGGCATCGGCCGCGACGAGAGGGGCCCGCTGCGCGTGCAGGTGCAACGCCCCGATGGTGGCAGCGAGACCGCGACCATTGCGGTGACGCCACGCGACTGGCCCACCGAGCGGGTCAACGGCGTGCCGCCGAAGACGGTCAACCCGCCGCCGGCGATTGCCGAGCGGATCAAGCGCGAACAGGCGCAGGTAACTGCCGCGCGAGCCCGCGATGACGACCGTACCGACTTCACCCAGACCTTCATCTGGCCAGTGCAGGGCCGCATCAGCGGCCGCTTCGGCAACGCACGCGTGTACAACGGACAGCCCGGTGCCGGTCATTCCGGCATGGACATCGCGGTGCCGACCGGTACGCCGGTGAAAGCGCCGGCCGCCGGCATCGTCACCTTCGCCGGCCCGGACCTGTACCTGACCGGCGGCACCCTGCTGCTCGACCACGGCTTCGGGGTGAGCTCCAACTTCCTGCACCTGTCGCGCATCGACGTGAAGGTTGGCGATCGCGTCGAACAGGGCCAGGTGATCGCCGCGGTCGGCGCCACCGGCCGTGCCACCGGGCCACACCTGCACTGGGGCATGAACTGGTTCGATACCCGTATCGACCCGCTGCTGGTGCTGGAGCGCAGGTAACGCGCGCAATGCACTTTGGGGGGGTGCCGACCTGGGCCGGCACAACCTCATGGAGCGTGCGGACCCAGGTCCGCACCCACCCGAATCGATCAACCGCGCGCGGCCCACCACACGCGCAACAGGGTGCGCACCGGCGTGGCTTCGATCGGCTTGCCCGCGGCCTGTGCCGCCACCCGTGCACGCGCCAGGCTGGACCACACCCGGCGCGGGCGCGGACCGGGCACCCGGCTGCCCCACCCCTTCAACAGGTGCTGTGCCCAGCGCTGCGCGGCCGTGCTGGCATCACCGTCCAGCAGGCTGCGCGGCACACCGGCCACGCCGGCATCCTGCAGGCGCTGTGCCAAGGTCTGCAGCTGCACTGCGCGACCGGCGCCGGTGCGCGGCTTGTCAGCGAACAAGGCCGCCTCTACCGAAGCCACGGCTTCCGCGTAGCGGGCCAGCGCACGCTCGGCTCCGGCCGCATCCAGTGCCACGGTGCGCGCTTCAACCAGATCCGGCAGCGCCTCGGCCAACTGCGCCCACGGCGCACGCACCGGCTCCAGCAGGCGGCCCAGCGGATGGCGCGAACGATGCGCCGCCCAGCTGCGCAGCTCCTCGCCCCACCATGCCAGCTTGGCATCGGCCGGCAGCGGATCGCCGCTGGTGTTGAGCATGTCGTCGAACTCCTGCAGCAGCGCAAACCACGCCACTGCAAGCTCGCGTTGCGATTCGGCCACGAACGGGGCGGCCACCGACCATTCCGGCCAACGGCTGCGCCACTTGTCGAGGAAACTGTCCAGCGCGGTACTGCTCACTACGTGATTCCTTACGGCTGGGCCGGGGCTGCCGGCCGGGTCGGCCACAGACTGGCCAGTTGCAGAAGTTCGGCGTTCTCGACCAGCACGTCGGCCTGCCACGCCAGCGGGTCGTCGCTGTGCAGGCGATAGCCCCACAGCGCCGCCACCGACGGCATGGCCGCGGCGCGCGCGGCAATGATGTCGCGCTCGTCGTCACCCACGTACACGCAGTCTCCGGCGGCAATGCCGATGGCCTGCGCAGCGTGCAGCAGCGGCAGCGGGTGTGGCTTGCGCTCGGCCAGGCTGTCCCCACCGACCAGCACCGCACAGCGCTGCTGCCAGCCATGCTGCGGCAGGATCAGGCGCGCCAGGTACTCGGGTTTGTTGGTGACGATGCCCCACACCGTACCGGCCTCATCCAGCGCGGCAAGCATGCCGGCCACGCCATCGAACAGCACCGCGTGCTGGCCGATCAACGCTTCGTAGCGTTGCAGGAATTCCGGGATCAGCGCATCGCGCGCGGCACCGTCCAGTTCCGGGAAGGCAGCCGAGACCATCGCCCGCGAGCCCTTGGAGACCACCGGGCGCAGCGCGGCCGGATCGACCGGGGCGCGTCCACGCTCGGCCAGCATCGCGTCGCAGGTAGCGACGAAGTCCGGCGCGCTGTCCAGCAGCGTGCCGTCCAGATCGAACAGCACTGCACGCGGGAAGCGGGAAGCGGTCATGCCGGCTTGACCGCGTAAGCCAGGTAGTTGATGTCGGTGCGGCTGCTCAGGCGGGCATGGTTGCGCCACGGCTCGTAGGCCATGCCGCTGACATCCACCAGCTGCATGTCGGCCTCGCGCAGCCAGCGCGCCAGCTCGGCCGGCTTGATGAATTCCTGGTAATGATGGGTGCCCTTGGGCAGCAGCCGTGCCACGTACTCGGCGCCGACAATGGCCACCGCGAAGGCAGCGGCAGTGCGGTTGATGGTCGACAGGAACAGGTGGCCGCCCGGCTTCAGCAGGCGCTTGCAGGCCTCGATGATCGCGCCCGGGTCGGGCACGTGCTCGAGCATTTCCATGCAGGTGACAACATCGAAACTACCCGGCTGCTCAGCGGCCAGGTCCTCGGCGGCCTGCACCCGGTAGTCGACCTGGGCGCCGCTTTCCAACGCATGCAGGCGTGCGACCTTGACCAGTTCCGGGGCCAGGTCGATGGCAGTCACGTCGGCGCCGGCCTGGGCCAGTGCCTCACTCAACAGGCCGCCACCGCAGCCGATGTCGAGCACGCGCGCACCGCGCAGCGGCACACGATCGGACACGTACTTAAGGCGTACCGGGTTCAGCGCATGCAGCGGCTTCTGCGGGCCGTCAGCGTCCCACCAGCGGTTGGCCAGTGCGGCGAACTTGTCCAGCTCGGCCTGATCGAAATTGGAGGAAGCGTGGGAGGCAGTCATGAGGGAGTCCTTGCGGCGCCGGGGTTCAGGCGCGGATATGACGGATGCGCTCGCGCCACTGGCGCGCGTTGGCGATGATGCCCGGCAGGTCCATGCCGACCAGCTCGCGCTGCACCAGCTTCGGCTTGCCGGCGATCCAGACGTCGCTGACCTGCTGGCGGCCGGTGGCGTACACCAGCTGCGACAGCACGTTGTGCAGCGGCTGGGTTTCCAGCGCGGACAGGTCGACGCAGACCAGGTCGGCCTGCTTGCCGGCTTCGATCGAGCCGATGCGGTCGCCGAAGCCCAGCGCGCGCGCGCCACCCAGCGTGGACGCGCGCAGCGTGGTCGCCGCGTCCAGTGCAGTGGCATCGTCGGCCACGGCCTTGGCCAGGATCGCCGCGGTGCGGTTCTCGCTGAACATGTCCAGGTCGTTGTTGCTGGCGCAGCCGTCGGTGCCGATCGCCAGGTTCACGCCGGCACGCTGCAGGGCGCAGGCCGGGCAGAAACCGGAGGCCAGCTTCAGGTTCGATTCCGGGCAATGCACCACGCTGACCCCACGTTCGGCGCACAGGTGGATCTCCGCATCGGTCAGCTGGGTCATGTGCACCGCGATCAGGCGGTCGTTGACCAGGCCGAGCCGGTCCAGCCGCGCCAGCGGGCGCTGGCCGTGCAGCTTGATCGAATCGTTGATTTCCTGCGCGGTCTCGTGGGTGTGCAGGTGCACCTGCATGTCGAGCTGGTCGGACAGCATCCGCACCCGCTCGAAGTTGGCATCGTTGACGGTGTACGGCGCATGCGGCGCGAACGCGGTGCCGATCAGCGGATCGGTGCGCCACTGGTCGTGCAGTTCACCGGCCTTGGCGAAGTACTCGTCGTCGGTCTTGGCCCAGGCGGTGGGGAAATCGATGATGACCGCGCCGACCAGCGCGCGGAAGCCGTGCTTCTTGTAGACCGCGGCCTGCACGTCGCCGAAGAAGTAGTTCTCGTTGGCGCAGGTGGTGCCGCCGCGCAGCATCTCGGCGATGGCCAGGGTGGTGCCGTCGGCAACGAATTCGGGGCCGATCATTGCCGCTTCCACCGGCCAGATGTGCTGCTGCAGCCAGGTCATCAGCGGCAGGTCGTCGGCGACGCCGCGCAGCAGGGTCATCGGGTTGTGCGTGTGCGCGTTGACCAGGCCCGGCATCAGCGCAGCCTCGGGACGGCTGACCACCTGGGTGGCGCGGAACCGTGCGCGCGCCTCGGCACGCGGCAGGATGGCCACGATCTCGCTGCCACGCACGGCAACGGCATGGTCTTCCAGCACCACCGCATGCGGCTCGATCGGAACGACGTAACCGGCTTCGATGAGCAGGTCGCAGGCTTCGGGGAGGTGCGGGCTATCGCTCATGCGGGCTCACTGGCTGGGGGGCGGCGAGATACTTCTGGGGGACACGCCCCTGAGTCAGGGGCTGCCGCGAAGCGGCGGGGGCTGGAGACTCGTGAAGCGGGGCCCATGATCTGCCGAAGCAGATCATGGGAGCGCCAGCGCGAATGCGATGGCGCGTACCCGGCCAGCGGCCGGCACTACAGCAAGGTCGGCCTACGGCTGGAACCTTACTTGACGCGTGCGGAGTATTCGCCCGAACGGGTGTCGACGCGGATCACTTCGTCCTGGTTGACGAACAGCGGCACGCGGACCACGGCGCCGGTTTCCAGGGTGGCAGGCTTGCCGCCGCCGCCCGAGGTGTCGCCACGGACGCCCGGATCGGTTTCGGTGATCTTCAGTTCAACGAAGTTCGGCGGCTGCACGAAGATCGGCTCACCGTTCCACAGGGTGACCACGCAGGACTCTTCGCCCTTCAGCCACTTCTCGGCGCCGCCCATGCCGGCCTTGGTGGCCTGGACCTGCTCGAAGGATTCCGGGTCCATGAAGTGCCAGTACTCGCCATCGCTGTACATGAAGTTCATGTCGGTATCGACGACGTCGGCTGCATCCAGCGAGTCGGTCGACTTCATGGTGACTTCCTGGGTACGGCCGTCCTTGATCAGGCGGTACTTCACGCGGGTGAAGGCCTGGCCCTTGCCCGGCTTGACGTATTCGGTGTCGATGATGACGGCCGGTTGGTTGTTGACCAGGATCTTCATCCCGTTCTTGACGTCGTTCATGCCGTAGCTGGCCATGCGTAAACTCCTGAGTGGCAAAAACGCCGCGGGTGCGGCGAGCCGTTAGAATGGAAAGCCCACCGGATGCCGGTGGGCGACTGTTTTTCTGCCCCCATGATAACCGCAGGCCCCCTCTCCATGCAGCTTTCCGCCTTCCCCCGGCCCCAGTCGCCAGGCGCGCCCGCGCGCTGGCAGCAGCTCTGGCGCCAGGCGCTGCGCGACCCGCACGCCCTGCTGGCCCGGCTGCAGCTGGACCCGGCGGCGCTGGGCGTCTCGGAGGCGGCCATGGCCCAGTTCGCGCTGCGCGTACCCGAGGGCTTCGTGGCGCGCATGCGCGTGGGGGATGCGGCCGACCCGCTGCTGCGCCAGGTGCTGCCGATCGACGAGGAAATGCGCCCGGCGCCCGGGTTCAGCTTCGATGCGGTGGGCGATGGTGCCGCCAAGAAGGCCACCGGCGTCATCCAGAAGTACCGTGGCCGCGCCCTGCTGGTCGCCACCGGCAGCTGCGCGATCAACTGCCGCTACTGCTTCCGCCGCCACTTCGACTATGGCGCGGAGAACGCCGCCAAGGGCGGCTGGCAGGAGGCCGTAGCCGCCATCGCGGCCGACCCGGATATCGACGAGGTGATCCTGTCCGGCGGCGACCCGCTGTCGCTGGCCACGCACAAGCTGGTCGAGCTGACCGATGCGCTGCGCGCGATCCCGCACATCCGCCGCCTGCGCATCCATACGCGGCTGCCGATCGTGTTGCCGGAGCGCGTGGACGAGGAGCTGGTCTCCTGGCTGGGCAGCCTGCCGTGGCCGCTGGCGATCGTGGTCCATGCCAACCATGCCAATGAATTCGACGCCAGCGTGGATGCGGCAATGGCGCGCCTGCGCGGCACCGGCGCGCAGCTGCTGAACCAGGCGGTGTTGCTGCGCGGGGTCAACGACAGCCTGCAGGCCCTGCAGGACCTGAGCGAACGCAGCTTCGCCGCCGGCGTGCTGCCCTACTACCTGCATCAGTTGGACAAGGTCGAGGGCGTGGCCCACTTCGAAGTGGACGACACACAGGCGAAGGCGCTGATCGCCGGCCTGACCGCGCGCCTGTCCGGTTACCTGATCCCCAAGCTGGTGCGCGAACTGCCCGGCGACCCGAGCAAGCGCCCGGTGTAACAGAAAAGGGGACGGAGGGAATTAAGTCGCAAATGCATTTGCGACTTAATTCCCTCCGTCCCCTTTTCTGTCAGACGCCCGATTCGATCATCCGCACCACTTCGGTGGCGGTGACCGGATGGCTCAGCCAGTAGCCCTGGCCGAGGTCGCAACCACGCTGGGCCAGCAGCTCGAACTGCGCCTGCTGCTCGATGCCTTCGGCCACCACGGTAATGCCCAACGCGTGTGCCATGGCGATGATCGCCGTGGTCAGGGCGAGGTCGTCGGGATCGCGCTGCATGTCGGCCACGAAGCTCTTGTCGATCTTGACGCCATCCACCGGTACCTGGCGCAGATGGCTGAGACCGGAGAAGCCGGTACCGAAATCGTCCAGCCAGACCTTCACGCCGGTGCGGTGCAGCTTGTCCAGCAGCTGCGCGGCAACCATTTCGTCGCCGATCACCGCGGTTTCGGTCAGCTCCAGGTGCAGGCGCGAGGCCGGCAGGCCGGATTCGTGCAGGCACTGCGCAACCAGCGCCGGCAGTTCACCACCGCGCAGCTGCCGCGGCGATACGTTCACCGACACGAACAGATCATCGCCACCGGCCCCGCGTGGCCACTGTGAGGCTTCCATGCAGGCCGCACGCAGCACCTTCGGGCCAATGATCTCGATCAGCCCACTCTGCTCGGCCACTTCGATGAACACCGACGGCGGAATCGTGCCCAGGGTCGGATGCTGCCAGCGCAACAGCACTTCGACACCGATCATGCGGCGATCACGCATGCGGAAGATCGGCTGGTAGGCCAGGCGCAGCTCGCCGCGCTCCCAGGCCCCGCGCAACTCCTGCTCCATGTGCACGCGGCGCTCGACCGCATGGTCCATCGCCCGGCTGTAGTAGCGATAGCAGTTCTTGCCGGCCATCTTCGCCTGGTACATGGCGATGTCGCCGTTCTTCAGCAGCGTGGTCGCATCGGCGGCATCGTCGGGGAACAGGGTGACGCCGATCGAGGTGCCCAGGAACAGCTCGCGGCCCTGTACCACCAGGGGTTTGCCCAGTTCGCGCACCAGCACCTCGGCCAGCAGCCGCGCATTCGCGGCCACGTCGCCATCACCGACCAGGATCACGAACTCGTCGCCGCCGAAGCGGGCCAACAGTGCCTCATCGCCCCCCGCTTCGGCAACGGCGCGCCCGATGCGCTGCGCGAACTGCAACAGCGCCTCGTCACCTGCCTCATGCCCGAGGGTGTCGTTGACGCGCTTGAAGTCGTCGATATCGGCGAACAGCAGGCCCAGCCGATGGTTGGATGCGCGCGCCGCCATCAGGCGATGGTCCAGCGCTTCCCGGAACGCCAACCGATTGGTCAACCCGGTCAGCGCATCGGTATACGCCATGCGCCGTACCTCGCGGTCATGGCGGGCGATGGCATCGCGCATCCGGGCAAAACCGCGCACCAGCTCGCCGACCTCGTCGTCGCGGGTATTCTCGGCCAGGGGCGCCTGGTAGTCTCCCGCTTCGATGCGGCGCGCCGCAGCGGCCAGGTCCCGGATCGGCGCAACCAAGGTGCGCTGGACGTACAGGATCACCACCACGCCGATCACCACCAGCAGGCCCAGCATCAGCAGCAACCAGCCCAGGTGGCGGCTGCCGACCTGCTGCAGGCGTTCGCCGAGCGTGGCATTGGCTGCCTGTTCGCGCTGCTGCACCTCATCCAGGGCCATGCCGACGCGGACGCCGCCGATGCGCTGGTTGCCGACCATGATCGGCATGGTGTTGTCGAGCACCTTGGGCGATTCCTGCACCACCAGCGCCTGCGCCGCTGCGGCCTTGGGCGCCAGCGGGTCGGCCATCGGCTGGCCGAATCCGGACACCTCGATCGAGCCGTCATGCACCAGCCGGCCACGTTCGTCGAACACCAGCACATAGCGCACGACCGGCTGCCGTGCGGTGCTGCGCACCAGCGCACCAACCTGGTCCAGGTCGCGGTAGTACAACGGGTTGGCCAGCGCATCGGACAGCTCCCGCGCCATTGCCTCGCCGCGGCTGCGCACACTGCGGTCGAACAGTTCATGGATGACGCCGCCACTGAGGTTGCGCACCTCACCCTGCATTGCCGCCTGACGCCCCAGCAACACCGCCAGGATCGCCACCACCACGACCATCGCCCCGCCCATCGCGAGCAGGAACCGGGCCTGCATTCCCGAGCCGAGCCACTTCATTCCACTTCCATCCGCACGCGCGTCAATCCTTGTTTCAATTCATCCAGCCGCTGCTGCGCATGCGCATCGACGCGGTGGAAACCGGAAGTGCCGAAAAACCGATGCAACGCCCCCTGTGCCTGCGGGTCGCTGGCTGCCTGCAGCAGCACTTGCTGCAGGCGATCGCGCACCCGTGAGTCAAGGTCGGCGCGGACCATCTCCACCGCACGCGGGTAGGGTTCGGTGCGCAACAGCTCGCGGAAATCGCGCCGGAACGCTGCCGGCATCCGTCGTTCGTCGTTCCAGTCCACGCTGCTCACCGCCCCCACCTCGACCAGGCCCTTGTGCACGAACGTAGCGATGTTTAACTCGCTGCGCGCGAACACATACCCCACGCTGTCCCGGCCCGGCACGTCCCACACGCCGGCCAGGATCTGCGGCGCCAACCCCTCCTGCAGCAACGTCATCACAGGCACCAGGTAGGCACTGGTCGACGCCGTGTTCTGCAGCGCCAGGCGGTGCCCACGCAGATCCTGCACGCGCTGGATCGAACTGTCGCTGCGCACGAAGAACACCGTCTGGTACTCGCGCACGCCATTGCGCTCGGTCAGCAGCAGCGGCCGTGCGCCACTGCGCTGGCCCAGTGCCACCGCCGTGCCCGACGTTTCCGTGACCCAGTCGACCCGCCCCCGCCGCAGATAGCTGGCCATCTGCTGTGGATCGCGTGCCATCAGGATCCGTCCCTCCTTGATACCGACGTCGTGCATGCGTGCCACCACATAGTCCAGCAACGGCTGCAGCTGTTCGTAATGGGCCTTGGGATCATCGCTGATCCGGCCCAGCACCAGCACCGGGTCCGGTGCTGCATGCACCGTCCCGGCCAGCAGGATCATGACCAGGCTCAGCAGTCCCCTCTGCACTGCCCTTCGCAGACCCGACACAGGCTTCATCCCCCCTGGGTATCGAGACAGACTACCCGAAATAATGAGAACGTCGTCAGCTGTTCTTGTTGCCCGCCTGTGCCAGTCGCGCCATGCGCTGGGTGTCGGCAAGGATGCCGCGCAGCAGGCGCACTTCCTGCTCGCTCGGCTCGCTGCGCAGGAACAGGCGGCGCAGCTTGCGCATCGCCGATTCCGGCGCGCGGCCCTTGTGGAAATCGATCTCGTCCAACGTGTCGCCGAGCTGGGCGAAGAAGCTCTCCATCTGCTCGTGGCTGGCCGCCTGTTCGCGGAAGCCCGGTTCGGCGCCGGCAGCCGGCTGCGTGCCCAGAAGCTGCATGCGCGTTTCATAGGCCAGCACCTGCACCGCGGCAGCCAGGTTGAGCGAGCTGAACTCCGGGTCGGACGGGATATGCACCGCCGCGTGGCAGAGCTGCAGTTCCTCGTTGGTCAGGCCGGTGCGCTCACGGCCGAACACCAGCGCCACCTCGGCCCCTTCGCCGGCCTTGGCCACTGCACGGGCGGCGGCATCGGCCGGCAGGTACTCCTCCAGCTGGACGCGGCGGGCACGGGCGGTGCAGCCCAGCACCAGGCGGCAATCGGCCACGGCCTCGGCCAGGGTGGCCACCACCGGGGCGTCCCCCAGCACGTCTTCGGCGCCGGCCGAGCGGCGGAAAGCCTCCTCGTCCAGCGGTTTCTCGGGGGCGACCAGCACCAGGCGGGCCAGGCCCATGGTCTTCAGGGCGCGGGCGGCGGCCCCCATGTTGCCGGGGTGCTGGGTACCGACCAGAACGAATCGGAGGCGGGTGGCGGCGGGAAACTGGGACATGAACAGGGAAAAGGTCGAGCTGGACGATGACCAATGGTAAACTGTGCGGCCGGCCACTGCGCCGGACCCGCTCTTTTCCCCCGCCAGTCCTTCTCTTCTGCCTTTCCGGGAGCCCACGCCATGCAGAAACCCGCCGTAACCGTCATGGTCAAGGCCGCCCGCCTCGCCGGCAACGTCCTGTTGCGCAACATCAACAAGCTCGAGGCACTGAACGTGGTGCAGAAGGGCCGGATGGACTACGCCAGCGAAGTGGATGCGGACGCGGAAAAGGTCATCGTCAAGGAACTCAAGCGCGCTTACCCGGACTACGGCATCTTCGGCGAAGAAGGCGGCGTGCAGGGCGAGCGTCGCCAGATGTGGGTCATCGACCCGCTGGACGGCACCAGCAACTACCTGCGCGGCGTGCCGCACTACTGCGTGTCGATCGCCCTGGTCGAGAACGGCGAGCCGACCGATGCGGTCATCTTCGACCCGCTGCGCAATGAACTGTTCACCGCCAGCCGTGGTGCCGGCGCCGTACTGAACGACCGCCGCATCCGCGTGGCCGACCGCAAGGATCTGGAAGGCACCATGATCCACACCGGCTTCGCCCCGCGCGAGCGCAGCCGCGCCAGCGCCCAGCTGAAGGCGGTCGACGCCCTGCTGGTGCACGGCGAGGACATCCGCCGCACCGGCTCGGCCGCGCTGGACCTGGCCTACGTGGCCTGCGGACGCGCCGATGCCTACTTCGAAGCCGGCGTGAAGGCATGGGACATCGCTGCCGGCCTGCTGCTGGTCCGCGAGGCCGGTGGCAAGGTCTGCGACTTCAAGGGCGCAACCCTGGGCCGCATGGACAACCGTGGCCCGGAGACCCACCAGATCGTGGCCGGCAACCTGAAGGTGGCCGAGTCGCTGCAGAAGGTGCTGGTCAACACCGGCTACGCGGCGGAGTTCGACGCGAAGTTCTGATCTGCGCGTAGACGCGGTTCATGGAGACGGCACCTGCGAAGGTGCCGTTTTCGTTTGCGCGCACGGAGATTCGTTTCCGCGACTGCGGAGGGGTGTCACTTTCTTTGCTCGTGCAAAGAAAGTAACCAAAGAAACACGCCGCCGGGGCGCGAGCCGATGCTGCGCATCGGTACCCTGCGCTCCTCGGTCCGTCGAGGGACGGTGCGGGAACTCGCTGCGCTCAGACACCCGCACCTCTTCGCCCTCGCCGGACCTGCGGTGCTCGGCTCGCTCAAGGCGGACCCAAGGTCAAATGCCACAGCCGCATCCGGTTGATCCATGCCACGCGTGGATGCCGTTGCCGTTGATCTTGACCTTCCAGTCCGCCTTGAGCGAGCCGAGCATCGCAGGGGAATCAGGGGCGAAGAGGCGCCGGTGGTTGAGCGCAGCGAGTTCGGCGCCGTCCCCTGATTCGCCGAGAAGCACAGGGCACCGGCGTGCGAAGCACGCCGGCTCGCGGCTGGCGGAGCGTTTCTTTGGTTACTTTCTTTGCGCGCAAAGAAAGTGACACCCCTCCGCAGTCGCGGAAACGACTCTCGCCAGATCGTATCCGGCATCACCAATGCATCGGCGCGCAAACAAAAACGCCCGGCGCGAGGCCAGGCGTTCCTGCACTACCGTGGAAGTACGGAAGAAGCTTACGCCACCGTCGACGCCCGCAGCGCGGCGATGCGCTCTTCCAGCGGCGGGTGGCTCATGAACAGCTTCTTCGCCGTCGAACCGGAAATGCCGAAGGCGGCGATCTGGGTCGGCAGCGTGCTCTGGCCGTGGTTGAGCTGCAAGCGCTCCAGCGCGGCGATCATCTTCTGGCGGCCGGCCAGCGAGGCGCCCCCCGCATCGGCGCGGAACTCGCGATGGCGCGAGAACCACATCGAGATCATCGTGGCGAACAGGCCGAACACCATCTCCAGCACGAATACGATGATGTAGTAGGCGAAGCCGCGACCGCCGCCTTCGCGGTTGCCCGACAGTGCGCTGTCGATGACGCCGCCGACCACGCGTGCCAGCACGATCACGAAGGTGTTCAGCACACCCTGCAGCAGTGCCATGGTGATCATGTCACCGTTGGCGACGTGGGCGATCTCGTGGCCCAGCACCGCTTCGGCCTCGTCTTCGCTCATGTTGTGCAGCAGGCCGGTGGACACCGCCACCAGCGCGTTGTTGCGGTTGGCGCCGGTGGCGAAGGCATTGATCTCCGGGCCGTCATAGACCGCCACCTCGGGCATGCCGATGCCGGCCGCCTTGGCCTGGCGCTCGACGGTGGCCAGCAACCAGCGCTCGGTCTGGTTGCGCGGCTCGGTGATCACCACCGCACCGGTGGAACGCTTGGCCATCCACTTGGACAGCAGCAGCGAGATGAAGGATCCACCGAAGCCGAAGATCGCGGCCATGACCAACAGGCCGCTCATCTGGCTCGGATTGACCCCCAGCAGCGACATCACGATGCTGGCGAGGATCAGGACCGCGAAGTTGGTCGCCAGGAACAGGGCAATGCGGGTAAACATGGGAAAATCCGGCTCGGAAGGGGTCGATACCGGTCAATTTGCGGTGTGGTCAGCTTGAATTCAAGCGCCAACCTGACCGACGATTCAGCCAGCATGACCTCCCCCATTCCCTGCGGCCGCTTCGCGCCCTCGCCGACCGGCCTGCTCCACCCCGGATCCCTGCTTGCCGCCTTCGGCAGCTGGCTGCTTGCCCGCCATCACGGCGGCCTGTGGCGGCTGCGCATTGAGGATGTCGATCCGCCGCGTACCGTGCCCGGGGCAGCGGACTCGCAACTTCAGGCGCTGGCCGCGTTCGGTCTGGTCCACGACGGCCCGGTCCTCTGGCAGAGCTCACGCGGCGAGGCCTACCAGGCTGCCCTGGACGTGCTGCTGGCCAGCGACCTGGCCTTCATCTGCCACTGCAGCCGCAGCGAACTGGCCGCCAGCGGTGGCATTCACCATCGCTGCGTTGCACGGCAGGCACGACCGGACCCCGCCGTCCGCTTCCGCGTGCCGCGCGGCAGCATCGTGCACTTCAATGATGGCCTGCGAGGGCCGCAGCAGCAGGACGTGCATGCCGAGGTTGGCGACTTCGTGCTGCGCCGTGCGGATGGCTGCTGGGCCTACCAGTTGGCCGTGGTGGTCGATGACGCCGCACAGGGCGTGACCGAAGTGGTGCGCGGCGCCGACCTGCTCGATTCCACTGCGCGGCAGATCCTGCTGCAGCAGGCGCTGGGCCTGCCGGTACCGCGCTACTGGCACCTGCCGCTGCTGCTCGATGCCCCCGGCCACAAACTTTCCAAGTCGCTGGCGTCGCTGCCGGTGGACAGTACGCATCCGCTGCCCGTGCTGCGCCAGCTCTGGCAGCTGCTGGGCCAGGCGCCTGCCGCACTGGAAGGTGCCCACGACCTGCGTGCATTGCTGGCCGCCGCTCGACAGGCCTTCGACCCTGCCCAGCTGCCGCGTGCCGACATCCTGCTGCCGGCCGGCGCACTTTCCGCGCCGATGTTGCAGAATCCCCCTTCCCCCACCTGATACCCGGACAGCATTCCATGACATCTCGCGTCGCACTGGTCACCGGCGGAACCGGCGGCATCGGTACCGCCATCTGCCAACGCCTGGCCGACCAGGGCCACCGGGTCGCCACCAACTACCGCGACGAGGCCAAGGCCCGCGCCTGGCAGCAGGCGATGACCGAACGCGGCTACAGCGTGTCGATCTTCCCGGGCGACGTCTCCGATCCGGACAGCGCCGAAGCGCTGGTGCGCGCGGTCGAGGCAGAACTGGGTCCGGTCGAGATCCTGGTCAACAACGCCGGCATTACCCGCGACACCACGTTCCACCGCATGCGCGCGGACCAGTGGCACGATGTGATCAACACCAACCTCAACTCGGTGTTCAACGTCACCCGGCCGGTCATCGAGGGCATGCGCCGCCGCGGCTGGGGCCGGGTCATCCAGATCAGCTCGATCAACGGCCTCAAGGGCCAGTACGGCCAGGCCAACTACGCGGCGGCCAAGGCCGGCATGCACGGCTTCACCATCTCGCTGGCCCGCGAGAACGCCGGCTTCGGCATCACCGTCAACACCATCTCGCCCGGCTACGTCGCCACCGACATGGTGATGGCGGTGCCGGAAGACGTGCGCGCCAAGATCATCGCCGACATCCCCACCGGACGCCTCGGCAAACCGGAGGAAATCGCCTACGGCGTCTCGTTCCTGGTCGCCGACGAAGCCTCGTGGATCACCGGTAGCAACCTGGACATCAACGGCGGCCACCATATGGGTTGGTAAAGCCGCGCAGCGGGCCTTCGCGGCGAACGCCGCCGGCCCCTGCCATGAGTCATGCTGCGCAACACGCAAACCCTTGTTGCGCAACATGATCACCGCCGAAAGCCAAGCCTGGCGGGGGCTGAGGCGGTTGCAACGGCTGCTGCACTGCGCCATGCTGCGCGTCTACTGTGACGAGTACCGCTTCATGGCTGCGACCCGCATCATCAAGAAGTATCCGAACCGCCGTCTCTACGACACCGAGATCTCCAGCTACATCACCATCGAGGACGTGCGCCAGCTGATCCTGGACGGTGAAGACTTCGAAGTCCGCGACGCCAAGAGCGGCGACGACCTCACGCGATCGGTCCTGCTGCAGATCATCGCCGACCAGGAACAGGACGGCGAACCGATGCTGTCCACCCAGCTGCTGAGCCAGCTGATCCGCTTCTACGGCGATTCCCTGCAGGGCTTCATGGGCAACTACCTGGAGCGCAGCATGCAGGTCTTCCTCGACCAGCAGCAGCAGTTCCGCCAGCAGATGGGCAACCTGCTGGGCCAGACCCCGTGGGCGATGATGAACCAGCTGACCGAGCGCAACCTGGAGCTGTGGCAGGAATTCCAGCGCAGCATGGGCAGCGGCTTCGGTGGCCCGCGACCGGGCGGCACCGGAACGGGAACCGGCACCGGCAACAAGCCCGGCGAACCGGGCACCAGCACCGGCGGCAAGACCCGCCGCTGAGTTGCAGCAACGGCTGATACGAAAACGGCGCGCCCCTGGCGCGCCGTTCTGTTTCGCATCACGCCAACGATGCGTCAGCGTTTCGCCTTGCACCCCGTGCACACGCGCTCGACCTTGTAGCCCTTCGCCTTCAGCTTCTCGACCACGCCATCACTGCCCAGCAGGTGCAGCGTGCCGACCACCACCAGCGTACCGCCCTGCCCGGCCTGAAGGTACGGCTGCAGCTTCGGCACCCAGGCATCATTGCGCCCGGTGTTGATGCGCTGATACAGCTGCGGATACTGCTGGCGCATCTCCGCCGCCATCTTGGTCCACAGCAGGCGTTCGTCGCCGCGCCGCCATGCATCATGCAGCAGCCGCGCCTGCTCGTCGGACTTGCCGGCCTGGTCCAGCGCTTCGGCCAGCATCTGCCGCTGTTCCTGCACCGTCATCCCGTCGAGCATGCCGATCTGGGTGTCGATGTCTTCCAGGCCAGCGGTCTTGCGGCCAGTCTTCTGCGCGCGCTCCATGAAGTGGCGGTCCAGGCCCAGCGCCGGGTCCAGGCCCAGCTTCTGCATCTGCCCGACCGAAATGCTCAGGCCCACGAACCAGGCCTTCATGCCCTGCATCTGTGCCAGTGGCAGCTTGTTCTCGGTGGCAAAGGCCTGCAGCTTCTGCCAGGTCGCAGCGTCGAGATCACGCTTGAGCTCGCTGCCATCGGTGCGGGTCGCGGCCTGCACCATGCGGCTGGCCAGCTGTGGCGACTGCATGTCTTCGGGCGACAGTTCAAACACCACCCGCTGCGAGGCTTCGAACGCCTGTTCGACATCGGGCGACAGCGGGTAGTCCTGCGGTTTCAGCAGATGGAACGACCCCAGCAGGTACACGCGTGCATCGCCCGGGCCGGTGACTTTCCACAACAGCGGTACGGGCGGCTTGGCCGCCACGGCGGTCGCGGTCGCGGTCGCGGCCGTGGCGCCCGGCGCATCGCGGGCAGTGGCCAGGGGTGCCATCGCGCACGCAGCCATCAGCAGCGCGGCACGGAGCAGATGTTTGATCGGCATGGTCAGCCTTCTCCTTCAGGCAGGTGGTAGGCCTTCTCGCCCGCTTCAACGGGCAGGTCCAGCCGGTTTTCGGGCGGCGCCAGCGGACAGGTAGCGTAGGCGGTGAATGCGCACGGTGGATTGTAGGCATGGTTGAAATCGATGCGCACGGTGCCGTCTGCAGTGGGTGCATCGGTATCCAGGTAGCGCCCGGCCGGATAGCTGCCGCGGCCGCTGGTGCGGTCAGCGAAGATCAGGAACAGCGGCTGCCCGGGCGCACCGATCGCTTCCAGCCGCCAGCTGCGGCCATCACGCTCGAACTCGACCGCGCCGGCATTGGGCATTTCGGTGGTCAGGCCGGTGATGTCGACGATCGGCAGGGTCTTGCCCGGCGGGTGCGCGATGAAGCGCGCCTGCACCTGCCAGTCCGCGCCGCCCGGCCAGTACTGCAGGCCGGCGAAATCACGGCGTGCGGCGGCATCGGCATGCTTGACCCGCAGCGCGTCCCGCGGCCCCCGGCGAATGATGCTGAGCTGGCCCTTGCCCCCATCGAAGGCCAGCAGCGTCGGCTGCGCGTCCTTGTCGGTCTCGATGCGGGTGCGGCCGCGCACCGGCTGGCCATCATGGCTGACATCGGCACCGGCTTCAGGCGTGAACCACCACTGGGTGCCTTCGCGGCGCAGCAGGCCCAGCTTGTCCGGGCCGACCGTCAGGCGGATGCCGTTGGTGGCGCCGCTGCCAACGAAATGGGATTTGTTCTGCAGCCAGTGCAGGCCGACCAGGGCCGTCCAGCCATCGGGCCGGGTCAGGTCCTGGTAGCGCGCAACACGCCATTGCTGCTGCGCGGCCGCGTAGGCTGGATCTTCAACGGCCGCCGGCGCCGGCGGTGTTGCCGGGCTGCAGGCGGCCACCACCACGGCGGCCAGCAGGCCGGCCATTCCCCGATAACGCATCAATGCTCCCCTCAACGTCCGCGCAGGAACCAGCGGTCGATCTCCGCCAGCGAAAAACGGGCCCAGGTCGGTCGGCCGTGGTTGCACTGGCCGGACCGTTCGGTGATTTCCATGTCGCGCAGCAGCGCGTTCATTTCCGGGACGGTCAAGCGCCGGTTGGCACGCACCGCGCCATGGCAGGCCATGGTCGACAGCAGTTCGTCGCGTGCACTGGCCACGCGGCGGCTCTGGCCATGCTCGCGCAGATCGGTCAGCACGTCGCGCAGCAGCCCTTCCGGTTCGGCATGCGCCAGCAGCGCCGGAATGCTGCGCACGTGCAGCGAGCCGGGGCCGGCACGGGTCACCTCGAAGCCGAGCGTGGCCAGCGTTTCGGCTTCGGTCTCAGCGGTATCTGCCTCGCGCTCACCGACCGCCAGCGTGATTGGTACCAGCAGCGGCTGCGACTGCAGGCCGATGCCATCATGCGCGTTCTTCAGGCGCTCGTAGCCGATGCGCTCGTGCGCCGCATGCATGTCGACCACGATCAGGCCTTCGGCGTTCTCAGCCAGGATGTAGATGCCATGCAGCTGCGCGATCGCGTAGCCCAGCGGTGGCACGCCTGCCTCGGCACTGGTGACCGGCAGCCCGTTCTCGGTCGGCATGGGTGGCAGTGCCGCTTCACGCTCGGCACCGGCCGGCGTGGCATACAGCGCGGCATAGGCAGCCGGTGCATCGGCCACCTGCAGGCCCAGTGGCTGCTGCGGTCGCCACCCGGAGAATCCACCACCGCCGCCGGAGCCGGCACCGGGTGCCGGACCGCGCACCAGCCCGAAACCGGAGGCGCCCGCACTCGATGCCGTGGCGGCAGCCGTGGCATCCGCCGGAAGCACCGGGCCAGCACCGATCTCCTGCGCCGACATGCCGGCGCGGGTATCGGCCAGCGCATCCTTCAGCGTGCGGTAGACGAAATCATGGACCAGCCGCGAATCACGGAAGCGCACCTCGTGCTTGGCCGGATGCACGTTGACGTCGACGCGGGTCGGGTCCAGTTCGAGGAACAGTACATAGGCCGGCTGGCGGCCGTGGTACAGCACATCGCCGTAGGCCATCTTCACTGCGTGGGCGACGCTGCGGTCACGCACCGAGCGTCCATTGACGTACAGGTACTGCTGGTCGGCGCTGGCCCGTGAATAATGCGGCTGTGCGATCCAACCATGCAGGCGCAGGCCGGCACCGCTGTGGTCCACCCGAACGGCCTGGTTGGCGAAATCCTCGCCCAGCGTTTCGGCAAGGCGCGCATCGGAATACAGATCGCCCGGCTTGTAGCGGCGCGAAGCCTTGCCGTTGTGCGACACGCGCAGCTCGACATCCGGCCGTGCCAGCGCCAGTGAACGCAGCCACTCTTCGATATGGCCCAGTTCGGTGCGCTCGGCGCGCAGGAACTTGCGCCGCGCCGGCACGTTGTAGAACAGCTCGCGCACTTCCACCGTGGTGCCCGGCGCATGCGCGCGCGGGGTCACCTCGCCGATCTTGCCGCCTTCAATCTGCAGTGCGGAACCATGCTCGTCGTGCGCCCGGCGCGAGGACAGGGTGAAGCGGCTGACCGACGCGATCGACGGCAACGCTTCACCACGGAAACCGAGGGTAGCCACCGATTCGAGATCATCCAGGTCAGCGATCTTGCTGGTGGCATGGCGCGACACCGCCAGTGGCAACTGTTCCGGTGCGATGCCACTGCCGTTGTCGCGGATGCGGATCAGGCGGACACCGCCCTCCTCAAGGTCGATATCGACGCGGCTGGCGCCGGCGTCGATCGCGTTCTCGACCAGCTCCTTGACCACCGACGCAGGACGTTCGACCACTTCGCCTGCGGCGATCTGGTTGATCAGGATCTCCGGCAACGGCCGGATCGGGCGCGGACCGGGCGCGCTCATGTGAGGTGATGGGCAGCAGACTTCATGAGTCGATGATAGCGGAGCGGCCGCTTGTAGGGTCGAACCATGCTCGACTGCGGCTGACCGTCGACCCGCCGGTTGACCCGGGAGTCGGGCATGACTCGACTCTGCAGAAAGCGGACGCGTTACTTGCTGCCGCCGGCCATGGTGGCAGCAGCATCGATCTCGGCCTGGGCCCGGGCGGCATACAGCGTGCCCGGTGGCGGCTGGCGGCTGAAGAAGGTGTGCACGCCATCCAGCACCGCGCCAGCGATCTTGCGCTGGTACGCCGGGTCGATCAGGCGGCGCTCTTCATCCGGATTGGAGATGAACGCGGTTTCCACCAGCATCGCCGGCATGTCCGAAGTGCGCAGCACCGCGAAGTTGGCGCGTTCGATGTTCGGCTTGTGGTTGTTGCCGATCCGCTTCAGGCCGCCCAGCACGTGGCCGGCCGCGTCTTCAGACGCCTTCATGTAGCCACTCTGCGCCAGATCCAGCAACACGTTGGCCAAGGTGCCTTCGGTCTGCTGCAGGCGCACGCCACCGACCAGGTCGGCCGCGTTTTCCTTGTCCGCCAGCCAGCGGGCGCGCTGCGAAGAGGCGCCCTTGGTCGACAGCACGTAGACCGACGAGCCCGTGGCCGAACGGTTTTCAGCCGCGTCGGCATGGATCGAGATGAAGATGTCCGCCTTGTTCGCACGCGCCTTCTGCGCACGCATGGGCAGCGGAATGAACACGTCGCTGTCGCGCGTCAGATAGGCCTTCAGGCCCGGCGTGGCGTTGACCTGACGGGCCAGCTCGCGCGCCACCGCCAGGGTGACATCCTTCTCGCGCTTGCCGGTCGGGCCGATCGCACCCGGGTCCTGGCCGCCGTGGCCGGGATCGATCGCCACCACCAGGTGGCGCATGCCGGCCTGCATGCGGATACGCGACGCATCGCTGGGCATTGCCGGACGCGGCGGCTCGGCCGGCTTCGGTGCCGGGGTGGGCACCGTGGCTGGCGGCGTGGTCACCACCGCCGCGGTGCGCTGGCCGGCGAGGATCGCGGCCGGCGAGGACGAGGGCGTGCTGCTGGCGCTGACGCCGGCCGCAGCAACCTGGGCCGGCGCGGTGGCCGGTGCCGGGGTCGGCGTTGCCGGTGCGGCGGCGGTGGCGCTGGCCTGCTGCTGTACCTGTGCGGTCAGCAGGGCTGTGGCACGCGCGGCATCGGTGCGCGACTGCGCACTCTCGGCCGGAGTGGGTGCAGGCCCCGCAGCGGGTGCCTGCGGCTGCACGGTCGGCGTCGTCGCGGGGCGACTGGCGGCCACGGCCGGGCCATCACCCGGCCATTCGATCACCAGCTTGGATTCATTGCCCTCGCGCTGCATCTGCGGGCGGAACGGCGCCACCGATTCGGCGAGGTCGAAAACAACGCGGAACGTTCCCGGAACCGGCTGTCCGGTACGCACCGCCGTGACCACGCCCTGCGCGGCCGGCATCTTCAGGTTGCGTATGGCGCTGGAGTCCGGGAAATCGACCACCAGGCGGTTCGGGCCGGCCAGCGACAGCGTCTTGTAGCCGCCGCTGCCGACCAGCGATATCTCGGCACGGGTGCCGGTAGCGCCAGTATTCAGCAGGACCTGGCGGACTTCACCCGCCCACGCACTGACGCTCGCCAGACCCAGTCCGACGGCGGCACAGATGGCGATGAGACGGTTCCCCGGGCGCATGGCTCAGGATTCAATCACCCCGCTGAACGGAATGCAACACCTTTTTCCTTAATAATCCGTAACCTGCCGGTGTTTGTTCTCGTCAACCGACAGAAATGACCTGCAAGTCGCCCCCCTTGGGAAGCCGTTCCAGCCATTCACGTCCTATGTCGCTGGCCCCAGTGAGACGGACGCGACGCCCCTGCCCCTCGATCTCCAGCGCCACCACCAGGTCGGTCGGCGGCAGCGCGCCAGCGCCGCGTTCCGGCCATTCCACCAGCCACAATACTGCGCCGCCCTCATCCAGGCCGAGGAAATCGAGCTCGCCGGCCTGGCCGATCCGATACAGGTCCAGATGCCAGGCCTCGCCCCCGCTGGCCAATGGATAGCGCTCGACCAGGGTATAGGTCGGGCTGCGGATCGCACCCTGCACGCCCAGCGCGCGCAGCAGCGCACGGGCCGTGGTGGACTTGCCGGCACCCAGGTCGCCGCGCAGCTCGATCAGTGCCTGCGGCGGCCGCGTAGCCGCCAGCCACTGTCCGAGCAGTTCAGTGGCATCGCTGTCGGCAAGGAAGAAATCGGTCATGGAGAGAGTTCCGGGTTGGCCAGTCGCCGCAGCGGCACCAGCAGATCAGTTGGGAGCAGGCCGCGCGCGCCGTCGGCGGCGGCGATATCGCCGGCCAGTGCATGCAGCAGCGCGCCAGCGGCAGCGGCATCGAAGGCGGCCAGGCCCTGCGCGCGCAGGCTGGCGATGATGCCTGTCAGCAGGTCACCCATGCCACCCACAGCCATACCGGGATTGCCGGCAGCAATCAGTCGTGGCCGTTGCCCGGGCGCTGCGACGATGCTGCCGGCGCCCTTCAGCACCACCACCGCGTGGAAGCGCCCGGCGAGCGCCTGCGCACAGGCAAAGCGATCGGCCTGGACGTCAGCGGTCCTGCAACCGAGCAGGCGCGCGGCCTCGCCCGGATGAGGCGTAAGGATGGCGTCGGGCAGCGCGCGCGGATCCTGCGCCAGCAGGTTCAGTGCATCGGCATCGACCACCAGCGGCTTGCCACACAACAGCACCCGCGCAAACAGTGCGCGTGCCCACTCGTCCTGGCCCAATCCAGGCCCGATCGCCACCACCTTGGCTTTGTCCAGAAGTGCCGGCAGCGCATCACCATCTTCCAGCGCATGGGTCATCGCCTCTGGCAGGCGCGCCAGCAACGGGCCGACGTGATCGCGACGGGTGCCCAGGCTCAGCAGCCCCGCACCCGCTCGCAACGCAGCTTCGGCCGCCATCGCGACGGCACCGCCGCTGCCATGGTTGCCGCCGACGCACAGCACGTGCCCGGATTCGCCCTTGTGGGTATTGGCACGGCGCGGCGGCAACAGTGGCGGCAAGCGAGCCTGCGTCCAATGCTCCGCGGCGGGTGACACGTCCTGCCATGCGGCCGCGGGTAGCTGCAGCGGCGCCAGCGCCTTCCGCCCGCAATGATCCAGCGCATCGCCGGTATACAGCCCGCGATGCGGCACGATGAACTGCAGGGTCAGTGCCGCCCTCACCGCCTCGCCCGGTACGGCGCCGCGGTCGGCATCCACGCCACTGGGGACGTCCAGCGCCAGCACCGGTGCCGCCTGCACATTGAGCGCGACAATCAGCGCCTGCGCGACGCCTTCCGGCGCGCGATCGAAGCCCAGGCCGAACAGGGCATCGACCCAGATATCGGCCTCGGGCAGCGCGCCGCCGAAATCGGTGATGGTGCCGCCGTCGGACTTGAATTCCGATGCTGCGCGCCGTGCCAGCACGGTTGACGGCGACTTCCCCGGCAAGGCGATCACCATCACCTCGCGTCCGGCCTGCAGCGCGTGTCGGGCCAGCACATGGCCATCGCCGCCGTTGTTGCCCGCACCGACCACCACACCGATCCGCTGCGCCTGCGGCCAATGCTGCAGCAGGCACTGCCAGGCGGCCTGCCCGGCCTGCGCCATCAGGCCCCAACCGCCCTCGGCGGCCAGCGCCGAGGCCTGCGCATCAAGCGCACGCGCGGCAGCGGAATCAAAAAGATCGGCAAGGTTGGCCATGCAGGGATTTTATACTGGTGCACATGTCCCCCGCCCCCGCCCCTGTCGATCCGGCCCAGGCCGTGCAGCGCATCCGCGAACTGGCCCGTGCGCATGGCTTCCAGCGCTGCGGCATCGCCGGCATCGAGCTGGGCGAGGATGAAGCGCACCTGGCCGACTGGCTGGGCCAGGGCCTGTACGGCACGATGGACTGGATGGCGCGCCACGGCACCCTGCGCGCGCGCCCGGCCGAGCTGCTGCCCGGCACCGTACGGGTGATCTCGGTGGGCATGGACTACAGCCACAAGGACGACACCGAAGCCTGGGCAACCCTGGCAGACCCGGGCCGCGCCTACGTGGCCCGCTACGCATTGGGCCGCGATTACCACAAGCTGATGCGCAACCGCCTGCAGAAGCTGGCCATGCAGATCAACGATGAAGTGGCACCGCTGGGCTACCGCGTGTTCGTCGATTCTGCGCCCGTGCTGGAACGTGCACTGGCACGCAACGCCGGCCTCGGCTGGATCGGAAAGCACACCTGCCTGATCGACCGCCATGGCGGTTCGTGGTTCTTCATCGGCGAGATCTACATCGATATCCCCCTGCCGATCGATACGCCAGCCACGGCGCACTGCGGCACCTGCACGCGCTGCATCGATGTCTGCCCCACCCAGGCCATCATCGGCCCGCAGCGGCTGGATGCGCGGCGCTGCATTTCCTACCTGACCATCGAGCACGACGGTGCCATCCCCGAGGACATGCGCCCGCTGATCGGCAACCGCATCTATGGCTGTGACGACTGCCAGCTGGTCTGCCCTTGGAACAAGTTCGCCAAGCGCACCGACGAAGCCGACTTCCGCGCGCGCAACAATCTCGACACCGCGCGGCTGGACCAGCTGTTCGCCTGGGACGAGGCAGAATTCCTGCGACGCACCGAAGGCAGCCCGATCCGGCGCAGCGGCCATGAGCGCTGGCTACGCAACATCGCCGTGGCGTTGGGCAATGCGCCATCCACCACCGAAGCGCTGGCCGCGTTGCATACCCGCGTCGATGATCCCTCGCCGTTGGTGCGTGAACACGTGCAGTGGGCGCTGGGCCAGCACACGGTGCGCTGACGTGCGATCCTGAGTCCCCGTTCCGCCCGCAGCACGCCGTTCCCATGCAGCCACGCAACAACGACATCCTCACCCCCAGCCAGCTCAACACCCTGGCCCGCGACCTGCTGGAAGGCAGCTTCCCGGCGATCTGGGTCGAGGCCGAGCTGGGCAGCGTGGCGCGCCCAGCCTCCGGACACCTCTACTTCACCCTGAAGGATGCGCGCGCGCAGCTGCGTGCGGCCATGTTCCGGATGAAGGCGCAATACCTGAAGTTCGTCCCGCGCGAAGGCATGCGCGTACTGGTGCGCGGCAAGGTGACCCTGTACGACGCCCGTGGCGAGTACCAGATGGTGCTGGACCACATGGAGGAAGCCGGCGAAGGCGCGCTGCGCCGCGCCTTCGAGGAACTGAAGGCACGGCTGGAAGCCGAAGGCCTGTTCGACCCGGCGCGCAAGCGGCCACTGCCGGTGCACGTGCAGCGCCTGGCGGTGATCACCTCGCCCACCGGCGCTGCCGTGCGCGACGTGCTGAGCGTGCTCGGCCGCCGCTTCCCGCTGCTGGAAGTGGACCTGCTGCCGACCCTGGTGCAGGGCAGCAGCGCCGCCGCACAGATCACCCGCCTGCTGCAGGCAGCCGATGCCAGTGGCCGCTACGACGTGATCCTGCTGACCCGCGGTGGCGGTTCGCTGGAAGACCTGTGGGCGTTCAACGATGAAGCGCTGGCCCGCGCCATCGCGGCCAGCCGCACCCCGGTGGTTTCGGCGGTCGGCCACGAAACCGACTTCAGCCTGAGCGACTTCGCCGCCGACCTGCGCGCGCCAACGCCATCGGTGGCAGCCGAACTGCTGGTACCCGACCAGCGCGAACTGGCGCTGCGCGTGCGCCGCACGGCCGCGCGCATGGTGCAGCTGCAACGGCATGCGATGCAGCAGGCCATGCAGCGCGCCGACCGCGCCCTGCTGCGCCTGAACACACAGAGCCCGCAGGCGCGGCTGGACCTGCTGCGCCGCCGTCAGCTGGACCTGGGCCGGCGCCTGCATGCCGCATTCAACCAGCAGCAGGAGCGCCGTTCAGCGCGCCTGCGTCATGCGGCGGCGGTGCTGCGCGGGCACCATCCGCAGCGCCAGCTCGACACGATGCAGCGCCGTCTGGCCGCCCTGCGCGGGCGGCCGCAGGCGGCCATGCAGCGACTGCTGGAGCGCGATGCACTACGCCTGCGCGGGCTGGCGCGTTCGCTGGAAGCGGTCAGCCCGCTGGCGACCGTGGCCCGCGGCTACAGCATCCTCACCCGCAGTGACGACGGCACCCTGGTGCGGAAGATCGATCAGGTACAGCCCGGTGACGCCCTGCAGGCCCGCGTCGGCGACGGCGTGATCGACGTGCAGGTCAAGTAGAGGAGGGTTCGGCAGGGCTGCGCCCTGCACCTGCAGAGGCTTCAAGCCAAGGCAACGTCAACGTCAACGTCAACGTCAAAAGCGTGCATTCCGTGGGCTGGCGGGGCGGTGTCGGAGTGCGGGGACGCTGCAAGTACGTCCCTGTAAGCTTGGCAGCCGCTTGCTCGTGTGCGCAGTCCTGCGCACACGGCAAGACCGGGGTTGGGCGTCCTGCCCAACCCGCCCGAGGCATGCCTCGGGCCCATGCGGCTGACACCCCGCACTCCGACACCGCCCCACC